>CAZASU010000160.1:1239-4600 GCA_964487785.1 uncultured Gemmatimonadaceae bacterium | reverse complement strand
GGGTGGGCCGGCACCAGCCGGCGAAAGAGTCGCCGGTCGGCGCCTCCGAGGTTGAAGATCCCTGCCGCCTCGGTGCCGTAGTGCCGCAGCAGGTGGTCCACGCTGACCGGGGGAATGCCGAGCTCCAGTCCGCGCTCCCGAAACTGACTCAGATCCGCGGTCTCACCACCGGGGAGCGGCTCCTCGTCGGTCCGGGCTTCCGCGTGACGGGGCCGGCCGTCACGATGCCGCAGCTCCCGCATCGCCTTGTCCACCACCTCAGCCGCCAGTGACCGATAGGTCGTGAGCTTGCCTCCGACTACCGTCAGCATTCCGCCCGAGCCGGTCACGATGGCGTGCTCGCGCGAGCGGCTGGAGGCAACCTGCTGGTCGCGATCGAGCAATAACGGCCGGAGCCCCGCCCAGGTCGCCCGCACGTCTTCGACACTCAGCCGGGCGCTGGGGAACCGGGCGTTGGCTGAACGGAGCAGGTACACGATGTCGTGGCCGGTGACGCTCAGATCATCGGGCGACTCGGCGCTGTCGGTGTCGGTCGTGCCGATATAGGAAAGGTCGCCCCAGGGGAGGACGAATATTACCCGGCCGTCAATCGGGCTGGTAAAGGCCACCGCGTCGCGGTTGTCGAGCCGCGAGCGCTCCACCACGACGTGCACACCCTTGGTGGGGTGCAGTAGTGGAGTGGCGCCGGCGTCCTCCAGCCGGCGCACCTGGTCGGACCAGGGGCCGCTGGCATTTACCACCACGCTCGCCCGAACCACGCCGCGCTCGCCGGTGAGCCGGTCCTCGATCTGGGCCCCGACCACCCGGCCGGCGGTCCGCTCCAGGCCTACCACCGCCATGTAGTTGGCCACCAGGGCGCCGTGGTGCATGGCCGAGCGAGCGGAGGCAATCACCAGCCTGGCGTCGTCGCACTGCGCGTCGTAGTAGCGGGCGCCGCCCAGCAGCCCCCGGTCGCGGAGCATCGGCTCGGCCTCGAGCATGCCCCGCTTGCCCAGCATCCGGTGTAGTCGCACATTGCGGAACAGGGCGAGCAGATCGTAGAGCAGCATCCCGGCCGCGAGGCGCCAGCGTGAGATCCGGTCTCCGCGATGGACCGGGAAGACGAATGCCAGTGGCCACACCAGGTGGGGCGCGATCCGCTGAAGGGTGCGACGCTCCCGGTTCGCCTCCAGCACCATCCCGAGCTCACCCTGCTCCAGGTACCGCAGGCCGCCGTGGATGAGCCGGCTGGAACGCGAGCTGGTGCCGGATCCGAGGTCGTTCTGCTCGACCAGGATCGTTCGCAATCCGCGCATCGCCGCGTCACGGGCGATTCCCGCCCCGTTGATGCCACCCCCAATGATCAGGAGATCGGCCGGCTGCATGGCGAGCTTCTCCACCGTCGCGCGCTCCAGGGACCGCCTACCATGACCTTGTGCCCCATCTCGCGGGCTACCCGGCCCAGCACCTGGTTTCTCTGGCACGCTCATGTGATTCGACCCGGGGCGAGGGTTCTCGACCTCGCCTGTGGACAGGGACGCCACGGCCTGGCGGCTGCGGCCCTCGGCGCGGAGGTTGTCGGCGTCGATCGCGATGCCGCCAAGCTTGCCACGGCTCGTGAACGCGCTGCAGCGGCAAACCTCACGGTGGACTGGCGAGAGGCCGACCTGGAGGGCCCTTGGCCGGAGTTCGGTAGTTTTGATGCGGTCCTGGTATTCAATTATCTTGACCGAGCCAGCATGCCCAGAATCCTAGGGCTGGTCGCGCCCGGTGGCCGGCTCATGATGGAAACGTTTCTCGAGGCGCAACTCGAGGCGGGCTGGGGTCCGACCTCGGAGCGCCACCTCCTGCACCCCGGCGAGCTGGCTCGCCTGGTTACTCCTCTCACCGTGGCACACGGGCGCGAGGTGTTGGAGACTGTCGACGCCGAACGGTGGCGGGCAGTGGCCAGTGTTATAGCAGTAAGAAGTAAGAAGTGAGAGGTGAGAAGGGGAAGGGGTCTCCTTCTTCTCAGTCGTCCACTTTACACCGGAGAAGCATGCTCGACTCCCGCCGGGGCCGGCGGGTCGGAATCGTCGCCGGCGTCCGTACTCCTTTCGCCAAGAGTGGCACGGTCTTTCGGGACGTGCCGGCCACGGCGCTGGCCCGCCACGCGGCGCGCGAGCTGCTCTATCGCAGCGAGATCGACGGTCGTGAGATCGACGAGGTCGTATTCAGCCAGGTGGTGCCCTCCTCCCTGATCCCCAACGTGGCTCGCGAGGTGAGCCTGTTACCGCAGCTGCCGCCGAGCGTGCCCGCCTACACCCTGAATCGTGCCTGTGCCTCCGCGGCCCAGGCGATCAACAACGCCGCCGACCAGATCCTGCTGGGTCACGCCGACGCGATTCTTGCCGGTGGGGTCGAGTCGCTCTCCGACATTCCGATCCTTCATTCCCGCCGCTTCAGCCAGGTTCTCGTCGACGCCAGCAAGGCGCGTAGCTTCGGTGGCCGGGTTGCGGCGATGACCCGGATACGCCCGCGCGACCTGATCCCGGTTTCTCCGGCAATCGCCGAGCCTTCCACCGGCGAGTCGATGGGACAAGCGGCCGAGAAGATGGCCAAGGAGAACGGCATCGGCCGGGAGGAACAGGACCGGCTCGCCTTGATGAGCCACCAGCGGGCCGCCGCCGCCACAGCCGATGGCCGGCTCACGGCGGAGATCGCTCCCTGGTTCAGCGGCCCGGAGATGGACCAGGTCATCACGGCCGATAACGGCGTCCGCTCCGATACGTCGCTGGACGCCCTCGCTAAACTCAAACCGGTGTTCGACCGGAGGTACGGCACCGTTACGGCCGGAAACTCCTCCCCGCTCACGGATGGCGCGGCCGCCGTGCTGCTCATGGCGGAAGAGAAAGCGAAGGCCCTGGGTCACGAGCCGCTGGCCTACATCCGGAGCTACGCGGTGAGTGCGGTGGACCCCGGGTGGCAGCTCCTGATGGGTCCGGTCTTCGCGGTTCCCAAGGCACTGGAGCGCGCCGAGCTCAGCTGGAGCGAGCTGGGTTTGGTGGAGATTCACGAGGCCTTCGCCGCCCAGGTACTCTCGAACGTGCAAGCCTGGGGCTCGCAGGCCTGGGCCGATCGTCTCGGGTTGGCGGGCCCGGTGGGTGAGGTAGACTGGGAACGCACCAACGTGTCGGGGGGCTCGATCGCCATCGGCCATCCGTTCGCCGCCACCGGCGCGCGCCTGGTCACCACTCTTGCCCACGAGATGCGGCGCCGCGACGTGCAGTTCGGTCTGCTCTCCATCTGCGCGCAGGGCGGGATGGGGTATGCCATGGTTTTGGAGAGGATGTAACGCGTGATTCACGAGTCTAGGGTCAAGAGTCTGGAGTCTACGAGCAAG
>CAZASU010000160.1:0-1139 GCA_964487785.1 uncultured Gemmatimonadaceae bacterium | reverse complement strand
AACGCTGCCGTGAAGACCGAGCTGGAGGCGTTGCTGGGTCGTCTGCGGGAAGATCCCCTGACCCGCGCGGTGGTGCTCATCTCAGGCAAGGCCGACACCTTCATCGCCGGTGCGGACATCGAGGAATTCACCGCCGTCGGGAGTCAGACCGAGGCCGAGCGATTGAGCTTTGAGGGGCAGGAGACGGTGAGCCGTCTCGAGACCTTTCACAAACCGATCGTGGCGGCCATTAACGGCGCCTGCCTGGGTGGGGGTCTCGAGGTGGCGCTGGCCTGTCACTACCGAATCGCCACCGATCATCCGAAGACGGTGCTGGGGCTCCCGGAAGTTCAGCTGGGACTCATTCCAGGAGCGGGCGGCTGTCAGCGGCTACCCCGGCTGATTGGGGCCCGAGCCGCATTGGACATGATCCTGACCGGCAAGACCGAGCGGGCCTCGAAGGCGCTCAGGCTCGGGCTGGTTGATGAGGTGGTTCCCCACAGCATTCTCCGGCAGGTAGCCATTTCGGCGGCGGACCGGCTCGCGCGTGACGGGCTTCCCAAGCGCCAGCAGAAGGCGGGCCTTTCGGGGTTGATCCTCGACCGCACGGCCGTGGGGCGCCAGCTGGTCTATCGCGGTGCGCGGAAGCAACTGCTGAAGAAGACCGGCGGCCACTATCCCGCGCCGCTTGCCGCCCTCGAGGCCGTCCAGGTGGGGTTGGAGCAGGGAATTACGGCGGGGCTGGCCGAAGAGCACCGGGCGTTCGGTGAACTCGCGGTGGGAGACGTGTCCCGAAAGCTGGTGCAGATCTTCTTTGCCACCACGGCGCTCAAGAAGGACGACGGCGTTCGCCCCGGCACCGCTGCTCCCCGACAGATTCGCCGGCTGGGTGTGGTGGGATCCGGCTTCATGGGAGCGGGAATCGCCGGGACGGCGGTGCTCAACGTCGAGGTTGACACCCGGCTCAAGGACTCCGACCTGACCCGGGTCGGCAAGGGCCTGAAGGCTGCCGCCGGGCTTCTCAAGGAGCGGCTGCAACGCCGCCGGCTGACCCGGCCCCAGTACGAGCGCCTGAGTGCTCTGCTCTCCGGAGCCACCGACTTCAGCGGTTTCAGCCGGGCCGATCTGGTCATCGAAGCGGTGTTCGAGGAGCTGGAGGT
>CAZASU010000159.1:0-4682 GCA_964487785.1 uncultured Gemmatimonadaceae bacterium | reverse complement strand
TCATTCAGGGCATGAAGCAGGCGGGAACCAGGAACCCGGTCTTCCTGCTCGACGAGGTGGATAAGCTCGGTGTCTCCTTTCAGGGCGACCCCGCCAGCGCGCTGCTCGAGGTACTCGACCCGGCGCAGAACGACAGCTTTGTGGACCACTACCTCGGCATGCCGTTCGATCTGAGCGAGGTGTTGTTCATCGCCACTGCCAACTTCATTCAGAACATTCCAGGCCCGTTGCTGGACCGGATGGAGGTGGTCGAGTTCGCCGGCTACACCGAGCGGGAGAAGCAGGAGATCGCCCGGAAGTATCTCATCCCCCGCCAGTTCACCGAGAACGGGGTGAGCACCGAGCAGCTCACGATCAGCGACGAAGCGCTGTCGGAGGTCATCACCAGCTACACCCGCGAGTCCGGCGTCCGCCAGCTGGAGCGGGAGATCGGCCGGCTGGCCCGGAAGGTGGCCCGGAAGATCGCCGCCAAAGAGGTTCAGAGCATCTCGATCGATCGTGAGATGGTGGACGACCTGCTGGGACGCCCCAAAGTGCACCCCGAAAAGATGGCCCGGGAGGACGAGGCCGGCGTCGCTACCGGGATGTACTACACGCCCGCCGGCGGGGACATCATGTTCGTCGAGGCCTCCACCATGCGCGGCAAGGGCGAGCTGGTCCTGACCGGGCAGCTCGGCGATGTCATGAAGGAGTCCGCTCGAGCGGCCTGGACCTACGCCCGTTCGCACGCGGCGGCGCTCCAGATCACGGACGAGATGTTCGACCGCGATATCCACATCCATGTTCCCGCGGGAGCGATTCCGAAGGACGGTCCGTCGGCCGGCGTGACAATGGCGTCGGCGGTGGTCTCCGCGCTGTCCGGACGACCCGTGCGGCACGACATCGCGATGACTGGAGAGATTACCCTCCGCGGCCGGGTTCTGCCGATCGGCGGTGTGAAGGAAAAGGTTCTTGGCGCCGTCCGGGCCGGAATCACGAAGATCATCCTGCCGAAGGAGAACGAGCCCGATCTCGAGGACCTGCCGAAGGAAGTTCGGGACAAGATCGAGGTCTTCGTGGTGCAGGAGCTGGGCGAGGTACTCGCGCTGACCCTCCGGGGGGCAACCTTCCGGGAAGGGCGGCTACTCTTCGGCGACGAGAAGAACCCGCGGGACGTACTGCCGCTCTCGAGCGGGTTCCGACACTAGGCGGGCAGCGGGGCAGCGGGGCAGCGGGGGCAGTTCAACCGCAATCAAGAAACCCTCTCATGCTGAATATCGGCACGGGAGGGTTTCTGTTTTACTGCCCTGCCGCCCCGCTGCCCCGCTGCCCCGCCTTCCTAAGCTCTCGATCCGCTGCGTGCATGAGGTCCGCGGCTGACATGCCATCGCGGGGGAACACGGCGGCACCCACATTCACCGGGAGCAGGCCGACCTCCCCTCCGGTAGTCTGCGCCGGCTGCTCCCCCAACAGCCGGTGCAGCTTCTCGGTGAGGACGGCGACACCCGTCGCACTGGCCCCCCGGAGCAGCATACCGAACGCATCCCCCCCGTAGCGGCCGATGACATCACTGGCCCGGACGTTCGATCGGAACACGGCGGCGATGTGGAGCAGGATCTCGCCGCCAATGCGGGGGCCCAGCCGCTCCCCCATTCGGCGGAAGTTCTCCAGCTCGAAGAGCACGAAGGCCAGGGGCTCGCCGTGGCGGCGGCTGTAGTCCACCGCGGTCTCCAGCTCGGACACCAGCGTAGCGTGGTTGAGCAGACCGGTGACACCGTCGCGATGCACCATCTCCCGTACGCGACGTCCCCGGGCGGCCCGGGCAATCACGGTCTGAATCAGAAGCTCCGGGTCAGCGCTGCCAGGGAGGAAGTCATCCGCACCGGCTCTGAGGGCAGCGATGCGGTCGGGCGTGCTCTCCGTCCCCACCACTACGATCGGGAGCAGGCTGTAGCGGAGATCCTGCCGCACCAGACGGATAAGCGCGAACGCACCCGGGTCTGCCAGGCGGGAGTCCAGCAGCAGCAGATCGGTGCGCTCCCGCTCCAGACTCTCCTGCAGGTGTTGCCCCGACTGGCAGCGAACGACTTTGATGGCAGCCTGTTCCAGGGAGCCGGCAATTCCCGATGGTTGAGAGCCATCGGGCTCGAGCAACAGCACGCTCGATGGCGGGGGGCCGATCCGCGCGAAAGTTCGAGCGTAGGGGAGAAGCTTCTGCTCCACCTGTTCCACGGGAAACACGGCATCCACGCCGGCGGCAATTGCGCGCAGCCGGTCAACCGCCCGAAGCGTCTCCACCAGCACCACGGCCCCCGGTCGTCGGGTGGGGTCCCGGGTCCAGGCGGAAGCGATGGCCGACGGATCCCCTTCACCGGCCTCTCCGCCGATCACAACCAGGTGGGGAAGCTCGGCCAGTGCAGTGCCGGCCGGGTCGTCCTGCCGGGTGCCGAAACGGACCTCATAACCGGCGGCCCGAAGCTCCTGGGCGATCCGGTCGCGAACCGCAGTCTGCCGCATGATGACCAGCGCGCGCGGCGTCGGCCCGGCCACCTGGGCCGCGCTCGCCGGGGCCATTTCGGCTTCGGCCAGGCCGACGGCTCTCGCCAGGCGATCCACAATCTCCACCAGCTGATCGGCCTCACCCGACGGCGGGTTGCGAGCGAGCCAGTGCTCGGCTTCCCGTGCAATCGAGCTGAGCTCCAGAAAGCCGTAGGATCCACCGGATCCGGCCAGCCGGTGGAGTCGTGTCTTGAGGGAATCCGCGGCGTTCCGGTGTCCGGCGCGGAACTCGGCGACATCGGAGCGCAACTCCTCCAGACGCGCGGGCATGGTGCTCAGATATTCGCGCTGAAGCTGGTGCAACGCCGGATCGATCGGATCACTCATGGCGCTGCACGAAGGCGTTGGAGGGCGAGTCGGGCCGCGGCCACCAAGGCCGGCGCGGTACTCCAGTGGCCACGCACTTCGCTGCCCTGTCGTGATCCCAGGATGGCACTTCGATCGTCGACGACCGAGATGATCGGCATTCCCGGCCAGGAATGCCCATCCGGAATGACCTCAACGGGGTGGAACCCGAGCTCCACCGGCGACGTGGAATACAGCTCGACCGGCAGGCCGGAGGAAACCGGACGGCGCAGCGCTGGGGTCAGGAGGGGGAACGCATCAGGAGGCGCGGCCAGTGCGACCGAACGGGTTGCCCGGGCCACGTCATGGGTAATGAGCTGAAGGACCGCCCGCCCGGTTTCGATCTCGACTACGGTGGGGGTGGCCGGGACGGCGATCGTTTCCAGATCGGCGCTGAGGCGTTCCAGGGCCAGGCCGTGCTCGTTCGAGATCCGGGCTATGAGGCTGGTCGGCGGCTCGGGACGATAATGACGGGGACGGCCGCCCTCGACCCGGGCAGCTCCCTTGGTTACCAGGCCTTCCAGCGCACTGTAGGCGTTGGCTCGGGCGAGTCCAGCGGCACGGGCGATGGCATAGCCGGTCCCGGGGCCGCTGGTGAGGAGAACCTCGTAAATGAGGGTCTCAGTCGGGGTGAATCCGAACCGGGTGAGGTCAAGTCGCGGCATTGATAGTAGTATGACAAACTACCTCCTCCGCCGCAAGTCGGTCCTTCAGCTATATGTGGGAGCCCAGCCGAGCGCCTGACCGATCAGCGCGAGCCGGAAGGTGATATCGACCTCCCGTCCCTCAGTGGTCTTGGCGTCTATATGAAGAGGATAGTAGTGATGGGTGATCTTGTTCCCGGCCTTGGGCTGCGAGCGGAGGTTCTTGGGTCGCCAGATTCCGGCCTCGTCCAGATCCTTGAGGAGGCGAGCCAGGACCTTGGTGGCCACCGGCGCCCACTCCAGGGCACCCATCCGGGCCAACAGTTCTATGTAATGTAGCGCCAATGGGATATCCTTCGGCACGCCCTTGCTGTCCGCCTCGATCGGGTCGCCAAGGATCAGATGCTGAGGCCTCACGGTCTTCTTGCCTACCTGGATCACGAACGCCTTCTTGGGTGCCGGTTGGGCCAGATAGTGCCCCAGCCTCTCGGTGAAGCCGGCCCGTTCCCTTTGCAGATTCGGCATCGAGGCCAGCATCGCGACGGAATACCAGCTCGGGGGGTGAGCCTCCGGGTGCAGCACGATTTGCTTGCCGGACTTGAGGAAAGGCTTCTCCGCCAGAGGGCTGCGGAGGAACTGAGAAATAGCGCTGGCGATCTTATGCCCAGCCCCCCGGAGCCGGGGATCTTCGGCATGCCCCGCTTCGGCAAGCGCCGCGGAGACGGCTTCGCGCATGATTCCCCGAGCCCATGCCTCGGCCTCAGGATCGGCTTTCACGGCTTTCTGGAACTCGAAGAGGAGCGAGGGGTCCTCGTCCCGAGAGAGAAGGCGGAACAGGACCCGGTCCGCCAGCTTGAAGGGCCGTCCCGACCGGGGCCACTCCAGCTGCAGCAGGCGCCGATATTGAGGGATGGTTCCGACATCCTTGACCCCCTGGGCCACCGAGGTCGCCAGCCCGAGGAGGTTCCCACCCCAGATGCCGTTGTCCTTCTGCTTCTTGACGACGGCCAGGGCCGGCTTCGACTCCGTAATGGCCAGATGGGCTGCCTCAATGACCTCCGGAGAGGCGTAACCTCTTGGAGCCAACTCGCGATACGTTCGGTATCGGATGGAGGCGCCGCCGTTTTCCAGCAGCCAGGTGAGCGGGATCCGGTG
>CAZASU010000158.1:0-4700 GCA_964487785.1 uncultured Gemmatimonadaceae bacterium | reverse complement strand
TCGCTATGGCCCACCAGACGCTCCGCTCGCAGTTGTCCGCTTTTGTCTCCGCTCTGTGCTGCGAAGACCGGGATCCCCTTACCTTTTTGGTCCTTTCTGAGTGGGACGACTACTTACTGGTACAGTCATCTCCAGGAATGCGCTAGACTTGTCCTGAGTTCAGTCGAAGGGCTTGTCCTGAGCCGCAGCGAAGGAACACACGCCACTATCCCGGCTCTCGCCGGCGGCGTTCGCCTCTGATGTCCAATTGGGTCTTGCGGACGCGAGGGGGGACGCATCCGGTATTTCAAACCTTCAGGCGGACTCACCGCCGCATTACCTGCCGCTAGATCCTTCGCGGAGCCTGCCCTGAGCGCAGCGAATGGGCTCAGGACAAGCCTACCGCCGCTCTACCTTCCGCCTTACCGCCTGTCCCCTACGACGGCCTTCTCATCTCCGTCCACCGGTTGGTCGCGTCCAGCACCGCGAACACCGCGGCGCGCTCCGCGCTCTCCTTGATCTCTGCCGTGCCGCTCAGGAGCAGCGTCTCCCGCCCGCCCAGCCCCTGCACCGCCACGAAGGCGAACTCCCGGTCGAACCCTTCCACGATCTTGGCCCCCTCGAGCGCCAGCGACGAATCCTTGAGCAGCCGGTCCAGCACGGTCACTGCCGCCTTGGCCGCGCCCTCGACCCGGTTCCGCGGGGTATCCGAGCTCTCCTCTTCCGCGGTCTCGGTCTGGCCCCGGTAGGAGAGCGTCACCGAGATCAGGATCCGGTGCTGACGGCGGCCCGGCGCCACGGTCAGGTTCTCGAACAGCACCGCCCGCTGGAGCACCATGTCCCGCACCGCTTCCCGCTCCAGCGCCTCGATCGGCTTCACGTCGGCGGTCTGGGCGATGCTGATCTTCCGGTGGTCGATCTTGAGGCCGAGCTGGGCCAGCAACGCCGACTCGATGTTCCGCACCAGTTGCTTGGGGGCCAGGCCCGACTGCGCCAGCACGTGGACCTCGCTCACCTCGCCCAGGGGCGTGGTGACCACCCGCGCCGACAGGATGCCCTCCAGGCTGGTGAGCAGGTTCTCCGCCCGCCGCACCCCCCAGGGATCGGGAATCGACTCGGCCGTGCCGGGACGGCCCGGCTGCGGTGTGCCCGTCGGCTTGGAACTGAACGGTCCGGTCACAGTCTCCATTCTTTCGGTGTACAGCGATGTGGGCTCAAGCAACCGCATTGCGTCCCGCCGCCTTGGCACGGTACAACGCCCGGTCGGCGGAGACCAGCAGGTCTCCCTCAGGCTCGTTGAGGTCGAACTCGGACACCCCGACGCTCACGGTGATCAGCCCGGCCGGATAGCCCAGCCTGCGCCCGATCCCCTCGATGCCGGCCCGGAGCGCTTCGGCTACCCGGGCGGCGCCGTCCAGGTCGGTGCGGGTCAGGATGACCACGAACTCGTCGCCGCCGTAGCGGGCCGCCACGTCCGAGGCGCGCACCGCGTTCTTGATCTCTTCGGCTACGGCCTTGAGGATGTCGTTCCCGGCCTCGTGCCCGAACTGGTCGTTTACCTGCTTGAAGCGGTCCAGGTCGAGGAACAGCACCGCGAACCCCTCGCTGCTCCGCTTGCTCCGCTCGATCTCGAACGCCAGCCGCTCGCGCAGCACCCGGTAGGTCGAAAGCCCGGTGAGCTCGTCGGCCGCGGCGGCCCGGTGCGCCTCTTCCGCCCGCTTCTCCTGGTACGGCGTGCACTGCCGCATCGTCGCCCGGTTCAGCGCCGCCGCCTCGGCGAAGCGCTGGCAGGTCTCGAAGCCGCAGGCGCCGCAGTCCCAGGGCCGCCCGTTGGGGCCCAAACCGATCTGGTCGAGGATCGCCGAGACCGCCAGGGGATCGGCGCGGATCGGCCGGTCCTTGATGGTGAAGGTGGCGCCGACGCTGGCGACCACCGCCGTGTCCACCACCGGGTGCCGGCTCCGGGGCGGCTCGGTGCTGGCCAGCAGCTCCCGCCGCCAGAACAGCTCCTCCCGCGGCCCCGACAACGGGTGGTCCAGCGATCCTTCGGTCGAGAGAATATCCACGAAGCCGAGGTCGAGCCGGTCCACCGCTACCGCCCGTGCCACCGCCTTGAGCGCGTCCAGCCCGCGGAGCTTCCGGAACCGGCGGCTGGAGTAACGAGCCTCCTCCAGGAGCGGCAGCGGCAGGCCACCCGCGGCGCTGAGATGCCGCCGCCGCTCCTCCGGTACCCGGTCGAAGAAGACCGGCTGGGTCAGCACGTTGGCGTCCCGGATCCGGAAGATCTGGTCCAGGTCGCCGAAGGTAATGGCTGCGTCGAGCTCGTTGCTGCTGAATGGCGGGCTGATCCCCGCGTACACAATCTTGAGCCCCGGCCCATACTGCGCTCTCAAATATCGGGCCTCGGCCACCGGCGGGACCGTCACCGGGGCCAAATACGGAACCAGCTCGGGGAACTGGAGCCGGACGGTGTCCACCACCACCGGATCGGTGGACCGGATGAGGGTCCCCCAAGGCTCCTGTTCCCAGAGCTTAAGATATTCTGCCGCAACGAGTTCGTCACCGATGACGCCCCGGGTTACCGCCCGGAACCCGGCCGCGTAACACGCGTTGATAACCTGCTCCGGCGTGGCCGGATAGAAATGGGCGACCGACTCGGGGCTGAGGATGAGGACTCCATCCCCCTGGGCGGCGATGGCAAGAGCCCGTCCAATTTCGCCGTTTACCTTGACCGCACCGTGCGGACAGGCCTGCAGGCACTGCCCGCAGCGAATACACGGCTCATCCTCGATTTGGAGCAGCAACGGCTCATCCGCCGCCACCGCAATGGCGTCAGTGGGGCAGACACGGACACAGGCCAAGCACGCAACACAGAGCTCGGCGTCGATGACAAAATTCAAGGCTGGTCCGTCAGAGGGAGTGGATTAGTTGCAATTTGACAGCAGGGGCAACGACTGTCAAGGGTTCGGTAGGTGCAAAGTATTCATACAGTGGAACTTAGCTCGCTGCAACATACTGCAATTAGTCAGTACGTATAAGTGGGGCTAAATCATTCCAGGTGATAGGCTTTGATCTTACGATACAGGGTACGTTCCCCGATACCTAACACCTCGGCCGCGCGGCGGCGGTTGCCCCTGTACTCCTTGAGGGCGGCCTCGATCGTGGCCCGCTCCACCTCGGCCATGGTCATGCCGGGCCGGTAGAGGACCGCGTGGTCGCCGTCCCGGTCATTCTCCGACATCACGTCGGCTACCGACGAGTGGTCGGCCAGCTCGATCACCTGTACCCGCTGCGGGTGGTCGTCCAGCCGCCGGCGCAGCTCCTCGATCTGGAGCCGGAGGTCCACCAGGCTCCGAAGGATGAACTCCAGCTCCTGCACCGGAACGTCCCGCCCACCTTGCTGCATCCGCATCGGCAGGAGCGTCCCCGCTCCCTCCAGCACGTCTGCCGGTATGTCCGACGCCCGGATCTCGGCCCCGGGCGCCAGCACCACCATCGACTCCACCAGGTTGCGCAGCTGGCGCACGTTTCCCGGCCAGGGCGCATTCACCAGCCGCTGCATCGCCTCAGGGGTGATCCCCCGAAAAGGCCGTTCATGGGTCTTGGCGAACTCACGGATGAAGCGGCGCACCAGCAGGGGAATGTCGCCCCTGCGCTCGCGCAGCGGCGGCAGATAAATGTTGAGGACGTTGAGCCGGTAGTAGAGGTCGTCCCGGAACTCGCCCAGCGTGACCGCATCCCGGAGAGCCCTGTTAGTAGCGGCGATGACCCGGACATCCACCTTGATCGCCTGGGTGCCGCCGACCCGGAAGAACGACCGGCTCTCCAGCACCCGGAGCAGCTTGACCTGGGTGGAGAGCGGGACGTCGCCGATCTCGTCGAGGAAAATGGTGCCACCATCGGCCAACTCGAAGCGGCCCAGCCGCCGCTCCGCCGCGCCGGTGAAGGCGCCCTTCTCGTGGCCGAACAGCTCCGACTCGAGCAGGGTCTCCGGCAGCGCGGCGCAGTTCACCGTGATGAAGGCTCCGTTCCGCCGAGGGGAGAGGTCGTGCAGCCCCTTGGCCACCAGCTCCTTTCCGCTGCCGCTTTCGCCCTGCACCAGCACGGTGCTGGAGACCGGCGCCATCTGCTCGATCTTGACCAGCACCTCCTGAATCGGCGCACTCTCCCCGACGATCCCGGTGCGCTCCTGCAGATGCCGGCGATCGATCAGGCGGCGGGCAGTGGCCACCACGTCGTCCGGCGCCACCGGCTTGGTCATGACCTCAGTGGCCCGGAGCCGTTCCACCCGCTCGGCGCGCTCGGAGTCGGTGGGCTCCAGCAGAGCGAGGGTGGAGATCTCCGCATCGTGCGCCAGGGCCGCGAGCTGCTGGACGTGCGGCTCGTGCACCGAACCAGTGAGGATCACCAGCTCCGGGTTCTCACGGCGGACCGTGCCCCGCGCGTCGTCCAGCGAGGAGAACATCGCGGTGGAGAACTTCGCCGCCTCGAACGCCGCGTTGAGGCGCACGGCGGTTTCGAGGTCGTCCATGGCGATGAGGATTTGGGAGGACATGTGTGGAAGGTAATGCCAGAACGGCAGGGAGGAGTCGGAGAAGAGTCGCCGGTTCGCCAGTCGCCAGTCATTGCGAGGCCCGTAGGGCCCGAAGCAATCCAGAGGACCTGAAACGCGGAGCTGCCGGATCGCCACGCGGGCATGCGCCCGCTCGCGATGACTAGCT
>CAZASU010000157.1:0-4720 GCA_964487785.1 uncultured Gemmatimonadaceae bacterium | reverse complement strand
TAGACCCTAGACCCTAGACCCTAGACCCTAGACCCTAGACCCTAGACCCTAGACCCTAGACCCTCGGGCCTGTCTTGCTGCTCGTTGTTGCCGCCGGACTCATGGGCTCTCCGCCTGGCCTATGGCGACCGGGCTGCGACCAACAACGACCAGGCTCGGGAATGGACGACGGTTGCCTTTGGCCTGCCCGGTGGTCAGTTGCTGGTATGGATTGCCGCCGCGAGCGTCACCGGCTATGGCGGGTACCAGCTCTACCGCGCCTACGCACCGAAGCTGGGCCGCCAGCTCGATCTGAGCCAGATGCGGGAGCCGGCACGTGGTTGGGTCGTGGGCGTGAGTCGCTTTGGCATCGCTCGCTGGTATCGGCCGATGGCCGTTCGTGGTGGTGGCGTTGGGGCTGGTGGCCTACGGCGTCTATGAGCTGGTGAACGCGAGGTACCGACTTTCGCGGTTTGGTGCAGTAAAGCTGGACAGCTGTTCTACTGTATCTGGATGGTCTTGGCCACCGAGGGCACCCCGCTGCCGTCCAGAATGAACAGCAGGTAGTGGCCCGGCGGTGCCAGATTGCCGCTGCCGGGCGCGGTCACAAGCAAGCCATCTGTACTCTGGGTGAACGGCAGCTGGCTGAACCGCTGGTTCTGGTCGAAGGCGTGCGTCACCGAACCGAGCCGTATCCATGAAACCCTGGTGATATTGGCGGCATCCGGGGTGGCTACCGGGAAAGTCTGGCCGTAGCCCACGGTGGCAGGGGCGCTGCTGATGGTTGGGCGCATGCCTTTGAAGAGATAGGGAGGCGAGAAGATCTCATAGTTCAGCTGGTTCGGCGCCCGGCTCTCTCCGCTTCCACTATGGAGTACCCGGCCATCAGGAAGCAACAAGCTGGTGGAGTGATACACGCGGTCGACCTGGTTACTGGCAAGGGTGGTCCACTGCTCGGTGTCGGGGTTCCACAGCTCGGCCGCATGGACTGACCCAGCCGGGTTGTTGAAGCCTGCCGCGCTGGTGCCCCCGGTCACGAGCACCTCGCCGGTCGGGAGCAGGGTCGCGTTCAGGTGCCGCCGCCGGTACTGCATGGGCTGGCTGAGGCGCCACGACGGCGATGTCTGGTTGAGGTCGATCACCTCCGCCGTGCTGTTGGGCGCCGAATTGCTGTCGAGCCCGCCTCCGCCCACGATCAGGATCTTGCCCGGCAGGTACATCACCGCCGAGCCGTAGTCACGATACGCCTGGCTCGAGGTGGCTGCAGTGCTCCAAGACCCCGTGCCCGCCGGATTGAGGGAGCGGAGAGTCTGACTCGGCCCCACGTCGTACACCCTGCCGTTTGGCGCCACGAACATTCTGGGATAATACGGCTGCTTGCGCGAGGCAGTCCCGAGCTGCCGCCACGTCTCCCCTGCGGTCCACACCTCAGGGATCGGTACGTCGATGCCGTTCTCATCTGCGCCTGCGACAGTGAGCACCTCGCCATTGGGCAGGGTGGTCGCAGTGGGGTACCACCGGCCTCTCGCCATGGCCGGCCCACTGGTCCAGGCCTTGGTGCGATAGTCGAAGATCGTGGCCGCCGGCAGCCCATGGTCGTCGGTGATGTGCCCGCCGGTAACGAGCAGTCGCCCGTCGGGCAGGAATGTGTGTCCGGAGCAGAACAGGTTGGCGGGACTGGGCACCAGTGTGAACTGACCGGTTGCGGGGTCCCACAGCTCCGGCAGCCCCTTGTTCCCGAACATGAGCACGAGGCCATCCGGAAGGAGGTGCATGTGGGTGGCAACGAGCGGTGAGCTCATCACCGGAGACCACTCTCCTGCGGTGGCTTCGGGTGGGGCGGTGATGAGGATTTCGTCCGACACGACACCGGCAGCACCGGCCAAGAAACGAAGGGTTCGAGACCCAGTGGTCCCGCCGACCGCCAGGGCCTGATATGTCGCCACGCCGCCCACCGTGGGTACGATTGTCGCTCCCGAGAGCGTTCCGCCGCCGGACTGAATCGAAGCGGTCACCGGCACTCCGCTCAGCAGGTTGCCGCCAGCGTCCCGGACTTCGAGTGCTGGCTGGCGCTGGAACGGCTGCCCGGCTGTGGCACTGGCCGAGGGCTGCGCCAGGATGGCGATAGTGGCTGGGGCTCCGGCCACGAGCGAGAGTGGCGCGGACGGGTCCGAGCTGAAGTTGGCTGAGGTAAACCTCAGCGTGTAGCTGCCGGCGGCTCCGCTCAGGCGCAGGTTGGCAAATGTCGCCACCCCGGCGGCCGTATTGACGGATAACGGGCCGCTCAGGTTGGCCCCTGCCCCGGAGGCCAGCTCCACGGCGATGGTCACGCCGTCCACCGGCGAGCGATTTCCATAGGAGTCGCGCAGCTCCACCTGCGGCTGCCGTTCGAACGGAGTTCCCGTAACAGCAGAGATGGGTGGCTGGGTGATGATCGCCACCTGCGCGGGTGGTCCTGGAGTGGCGCTAGCCGTGAGGGTCACCGCGGGAAGCCCCACGGCCGTAGCCACTAGCGCCTGCTCCCCCAGCGTTCCCCCAAGAGTCCATGCCGTAGAAGCGAGGCCCTCGGCGTCAGTCACGGCCACAGCAGGATCCGCCGAGCCGCCGTGGCCTGCGGACCAGCTTACCATCTTCTCCTGGATCGGGTTTCCGTAGGGATCGACGATCCGCACCACGGACCGAACAGGCAGCGGTTCTCCTACCTGCCCGGTCTGTCCGCTGCCTGCCAGGGTGAGCAGCGCCGATGCATCACCGACCACCGCCGTGTGGCGGAAGGTGACCGGCGCGCCACCGATCCCGGCGATTACGGCGGTTGCCACCTGACTGCCGGAAGCGGAGCCCAGAATCCGCTGTACCGCCGCCAGTCCGTCGAGCCCGGTCACGCTGCTCGCCGCACTCACGCTACCCCCTCCGATCGCGGCCCAGATCACTTCTATGCCGGCCACCGGATTCTTGAACTCATCTTCAGCTCGTACCACCAGCGAATCGGCCAGAGGCAGGCCTACCCACCCCTGCTGCTCCGTTCCCCGGACTGCGACCATACCGCTTGGCGGCCCGGCAGCGGCAGTGGCGAGAAGCTCTGCGGAAACGGTTCGGCCGAGCCGATCGGCAACTCGTGCATCGAAGCGCCACGCGCCCGGAGTGGTACCCATGACGCCGCGTGCCGCGGCGCGGCCTTGAGCATCCGTTGTGACCACGGTTGGAAAAACCGTGGCGGAAGTTGCTTCCGGGATGGTGCGGAACTGCACCTCCGATCCCGCAACGGGCTGGCTCTCCGAGTCCAACACCCGAACTACGAAGGAGTCAGGCAGCGCCTGACCGGCTGCACCCACTTGGTTGTTACCGCGCAGGATCGTGATGGCCGCCGGCATCGCTTCAGGCGGCTCCAGGGGCTCACCGCAGGTAATCGTCGCGACGGCCACCAGGAGGACGGCGATGGGTGAGTTTTTCACGTCGGGTGCGTTCCTGTCGTTGTCGCGCGACGCCCGGGCGCCAAGCCAACAGCGAAAGCGCTGAGCCCAGCAGTGTGCCGGGCACCGGTCCTGGTGCGCGAAGTGGCTATCATTTCAGGAGAAAGGGGGACGGGTGCAGACGGGTGCAGGGGTGCGGCACGGGTCTGTGAGCGTCTCCGGGACCCGGAAGTGCAAGCCGCAGGCCGTCGGGTGTTCTAGAGGCTCATCGCCGCGCGTTGGCCGGTGCTGGCCGCCGCTGATTTCCCGGGACTTAGGGCCCTCCCCCGCTGATAGGCGTTGGGCCCCGCTGGTGGGATTTGTTACGGAGAACGTTACCAGCGGGAGCACCCTACCGCCCGAGGGGTGCGGTGTGCTCGCGGCCTCTTGACACGTATAACGCTATGCGTTATAGAGGACGTGTTTAACGGAGAGGGCGGCAAGGCGGCACGGAAAACCTGCCCACAGCAAATCTGGGACGTTGCCCAGCGAAAGTCGGACCAGATCAACCGAGTGTCAGAGTTACGGTTCCTGGCCGTCCCACCCGAAAACCACCTTGAAGCCCTCAAGGATGACAGGGAAGGGCAGCACAGCATCAGGATCAACAAGAAATACCGTATCTGCTTTACGTGGGATGACGGAGCCCACGATGTAGAGATTACAGACTATCACTGAGTAAGAGCCCTCACATCGACTGAGTGAGAGGATAATGCGCAGGATGTTGCCGAAGAACCGGCCCCCCACCCACCCGGGGGAGATGTTGCTGAAGGATTTTCTCGAGCCGCATGGCATCAGCCAGACGGACGCTGCCGAGCGGCTCGGGATTTCGTTTGTGCGGCTGAACGAGCTGATCAACTGCCACCGGGGGATGACCCCGGACACCGCACTGCGCCTGGAGAAGGTGTTCGGGATGCCGGCGGACTTCTGGCTCGGCCTGCAGCTGGACTGGGATCTCTGGCACGCCCAGCGATCGGACGAGGCAAAGGCGATCGCCAAGTTGCGGCCGCTGCAGACCGCCTGAGAAAGCCGGTACACCAAAGTGCGCCTGACGTACTCGCCACAAGTAGACGCGTTGGGCCTTTTTGAAGGCGGCGGCTGGAATCTGCGTCGAGTCGAGGGCAACCGCGACTTCCACCATCTTCCGCCACACGATTCGTTCGATCTGGTAGTCTTGGGCACAGGATCCGGTGGTTCGGCGCCCGCGACGAAGTGTCGTGCCGCGGGATGGCGAGTCGCCGTCGTGGATGACCAGCCCTACGGCGGGACTTGCGCCGTACGCGGGTGCGATCCCA
>CAZASU010000156.1:0-4746 GCA_964487785.1 uncultured Gemmatimonadaceae bacterium | reverse complement strand
ATGCCGAGCGAAGGGAAGAAGTTGAATGGGTGCTGCTCGAGAAACGCGAGCCCCATCGGGATGTTCCAGAGCTTCTCGGTGAACGCCAGTACGGCGATGCTCAGGCCGGTTGAGATACGGAGCACCGGCACGGCGTAGGGCATGAGCCGTTCGATTGGCCGGTACAGCCACTCGAGCGCCATGTCGAAGGCTAGCGGGCCGCGGCCGGTGACGAAGAGAAAGAACGCGATGCCCAGAAGTAAGACGTGTTCGAGCAGGCGCACGGGACCGAATAGAATAGCCCCCGCCAGCCAGGTTCCGGCCAGCGCCAGCGCACCGAATCGGGTAAGCGCACCGTAGAAAAAGCTCAACGCGATGGTGATCTCAGCGAGGCCCAGGAGGGCGCCGAGAAAGTTCTCCGGCAGGTCCAAGTTGGGTACGAAGAGCCGGAGGCTGGTTCCGCTCACCAGCAGGGGCACTGCCGTATGAAGCCCGATCACCAGCGGCATCCAGGAGAGCAGATCCTGGTAATTCTCCCACTTCATGCCGAGCTCGATCGGACCGGGCACGTAGTCCCGCCTGCCCCGCTTCCTCCAGACGACCACGGCCAGGGCGGTGACGGCTAGAGCCACACTCAAGGGGATCCAAGTGGCCGGTGTGAGCACAGCATCCCACTGGACGGGAAACTTCCAGTCCTCGGTGAACCACCGCTCATGCAGGAGCGTGCCCACGGCGGCCAGAGGGAATTCAGTCAAAAATGCCGCATCCTCGGTGAGATCGAGCGCCGTCGGGGCGGCCACCCGTGAGGCGGCAGGCGGAGGTCGGCGACGGCGGGAACGCGCGATGTGCCGAACGGTGCAAGTGCGGAATCAGTCCCATAGTCCGGCAAACTTGCCGGCCTGTCAAGAGGCTGAGTCGGTCGCAAATCACCGTCCCCGTCGCGCGGAACCCGGTAACTTACCTCTTATGAGCGCCAACCTCCTGACCGGATCGGCATCGGCCTACCTCCAGTCCGCCGCCCATCAGCCGATCCATTGGTACCCTTGGGGTCCCCAGGCGTTTGCCGCGGCGCAGATGGCGGACAAGCCAGTGCTCCTCGACATCGGCGCGGTCTGGTGTCACTGGTGCCACGTCATGGATGGTGAGTCCTACGAGAACCCGGAGCTCGCCGGCTTCCTGAACGAACACTTTGTCTGTATCAAGGTGGATCGCGACGAGCGTCCCGATGTGGATGCGCGCTACCAGCGCGCGGTGCAGACCCTGACCCAGCAGGGAGGCTGGCCGCTGACGGCGTTCCTCAACCCCAAGGGAGAGGTGTTCTTCGGCGGCACCTATTTCCCACCGGACGGCAAATATGGGCGGCCCGGCTTTCGGTCGGTGCTGGCCAGCGTCCTCGATGCCTATCGAGCCCGGCCCGATCAGGTGCAGGCACAGGCGCAAGCCATCCGGCGCGTCCTGGACGAGCACCTGGATGAGAGTGCGCCGGGTGAAGTCGGCCCGGAAACCCTGGATGCGGCAGTGGATCAGATGGTTCGGATATTCGACCCGGTGAATGGCGGATTCGGCAGCCAGCCAAAGTTTCCCCATCCGGGCGCGCTCACGCTGCTGCTACACCGGTGGTACGACCAACCTTCCGAGCAGATCCGCACCGTCATCGACCGCACCCTCCAGGGCATGGCCCGGGGAGGGATGTACGATCAGCTGGCCGGCGGCTTCCACCGTTACAGCGTCGACGCCCGCTGGATCGTCCCCCACTTCGAGAAGATGTCCTACGACAACTCGGAGCTGCTGAAGGCCTACCTCGACGCGCACGCACTGTTCGGCAACGAAGAGTATGGTCATGTGGCCCGAGGGATCGTGCGGTGGGTGCGCGAGGTGATGGCCGATCCAGAAGGGGGGTACGCGGCAAGCCAGGATGCGGACGTCGGGCTGGATGACGATGGCGACTACTTCACCTGGACCCGCGACGAGGCGGCCGCGGTCCTCAGCCCAGACGAGCTCGAGATTGCCGCGGCGTATTACGACATCGGCACCGCCGGGGAGATGCATCATGACCCCGGCAAGAACGTGCTCTTCATCTCGGCGACGGTTTCCGGCCTGGCCCAGCGGACCGGCAAGAGCACGGACACCATCGAGGCCCTGCTCCGCTCCGCCCAGAACCAGCTGCGTGCGGCCCGAGCCCAGAGAACGGCGCCATTCGTCGACCGCACCCGGTACACCAACTGGAACGCCATGATGGCCTCGGCCATGCTTCGGGCGGGGGCTGTGCTGGGCGACGACTGGTGCCGGAGCCACGCCTTGCTGACTCTGACGCGGCTGCGCGAGGAAACCGGAGAGGGGGACAGAGTCGCCCATACGCCGGGGGGCATCCACGGGCTGCTGGATGATCAAGTGCAGACGGCGGCCGCGGCGCTCGATGCCTACGAGACGACCGGTGAGCGTGAGTGGCTCGACTGGGGTGAGCGGCTCATGGATCGGGTCTGGGCCGACTACTGGGACGGCGACAACGGGGGGCTGTTCGATACCGCCAGGGGGCGGACCGGGGAAGAAGGCTTGCTACCGGCCAGGGCGAAGCCGGTCCAGGACACACCAACGCCGTCGCCCAACGGGGTCGCGGGCATCGTTGTCGCCCGGCTGCACGAATTCACCGGCGATGCCCGCTGGAAACAGCGGGGTGAAGCGCTGGTGCGGGCGTTCGCCGGGCGCGCGGGGGAGCTGGGGCTCTACGCCGCCGCCTACCTGCTGGCTGTGGACTGGCAGCTTAATCCCGCCACTCACCTCGTCGTCGTAGGCGGCTTGAGCGATCCATCTGCTACCGGCATGTATCACCAGGCGCTGGCCGCTTTCCTGCCTCGGCGGGTAATGCAACTGCTCGTTCCGGACGCGTCTGGCGGAAACGCTCTTCCTCCCGCGCTACGAGGGATGATTACAGGGCGTGCGCCCCGCGCGTATGCCTGCGTGGGGCAGAGCTGTAGCCAGCCGGCGGAGGAGCTCGCCTCCTGGCGCCAAACGTTGGAGTCGCTGCGCCCGAACGTGCCGGCATAGTCGCCTACCTCATTAGATTAGGAAGCCATTTTCTCCCCGAGGATTATCCGTGACCAAGAAGAGCGCAACAATCGAGACCAGCAAGGGCACGATCAAGGCGGAGTTGTTCGACTCCGAAGTGCCGGGCACCGTCACCAACTTCGAGAAGCTGGCCAACAGCGAGTTCTACGATGGAACCCGCTTTCATCGCGTCATCCCGAATTTCATGGTCCAGGGAGGCGATCCCCTCTCCAAGGATGCCTCCAATCCGCGGGTCGGCACCGGCGGGCCGGGCTACAAGATCAAGTGCGAGACCCACCTCAACACTCATAAGCACGCCAGCGGGACGCTCTCGATGGCGCACGCCGGGAAGGACACGGGTGGCAGCCAGTTCTTCATCACCCACGCGCCCCAGCCGCACCTGGACAAGGTTCACACGGTGTTCGGTCAGGTCACCGAGGGCATGGATGTCGTGAACAAGGTCAAGCAGAACGACGTCATCACATCCATTCGAGTCAGCTGAGCCCTGCACCTCGATTTCGCGGTCGTCGCCGATTACGCCCTGATCGACCAGCAGGGCAAGCTCAGCGTGCTTGGCATGTTTCAGCATGTCTGGCTCTCCAATTTCCCCGCCGTATATCCCCGCACCCACCTGGTGCTCCGGGTTCGCGGCCGGCGCACCGAGATCGGAATCCACACGATCCGCATTCGATTCGTGGATCAAGCCGGAACCGAGCTCCTGGGCGGCGAAGGCACCGTACAGTTCGGGGAGCCCCCAGCGGGGGTGGTCGACGTCGAGGCAGGGGCGGTGCTGGTCTTTGACGTCCCTCTGCCCCAGCCAGGTCACTATGCCTTCGAGATCAGTCTCGATGGCGAGCTCGCCAGCCGGGTTGCGCTCTCGGCCGGGTATCCGCAGACCCAGAAGTGAGAGGCACTTCTTACCTCTTACCTTGTGCCCATGGAGGCCCGGTGACCTGGACTCGAGATCGCGCCCTGGCGCTGATGCACGAATACACGGCATCGGATGCCCTCCGAAAGCACATGTACGCCGTGGAGATCGCGATGCGGGCTATGGCGGAACGAACCGGGGAGAACCCGGAGAGCTGGGGACTGGTCGGCTTGTTGCACGACTTCGACTACGAGCGGTTCCCCAACTCCGAGCATTCCGCAACCGAGGGACATCCCGCCGAAGGCGTTCGCACGTTGGCCGCCGGGGATTTTCCCGAACCGATGCAGCGGGCCATACTCAGCCACGCCAACTACAGCGGCGTCCCCCGCGACACTCCTATGGCAAAGGCGCTTTTCGCCGTGGACGAGCTGGCCGGCTTTCTGGTCGCCTGCGCGCTGGTCCGGCCATCCAGGAGCCTGCAGGACCTGGAGGTCTCCAGCGTGAAGAAGAAGCTCAAGGACAAGGCCTTTGCTCGCGGAGTGAGCCGGGACGACGTCGTGCGTGGTGCCGAGGAGCTGGGTGTTCCGCTCGACGAGCACATCGCCTTCATGCTTGCCGCGCTCAGACCGCACGAACGGACGCTGGGCCTCGGAGCCGCGTGACGGCGGAGCAGCCGATCGGGGCTGAACATTCGATTGCCTGCGCCATCAACCGCGCCGCGGGTGGCCGCCCGGTCCCAGGCAATCAGGTCCATCTCCTCATTGACGGGCCCGATACCTACCGGGCCATGCTCGAGGCTATCGCCGGCGCCAAGCGGTGGGTGCACTTCGAGAATTACATCATTCGGAGCGACG
>CAZASU010000155.1:3118-4764 GCA_964487785.1 uncultured Gemmatimonadaceae bacterium | reverse complement strand
GGGACTGGACGGTGTCCGACGGCGTCGCTCCCTTGGCGATCCACTGCCGTGCCTTTTCCGCGTCTACCTGTACCTTGGCGGCCGTCGTTTCGCCCTTCGGATTGTAGGTCCCGATGATCTCGATGAAGCGGCCGTCGCGCGGCGCCTCCTGATCGGCGATAACGATGCGATACAGCGGAAGCTTTTTCCGGCCGATCCGGCGGAGACGAATGCGAGTTGCCATGTGGGTTCCTGATGGTACGGGTTAACCGGGGAATCCGCCGCGTCCGAAGGGCAGCTTCAGACCGGCGCCTCCGGTCTTCCCCGCGATCTTCATGAACTTCTGCATCTGCTTGAACTGCGCGAGCAAAGTGTTGACTTCCTGTACCGTGCGGCCCGACCCCTTGGCGATGCGCAGCCGGCGCTGGCCGTTGATGACATCGGGGTTGGTGCGCTCCTTCGGCGTCATGGACAGGACGATCGCCTCGACATGCTTCAACTTCTTATCGTCGAGCTTGGCCGCCTGGAGCATGGCCGGGTTCATACCCGGAAGCATGCCGAGCACGTTCTTGAGCGGTCCCATCTTCTGCATCTGGCGCATGGCATTCAGGAAGTCGCCGAGGTCCAGACCCTTCTTCGACTGGACCTTCCGGGCCAGCCGTTCGGCTTCCTTCTCATCGACCGTTGTTTGCGCCTTCTCGACCAGGGAGAGGATATCGCCCTGCTGGAGGATGCGACCCGCGAGCCGGTCGGGATGGAACGGCTCCAGCGCCTCCAGCTTCTCCCCCACGCCGATGTACTTGATCGGCGCGTGGGTGACTCCATAGATCGAGAGCGCGGCGCCACCCCGGGCATCGCCGTCCATCTTGGTCAGCACCACGCCGGTGATGCCAAGCGCGTCGTGAAAGCCCTGGGCGATCCGCACCGCGTCCTGCCCGGTCATGCCATCGGCGACGAGGAGGATCTCGTGCGGCGAGACAGCCGCCTTGAGCCGCTTCAGCTCGTCCATCATCTCGTCGTCGATCTGAAGCCGGCCCGCGGTATCGACGATGACGGTTCGTGCCCGAGCCTTTTCCGCCGCGACCAGTCCGTCACGCACGATCTTGACGACGTCCTGGGTGGCGAGGTCGCTGTGGACCCCGACCTCGACCTGACGCCCGAGCGTATGCAGCTGATCGATGGCGGCCGGCCGATAGACGTCGGCGGCCACCAGAAACGGCGCCTTCTGCTCCAGCTTCAGCCGCTTGGCGAGCTTGCCCGCCGTGGTGGTCTTGCCCGAGCCCTGCAGGCCGACCAGCAGGATGATGGTCGGTGGAACGGTGGCATGGATGATCGGCGCCTGCTTCTCACCCAGCAGCGTAACCAGCTCGTCATAGACGATCTTGACCAGCTGATGCCCGGGCCGCACTTCCTTCAGCGCGGCGAGTCCGACGGCCTTCTCCTGCACCCGGGTGAGAAAATCCCGGGTCAGGTCGAAGCTTACGTCGGCCTCGAGCAGGATCCGCCGGATTTCCCGGAGCCCCTCGGTGACCGCCTCTTCCGTCAGAACGCCCCGCCCCGTAAGCCGCTGGAGCGTGGCGTTGAGTTTGCTAGAAAGCTCGTCGAACATAAGCACGTAAGAGTAACTGCGGAACGGAGTTTGTTCAAGGCGGGGCAGCGGGGCAGCG
>CAZASU010000155.1:0-3018 GCA_964487785.1 uncultured Gemmatimonadaceae bacterium | reverse complement strand
GCGGGGCAGCGGGGCAGCGAAGATAATCCTCATCCCGAGCGAAGCGAGGGACCTACTCTGCAACACTTGAGATCAGCGGGGAGGTCCCTCGGTCGCTTTCGCTCTCTCGGGATGAGGAGTTGCTTCTCGTTACAGCCTTACCTCCTGCCCCGCTGCCCCGCTGCCCCGCTTACTTTCTTCCATGCAGCCGATCACGGACCCCGAGGAGAGGCAACGCCAGCTGGACCGCATGAAACGGCGGGCCACCGGCCTTCTGGTGATCATGGGTGCGGCATTTGTGGCGACCAGCCTTCTGGAGCATCGTTATGCCTGGCTGGGCTATATCCGGGCCACGGCCGAGGCCTCGCTCGTGGGCGGAGTGGCGGACTGGTTCGCGATCACCGCCCTCTTTCGCCACCCGCTCAATCTGCCGATCCCCCACACCGCCATCATCCCCAGCCGCAAGGACCGCATCGGGCGGAGCCTCGGCAATTTCGTCCAGAACAACTTTCTATCGCCGGAGGTCCTGGCGGCGAAGCTTCGAGCCGCCCAGATCAGCCGCCGCGCCGCCGAGTGGCTCGCTGAGCCGGAGAACGCGCGCAAGGCGGCCCAGCACGTCGCGTCCGTGCTCCAGAGCGCCGGCACGGTCATTCGCGACGAAGACATCCACGCCCTGCTCGACCGCAGCGTGATGGAGCCGCTCCGCCGCATGCCGATCGCGCCGGTGTTGTCGAAGGGCCTGGCGCTGCTCACGGTGGAGAATCGGCATCAGCAGCTGCTCGACCGCGTCATCCACGGCCTCACCCGCCTGGTGGCGGAGAACGAGATCCTCATCCGCGACCGCATCCGGGAGGAGAGCCCCTGGTGGGTGCCGGAGGTGGTGGACGACCGGATTCATCGGAAGGTCCTGGGCGGGATCGAGCGGACACTCTTCGAAGTCGGCGCCGATCCCGATCATCCACTCCGGCGGCAGTTCGACGAGCTGCTCTCCGAATGGATGGTGCAGCTGCAGCAGTCACCGGAGGTGATCGCCCGGGCCGAGGCCATCAAGCAACAGATCCTGGATCCCGAGACCAGCGGCCGCATGGCTGCATCGCTGTGGGGCGAAGTGAAAGAGGCGCTGAGCCGCAAGCATCCACCGGGTGAGGGGGGCGCCATCGACGCCGTGGCACGCAGTCTCTCGGCCCTGGCCAGCGCGGCCCTCGAGGACGAGGCTCTGCTGGAGAAGGTGGACGGCTGGGTGATCGGGGCGGTGCTCAGCGTGGTCGAGCAGCATCGCCACGAGGTGGGCCAGCTCATCGCGCAGACCGTAAGCGCCTGGGACCCGGACGAGACCTCCCGCCGCATCGAGCTGCTGGTGGGGCGGGACCTGCAGTTCATCCGGATCAACGGAACGCTGGTGGGCGGCCTCGTGGGCCTGATCATCTATAGCGTCACCCAGCTGCTTTGATCGCCGCTAAGATGCCCGCCTCCGGCCGGGCTTACATGATTGCGCAGCTGGGGGGGCGGTGATGGGAGTTTACCGTCTCACGAACACCTTCGGTATCTCGGCCCATCCCTCCCACGCTATCGGCGCGAGCACGTACCGCATCGCCGGCTTGCCCCCCAGCTCGAAGCTCTCCAGCACCGTCCGGTAGCCCTCGCGCGAGGTCGATCGCAGCTTCCCGCCGTAGCCCCAGGTGAACCGTTCAGCCGACCTGGTATCATCCCACACCACGTACCAGACCAGGGCCGGACCCGATGGCGTCGGGAATACCCGGTACCGATCGCCTCCCCATCCGATCGGACCGCCGGGCCGGACCTCCCGAGCCCCGGACAGCCGGGCCATGAGCACGCGCATCTCGCTCTCACCGAGCACGTCCTCATGGATGACCTCGGAACTGGGCGGCAGCGCCAGCGGCACCGGCACGTCGCCCCTGAGGTAGCGATCGGGAAACAGGATCTGCTCGGTCGACACCGGCATCCGGGGCCCGTAGGGCACGGTGTCCCGCAGTGGCGAGGTCTTCCACCAATGCATGAGCTCCGCACCCGCCAGGTATGGAAAGATGAGCGACTCGCGGACCACGAGGGGCGCCTTGGCAAAGACCGGCATGGACGATTGCTGCTGCCGGACCTGTTCGCGATAGAGCTCCCAAAACTCGGGATTGGCGCCCACATTCTGCCCCGGAGCCAGAACCTCGATCGAGGCCAGGGTGGCCTGCCCCTCGAGCACGGCCTGCGCGGCAGTCAGCCGGTCGTTGTTCGAGGTGTCGTGCAGAATTGAATCGAGCGGGATGTACTGCCCCTGGAGCGCGTGAATCATCTCATGCGCCAGGACCAGGCGGAGCTGCACCGGGTCTGCGTCGGCCACCGCGAACAGCGTAGCGGAGTCGGGGTCGTAATACCCGGCCACCTGCTCGGTGTAGAGGTCAACCAGGAGCGCGCGGAGCTGAAGCGTGTCCGGCAGCAGGCCGAACAGCCGATACGTCGTCTCCAGGCCACCCAGCTTGGCGGGCGGCAGCTGCTCGTCCAGCTTGCGGATGAGATAGGCCCGCACCTGCTGGCGAGACCGGACGGCCACTCGGGGGTTCGCCTTGAACGTGAGACCGGTGGCCTGCTCGACCGGCGCCCGGAGACTGTCCACCAGGTGCTGCAGCAGCCCGGTTCGCGAGGTCGTCGGGGCAGAGCCTCGGCAGCCCAGGAGAGGTGCAGCGAGGAGAACGAGAGCTGTCACCCCGAGCAGGGCGAGGGGGCGGAGGGACGCTCTAGAGCTCGATGATTGAGGTGCTCTCATGCGCCGGTGAGGTATCGGGCGTACCAGCCGATGATCGCTGGGCCGGCCTCGTATGCGATGGCCGCCCCGATGGCGAGGAAGATGCCGAAGGGCACCAACTTCTTCCTCCCCGTCAGGAGGAGTGGCACGAAGACGAGACTGCCCGCCAGCGCTCCGAGGAAGATGGTGAGCAGCACTCCCTGCCATCCGACGAAGGCTCCCACCATCGCCATCATCTTGATGTCACCGCCCCCCATGGCGTCCTCCTTGAACACCCAGGTTCCTAC
>CAZASU010000154.1:1345-4798 GCA_964487785.1 uncultured Gemmatimonadaceae bacterium | reverse complement strand
GTCGGCGTCGTGAGCTGGTTCGCGGGGCTGTTCTACCACGGCCGGCTGCTTGTCTACCACGCCGAGGCGCTCGTCTCGCCTGAGCCGCGGCGCGGGATCCTGGCCCGGCAGTACACGATCATGGAGTCGCGGCTTTTCCACATCATCATGAACCCCGCTATGGGAGTCACCCTCGCCACGGGGGCGGGGATGCTTCTGACCGCCACCGGCCGCGCCTACCTCACCCAGCCGTGGATGTTGGCCAAATTCGCGTTGGTGGGACTCCTCGTCGTGCTCCACTTCTCCATGCGCCGCATCATGCTGGAGTTCGCCGCGGGCCGGATGCACCGGAGCGCTGAGTGGTTCCGCTTGCTCAACGAGGCGCCGACGCTGCTTCTCGTGGTCGTTACCATGCTCGCCGTCTTCAAGACGGCCGTCCCGTGGCGAGGCCTCGGCGCGGCTGTGGCAGTGCTCGTAGGGGCCATCCTCGTGGGGATCCGGGCCCACGCCCGGCATCGGCACAAGGAAGACGATCCCCTGGGCCGGGATCCTTCCTGAAGGAATCTGGCGGCTCTCTTCACCTATTCCTTCAGGATCGATGGTTATCATGTCGCTCATGACCACCGTCCAGATCGCACCCGACCGCCTGGCCCGCTACGACGTGCCGGGGCCCCGCTACACCAGCTACCCGACCGTCCCCGCCTGGAAGGCGCCGTTTGGGGCGGCGGACTACCGGGAAGCATTGCGGGAGCTCGCCCAGCTGGAGCAGGATCCACTGTCGGTCTACGTGCATCTCCCCTTCTGCGGATACCGCTGCCATTACTGCGCCTGCACCGTGACCGTCGCCACGCGCACCACCGTGGTCGACCGCTATCTCGACCAGGTGGAGCGCGAGCTCGATCTGGTCACCGCAATCGTAGGCCGCGGCCGCCGGGTCCTCCAGCTCCACCTGGGCGGCGGCACGCCCAACTTCCTGACCGCGGGGCAGTTCGGCCGGCTCGGCGACATGTTGGAGCGCCGCTTCACGTTCGCGCCTGCGGCCGAGCGCTCGGTGGAGGCCGACCCGCGACTGGTCACCCGCGAGCAGCTCGACGCGTTGCGCGCGCTCGGCTTCCAGCGCATCAGCTACGGCGTCCAGGATTTCGACCCGGTGGTGCAGGCGGCGATTGGACGGATGCAGCCCGAGGCGGTGGTGCGGGAGGCGGTGGAGCTCGCGCGGGAGGCGGAGTTCGAGGGGATCAACATCGATCTGATCTACGGGCTTCCCGCACAGACGGCAGCGCGCTTCGAGCGGACGCTCGACGCGGCTCTCGCCCTCGCACCCGACCGGGTGGCCTGCTACAACTATGCCCACGTGCCGCAGGTGCGGCACAACCAGCGGCTGATCGACGCGGCCGCGCTTCCGTCGCCAGAGGACAAGTTTCATCTCTTCCGGATGACAGTGGAAGCCTTCACCGGGAGCGGCTATGAATGGATCGGCATGGACCACTTTGCCCGTCATACGGACGACCTGGCGCTCGCCGCTCGCGAGCGGCGGCTCTATCGCGACTTCATGGGCTATACGACGCGCCCCGCCCCGCACCTCCTGGCCTTCGGCATGAGTGCCATCGGCGACGTGGCGGGCCGCTACGTGCAGAACGTGCCGCGCACCGGCGAATACCAGCGGGTTCTGGACGCCGGGGAGCTTCCGGTCGAGCGAGGCCACCACCTGAGCGACGATGATTGGAACCGCCGCCGCGCCATCCTCCACCTCATGTGCAACCTGGAGTTACCGTATGGCCTGGTGCCGCCACCGGAGGAGGAGAGTCACGTCTGCCTTCGGGCGCTCGTGGATGACGGCCTGATCACGGCGCACAACGATCGCTACGAGGTGACCCCGATGGGCCGCTACTTCTTGCGCAACATCGCCATGGCGCTCGACGCCTATCTCCCACAGCAGTTGGCGGCGGCCCGGCCGGTCTTCAGCCGGACGGTGTGACCGCCCTTACCCCTTGCCCGTCAGGGCTTCATTCCGTCCTCCGGTTTTCTTCATGTATCCCGCTGTATACTGATCAGCCGGTGGAGTAGCCGGCTTCCTTATCTCCCAGGCAGCACTCTTCCATAGGGGCATGCGCATGACCGATCCGGCGCTCTACCAGTCGCTGCGGGACATCAAGTTGACCACGGTGCGGCGGGCGATCTCGAGCGGCTGCTACCGGCGCTCCGCGCTCCAGACGTTCGGGTGGTTCGCGTTCGACCTGGCGCTCTACCTTGGCGCGCTCTGGGGCGTGTTCGCGAGCGAGAGCGCGTGGGCCAAGCTCGCCTTCGGCGTGGGGGCAGGGTTCGCGGTCGCGTTCATGTTCGTGTGGGCGCACGATGCGGCGCACGGTGCTCTCTTCCGCCGCGAGTGGACGGCGGAGCTCCTGGGCACCGCCTTCATGCTCCCCTCGATGAACATGTACCGGCTCTGGTCCCACGGACACAACCGCGTACATCACGGCTTCACCTCCTACACGCCGGTCGACTGGATCTGGCGGCCGCTCACGCCCGAGGCCTACGCCGCGAAGAGCCGGTGGGGCCGGGTGCTGTACCGGCTGGAGCGGAGCCCGTTCACCTGCGCACTGCACTATCTGCTGCGCGTCTGGTGGCCTGGAATGGTGATGTACCGGCCGGACCAGCACTCGCGTGAGCGGGTGGGATTCACGGTGAACAAGCTGGTGACGCTGGTCTTCGCGGTCGCGTTCACCGCCGTGGCCTGGCGGTTCGCCGGTGGGGTGATGGGGGTGGTGGCGGCGGTGGTCGTGCCGTTCATCGTCTTCAACTACTTCATCGCGCTCTTCGTCTTCCTCCACCACACCCACCCGGAGGTGCCGTTCTTCGAGAACCGGTCGGAGTGGAGCAACACCATCGGGCAGGTGTACTGCAGCATCGTGGTGCGCTGCTCCCGCCTGAGCGAGCTGCTCATCCACAACATCCTGATTCACGTGCCCCATCACGTGGACGCGCGGATCCCGTTCTACCGCCTCAAGCGCGCCTACGCCGACCTGGAGCGGGAGTACGGCGCGTACATCCACGAGTACCGTTTCCGCTGGTCCACGGTGTGGATGATCTTCCGCCGCTGCCAGCTCTACGATTTCGAAAAGAAGACCTGGTACACCTACCGCGAGGCGGCGCAGCTCCGGGCCTGAGCCCGGCCGCTCACTGCTCCTTCCTGCCTCCGGCCGCTGGTCATCATTGCACCACCACCCGTCCCACCATCGGCGGACCGTGGACGCTGCACAGGTAGGTGTAGGTGCCTGGCCCGGTGAAGGTGACGCTGTAGGTGCTGCCGGGCTGAAGCATCTCCTCGCTGCCGGGGAAGCTGGGCGACCCGGTGGGCACGACGTCGTGCGCGCCGAGCTGGATCCAGGTCCAGGTCACCGTGCCGTTCACGGCTACGGTGTCCACCGCAGGATTGCTGCTGCCGTTGCGCACGCTGGTGAAGAAATCGTTGCC
>CAZASU010000154.1:0-1245 GCA_964487785.1 uncultured Gemmatimonadaceae bacterium | reverse complement strand
ATTCGAGTCGGTCACGCGACAGAGCAAGCGGTATGCATGGAGCATTCCAGCTACTGGATCCGAATGATCTTTCCGGCCGACGGTACCCCGTTCCGGTTCAGGACGAAGAGCGTGTAGTGGCCTGGGGGGGCCAGATTCCGGTTGGTCGGAGCCGTGACGATCAGGCCCCCGCTCGTGGGCCCGAAGGCAAGGGCGTTGAACCGCTGGTTCTGGTCGAACGAGTGGGTAACCGAACCGAGGCGGACCCAGGTGACCTTGGTGATCTGGGCCGCGTTCGGCGTCTCCACCGTGAACCGTTCCCCGTATGCCACTCCACTGGGGGCTGAACTGATGATCGGACGAGCGCCCTTGAAGAGGTACGGCGGCGAGAAGAGTTCGCTGTTCCGCTGGTCCGGCGCAGGAACGCCTGCGACGTCGCCATCCCCGCTGGCCGCGTGGACGATGCGTCCATCCGGAAGCAGCACCGAGACAGAGTGGTAGACCCGGGTGATGTTATTGCTCGCCAGCGTAGTCCACCGCCCGGTCCCGGGGTCCCAGACCTCGGCCGCGTGTACCGCGTTGGCGTCGCTGACGTCGTCGAAGCCTCCCCCCTGGGTCCCCCCGGCGACGAGCACCTGGCCATCGGGCAGGATCGTCGCGTTGAGGTGCCGTCGGGGGAATTGCATCGACCCGGTGAAGCGCCACTGGGGCGCCGGCTGAGTGAGGTCGATGAGCTCCGCCGTGTTCGTGGGGACTGAGCTCGTGGAATCGCGAGGGCCGCTCGCCGTCGAGTGGCCGCCACCGCCCACGACGAGGATCTTGCCGGGCTCGTACATCACCGCCGAGCTGTAGTCACGGAAGTAGCGCCACTGGTGATCCGGCCCAGAGATCCATCTCCCGGGCCCGGCGGAGCCGGTCGCGTTCACGTCGAGCCAGCGCGACCGGATTCGGTCACCGGCATAAAAGATCCGCCCGTCGGGGGCGAGGAAGTTGCGCGGATAGTAGGGGAGCGGTAACGCCGCCCCCGTGAGCGGGGTCCACTTGCGGGTCGCTGGATCCCACAGCTCCGGGATCGCCACGACCGAACTGCTCTGGTTCCGGCCGGCCACTGTCACGGCCCGGCCGTCGCCGAGCACCGTCACTGTCGGGTACCAGCGGCCGTAGGACATCGTGTCCTGCTGCGCCCAGCTCTCGGTCGCGGGGTCGAAGAGGTAGGTGGTCGCGATGCCCCGGTCGTCATCGAGATGGCCGCCGGAGACCAGCAGT
>CAZASU010000153.1:3405-4843 GCA_964487785.1 uncultured Gemmatimonadaceae bacterium | reverse complement strand
CGCGGCCCGGCTGGCTGCATCCCCGCCCGCCCGCACGGTGGTGTTCATCGCCTTCAGTGGGGAAGAGCTCGGACTGCTCGGCTCGGCCTACTACGTCAAGCAGCCGATCTATCCGCTGGCAAGCACGCTGGCCATGGTGAACCTCGACATGGTCGGGCGCCTCCGCAACGGCCGCCTCATAGTGTACGGCGCTCGCAGCGCCGAGGAGTTTCCTGCCCTGCTCGACTCGCTCAACTGGTACGCCGGCTTCGATCTCAAGGCGCAGGGTGATGGCTATGGTCCCAGCGACCAATCGTCGTTCTACGCGGCCAAACGGCCCGTCCTCCACCTCTTCACCGACCTGCACGAGGACTACCACCGCACCACCGACGACTGGCAGAAGGTGAACTACGATGGATTGAAACGGGTCGCCGACTTCAGCCTGGGCCTGGTGACGGCGCTGGCGAATCGGACGAAGCCGCTGACCTTCCTCGAGCTACCGGCCCCTACGGCGAGCCAGATGGCACCGGCATCCGGCACTCCAGGGTATGGCGCGTACCTGGGGACGGTACCGGACATGACCGGGACGCCGGGCGGAGTGCGTCTCGTCGGCGTGCGGGCCGGAAGCCCGGCCGAGAAGGCGGGCCTCCGAGGTGATGACATAATCACCCGCATCGGCAGTAGGGAGACACCTGACCTCCAGGCCATGACCGACGCGCTCCGAAGCCACAAGCCGGGTGACGTCGTCAAGATCCTGGTGCGGCGGGGCGCCACGGTCACGACGCTCCAGGCGACGCTTGGCCTCCGGGGAGGCTAGCGATGCCCGTGCTTGATGCCAGCAGGGTGGTGGCGGCATTGAGGGGAGCGTTCGCCAGGAACGTGACGCGAGAAGAACTGCTCCGCACCGCGGCAGAGAAGATCCGGGCTTCCGGCGCCCCCTACACTTCGGTCTACCTCTACATGCTGCACGGCAACGAGCTGGTGCTTGAGGCCTTCGCCGGCCGGGAGACCGATCATACCCGGATTCCCGTGGGCACCGGGGTCTGCGGAGCCGCCGTAGCCAGCGGCATGGATCAGAACGTGCCGGACGTGAGCGCGGTAGGGAACTACCTCGCGTGCAACACCTGGACCCGTTCCGAGCTGGTGGTGCTCATCCGCCGGGGCACGACGATCCTGGGCCAGATCGACATAGACAGCGATGTGCCCAACCCCTTCACGCCCGAGGAGGAAGGGGCGGTCAAGCAAATAGCTGATGCGCTGGGCATCCTCCTGTAAGATCACCCCACCCGCTCGGCCGGCGGCCCTGGACCGAGCCTCTCCGGCTGCGCACGAACCACCCCGCACCTCACCCCTTGCGCGCCGCCTCCGAGGCTCAGCCCAGTTCCACCGGCCGCCCACCCCCCGGGGGTGGAGCAGCGGAGGAGCAGCGGACCCTGGAGGGCGCGTCAGTGCGCACTCC
>CAZASU010000153.1:0-3305 GCA_964487785.1 uncultured Gemmatimonadaceae bacterium | reverse complement strand
GGTCCGTAGCCGATGCTTGGTGCCACTAGCCACACTCGAGAGGTTCGAGGCGTCGGCATCTTCGAGCGCCGGATCGGCAGCGGCCCACCAACAGTCGTTCTCCACGGCGGTCCCGGCGCACACCACGACTATCTGCTCCCCGGTTTCGATGCGCTCGCCCGGGGCCGTGAGCTGATCTACTACGACCAGCGGGGTGGGGGACGATCCGCCGTGTCGCGGGAAACGCCGGTCGGCTGGAAAGAGCAGGTGGCCGATCTGGAGGAGCTCCGCGGCGTCTGGGGGTTGGAGCGGCTGTCTCTGGCCGGCTACTCCTGGGGCGGGCTGCTCGCCCTGCTCTACGCGGTCGAGTTCCCCGACCGGGTCGCAAGCTTGGCGCTCGTCTCCCCCGCTCCGGCCTGGCGCGAGGCCAGGCTGGAGTTCGAGCGACGTTTCGCCGAGCGGAACCTCGCACCCGCGCTGCAGCGAGAGCGAGCGGTGCTGCGCGAGAGTGGACTGCGCGAGCGCGACCCGCTGGCGTACGCCCAGAGACTGTTCGAGCTGTCGGTGGCCCCGTACTTCTCCGACCCGGCCCGCGCCCGCGAGCTCACACCGTTCCGAGTGACCGGCCGCACTCAGCAGGAAGTCTGGTCCAGCCTGGCCGATTACGATCTCCGGCCCGCCCTCGCCCATCTGGCCATCCCCGCCATAGTGCTCCATGGCACCAGCGATCCGATTCCAATCGAAACTGCACGGACTCTCGCGGAGCTGCTCAAGGCCGAATTTCACTCCCTGCCGGAGTGCGGCCACGTCCCCTATGTGGAGGCATTCGAGCCGTTTGTGGGCCTGATGGACGACTTCTTGCCATCCGCACTGTGACGAAGTATTTCCAATAGCCATTAGCTCCTAGCTTACATTTCCCCCATGCTCCGCCCCACGCCCTTCGAACTCGTCTTCGGCCTGTCATCGCAGGAAGTCTTCCCGAAAATCCGGCTGTCGCTGGAGCAGGCCGGGCACGACCCCCGCGACCGCGACCGCTTTCTGATGCTGCGAGAGGTAGTGACGCTGGTGCGGGAACTACGCCCCGAGGAGGGACTGGGAGAGGGAATCGACCAGCTGGCAGCCCTGGTTCACCACGCGTACCTCCATTGGAAAGCCCAAGAGCGGGTGATCGAGCTGACGGTGGAGCACCTGACATCTGTGCTCCGCACCTTCACCGGCACCGGCGATAGGGCAGAGGCCCCATCCGCCTATTACGCCCAGGTACCGCAGCACCGGATCTGGGCCGAAGTCATTCCGGGGCATCCACCCGAGCCTCTCGATGGCTGTTTCGTTCACTCCACTTCGGAAGGAGCGGCGCTTCGGGTACTCGGCGTCTTCGGCATTCATCCCGAGCGCGGGGGATTCAGTGTGGTCGAGGCGATGGGACCGAGACCTATGGCGCTGGTGCGCCCGGACGGGACCGAGCTCTTCAGCCCAACGCTCACCGGTGGCAAGGCGGCCGGCCTCTTCTCGATTTCGGGCGAGGAGGAGCTGCTCGACCTCGGCTGGCGAACGAGCACGCTGGCAGCACAGGCGCCGGAGGCAAGCGCATGGAGAGCGTAAAGGACTACATGGACAAGAAGGCAGTGGCTCAGGTGTTGGAGCAGATCGCTGCCTTCCTCGAGCTGAAAAGCGAAAACCCGTTTCGGATCCGGGCCTTTCGGACCGCGGCCCGTGCCCTGGTGAGCTTTCCTGGTGACCTTCGGCAATCGCTGGAGGACGGCACGCTGGCCGCGGCGAAAGGGGTGGGTCCGGCCACCCTCCAGATCGTAACCGAGCTGGTCGGGACCGGCCGCGCCAGCATGCTGGAAGAGCTGCGGGAACAGATCCCTCCCGGGCTGGTCGAAATGCTCGAGATCTCGGGTCTCGGTGTCGCCAAGATCCGCCAGATCCACGAGGCACTGGGAATCGACTCCCTGCCCGACCTGGAGGCGGCCGCACACGATGGCCGCCTGGCCCAGCTGCCCCGCTTTGGTGCCCGGACCTCGGAGAACATTCTCAAGGCGATCGCATTCCTTCGCCAGGCCAGCTCCTTCCGACTCTCGCATCATGCCGCCGACGAGGCCGAGGGGCTTCGGGCCGCTCTGGAGCGCCTTCCCGGGGTAAAAAGCGCCGTCATCGCCGGTGACGTGCGCCGCCGCTCCGAGGTGGTCAAGGACCTCATCATCGTGCTGGTGGCCGAGACCTCCCCGGCGGAGCTGTTCAAACGACTGAGTCAACTGCCTGGTGTTCAGGAATATGCCGGCCAGGACGAGCGGCGGCTCACGCTTCGGTTTGCCGGGGGTGCCAGCGCCCAGATCGTCGCCACTACCCCGGTCAACGCGGGAGCGGTTCTGACGCAGGCCACCGGGAGCGAGGCACATCTCAGGGAGCTCGCCGAGCACGCCAGGGTCAAGGGCTTCGGCTTGAATGGCGCGGCGCTCTGGCGGGGCAGTGAGTTCGTTGCCACGCCTGATGAGACGACGTTCTATGATGCGCTGGGGCTGAGCTTCATTCCGCCGGAGCTGCGGGAAGGGATGGGTGAGGTTGCAGCCGCCGGGCGGCAGGAGCTACCCCGGCTTCTGGAACGAAGTGAACTCAAGGGATTTCTGCACTGCCATACCAGCTACTCCGATGGCTCGAACACCGTGGAACAGCTGGCACTCGCGTGCCAGGCCGCAGGATACGAGTATCTGGGTGTAACCGACCACAGCCAGGCCGCCGCCTATGCCGGTGGCCTCAGCTCGGATGACCTGGCCCGTCAGTCCGACGAGATCGATGAGGTCAACAGCCGCCTCACCAGGTTCCGGGTCTTGAAGGGCATCGAAGCTGACATTCTGCAGGACGGAAGCGTGGACTACGAGCACCGGGTTCTGGAGCGGCTCGACTTCGTCATCGCCTCCATCCACAGCCGGTTCAACATGGGCGGCAAGGAAATGACCGCCAGGATGCTGGCGGCGATGGATAACCCGTATCTCACCATCATTGGTCATCCAACCGGCCGACTGCTCCTCTCGCGGGATCCCTATCCGATCGACCTCGATGCGGTGATCGAGAAGGCCGCGGCGACCGGCGTAGCGCTGGAGATCAATGCCGACCCACACCGCCTCGATCTGGATTGGCGGGTGGCGCGCCGGGCGCGCGACCACGGAGTAACAATTTCGATCGGAGCCGACGCACACAGTGTGGCAGGAATCGGGTACGTGGATTTCGGCGTGGGTATGGCGCGCAAGGCCTGGCTCGGCCGGGAGCACGTCTTGAACGCCCGACCGGTCGAGGAGTTCGTGGCGTACGCGCGGAGGCGGAGG
>CAZASU010000152.1:0-4866 GCA_964487785.1 uncultured Gemmatimonadaceae bacterium | reverse complement strand
GAGGGACGTCGGGCGGGGGCGCGGTGGGCGGCGCGGCGAGCACCCGCTGTACCAGCTGCTCTATCGCACGCTCCACCGGGCGGAGCTCGGCCAGGCTAGGCCGCTCGGCGAGCGCGCCCCTTCGCGCCGCGGTCAGGTCGGGCACGAGCCCCGGAAGGGTGCGCGCCAGCCAGTGCTCCGCGGCCACCGCCTCGCAAAGCTCGTAGAGAAGATGCTCAGGAGTCTCCGGGTCACCCGGCGCGTGGCGGGGCGTGCCTCGCTCGAGGCGTGCGACGTGCTCCGCCACCAGCAGGCGGTAGACCGCGGCGGGCGTGAGGCCAGCGGCAACGAGCGATGCCGGAGGGATCCGCGGGATGTGAATCTCGGCGTCGCCGGAGGCCATGGAGGATGGAAGGCTGCGAAGATGTCGGGGGGATCGCCGCGCCAGGCGCGCCACCCAGCTCGCTGGGGCCGGCGGATCGGCGGGCCGCACGCCAACGGACTGATCCGTGAGCGCCGCGAGCAGAAGCTCCACGTGCGGCCGGAGGCCGGCGAGAGTCCCCCGCGTCGCGTCGGCGTCGACGTGATATCGCAGCCAGAGCCGCTCGGCCGCGATGACGCCTCGGTGGGCGAACTCCAGAATCAGGTCCTCGGGCTCCGCCATCGCCTAGTTTCCCGATTCTTGTTCGCGGTCGTCTACCCTCGTAATTTCTTCCGTGAGTCTTGCCCACGGTTGGCCGATTACTGTAATCGTCGCCAAGTTCAGTACCGTCCGGCCGTCCGGCTGCAGATAGAGGTACTGCTCCATATAGACCGCCGGTTGGCGCACTAGGTAGCGCAAATGAAATCGGTTACCAGTCATTTCCGCAGACACTGTTCCGTCCGCATTACTGAGCGTGCCGGTGTAGGTACGCGGACCGCGTTTCACTAGCCGCCACGTCCGCGTCTCCACCGCACCGTCCTCGAAAGTAACGACTTGGTCGAGTCGGAAGCTGCCGTCGGCCTCAATGTGCCCATGGCCTTCGACCTGGAGCGATAGGCGTCGGCCGGTGAGCAATTCGAGAGTACCCTTACCGTGGGTGTGGCCAGCGAAAAAAACCTCGAATCTTAGGCTCGGGTTTTCCGCGGTAACAGGGTGAGATGAGAATGGGCCAAGACCAAGACAGCCCACTATGCCTGCCATTGCGACCCCGGCCAATACCCGATAGGCGATGCGAAAGCTCATGTCAGGCTGCCGGGGATGAAATTAGGCGGACTGGGCGTGGATAACGGGAGTTTACGTGCGGATGGCGTCGCTACACTTGGAAGGTGGCGGTCACGAGGGCCTCCATCGCGGCCAGAAGCTCGGGCTCGTCGGTGAGCGGCGCCGCCATCGCCGCCCGGCAGGCGTCCCGCGGCGAAATGCCCGCAGCGATGAGGCGCGCCGTCGTGACCAGGAGCCGGGTGCTCGGCACCTCGGTGAGCCCGTGAGCCTCGAGGCGGCGGAGCCGGCCCGCGAGCTCCACCAGGGCGGCGGCCGTCGCCCGAGGCACGCCGCCCTCGTGCGCCACGATGGCGCGCTCCGCCTCCGGCGCCGGCAGCGCGAACTCGAGCGCCACGAACCGCTGCCGGGTGCTGGGCTTGAGTTCCTTGAGGAGCTGCTGGTAGCCGGGGTTGTAGGAGACGACGAGTTGGAAGCCGGGCGCCGCCTCGACCAGCTCGCCGGTCTTGTCTATCGACAGCACCCGGCGATCGTCAGCCAGCGGGTGGATGACTACGATGGTATCGGACCGCGCCTCGACCAGCTCGTCGAGGTAGCAGATGGCCCCCTGTCGCGCCGCCATCGTCAGTGGCCCGTCACGCCAGACGGTCTCGCCGTTCATCAGCAGGTAGCGGCCCGTGAGGTCCGTCGCCGAGAGGTCGTCGTGGCAGGCGACGGTGACCAGCGGGCGGCCCAACCTCCATGCCATGAACTCGACGAACCGCGTCTTGCCACAGCCGGTGGGCCCCTTGAGCAGCACGGGGAGCCCTTTGGCGTGGCATTGCTCGAAGACCTTTACTTCGTTGCCACGTGGAAGATAGAAAGGTCCTTCGGCCTGTGCGATGAGCGGCACCCCCGCCATCAGGCTACGGAGCCGCCGTGGCTGACCGCGGCATCCCTGTCCTGGCCAGCCGTGGACTGACCACGAAGAAATCCCAGAGGTAGAGGGCCACGCCGAGGGCGAAGATGAGACCGGTACCGGTCAGCATGAGGAAATGCACCTGAATCTTGCGCTGGGTCTCCAGGAAGCCGAGTCCGGTGATGCGCTCCAGGTAGACCTGCGCGATGCCCGCAGTCGCGAAGGCCAGCGTCATCCCGAACATCCCGCCCACCATCAGCCAGAAGGCCCAGAGCCCGAGCGGCCGGTCGAGCGTCCTCTCGTCCCGCCCGGTGAGCCCTGGCATGGCATACGTGATCATGGCCAGCACGATCATCACGTAGGCCCCGAAGAACGCCGCATGGCCGTGCATGGCGGTGATCAGGGTCCCGTGGGTCCACTTGTTCACCGCCGGCCAGGTGTGAGCCAGACCAAGGAGCCCGGCGCCGAGCGCCGAGAAGATGGCGCTTCCGATGGCCCAGTGGACGGCGAGCGTGTTGGGATGGCTCAGCCCGGAGCGTCGCATGGCGAAATAGGCGTACATTGCCATGCCCAGAAAAACCAGCGGCTCGAGCGCGCTGAAAAATCCGCCGATGGGAAGCCAGTAGTGGGGGACGCCTATGAAGTAATAATGGTGGGCCATGCCCAGGATGCCGGAGATGAAGGTGAGACCGACGATTACGTAGAGCCACTTCTCCAGCACCTCCCGGTCCACGCCCGAGAGCCGGATCAGAAGGTAGGCCAGGAGGGCGCCCTGGACCATTTCCCAGACCCCCTCGACCCACAGATGCACCGTCCACCAGCGATAGAAGATGCTCACGGTGTAGTTGTCGAAGGTGAGGAGGGCCGGGAGATAGAGCAGGGCGGTCAAAATCAGCCCGGCGACCAGCACCGCCTCCGTCGTGGTCCAGCGGCCTGCCTGCCGGATCGTGAGCAGGAGATTGGCGAGGAACATCAGCATCACCACCACGATCACGAGCTTGAGGGGATAGGGCTGCTCGAGGAGCTTGTTGCCCTCGGTCCAGCCGAACACGTAGCCGATCACGGCGGTAAGGCCCATGAGCACCCAGAGGCCGAGCGCGATGGAGGCGAGCCGTGGACTCCAGAGCTCGGTGCCCGACTCCTCGGGCACGACATGGTACGCCGCGCCCATGAAGCCGGTGAGAACCCACACGATGAGCAGATTGGTGTGGATTGCCTTCACCCGGTCGAACGGCAGGAGATTGATCAGCGGATCGGGGCCGAGATACTTCACCGCGGCTAGCAGGCCAAAGGCGACCTGGAGCCCGAAGAACAGCAAGGCGACGACGAAGTACGGGTAGGCCACGGCCTGCGAACGGTAGCGCATGCGCGGATCCTCTACGGCAGAGTGGAGAGGTAGGCCACGAGGTGGTCCACCTGCTCAGTCGTAAGCAGAGTGCCGAAGTTGTCGGGCATGAACGACCGGCCGTCGGCGGAGTAGCTTGGCCCGGCTACCAGGTGTGCGCTCGGATGGAGAATGGACTCGCGGATGTAGCCCGCGGCATCGGTGGCCTTGCCCTGATGGTCGGCGCCCCGCACCGTCTCGCCCGCGCGGCGGCCGAGCCCGGCGAGGCTGGGGCCGGCAAGGTTCACCCCGGGAGCCACCGAGTGGCAGGCGAAGCAGCCCGGCGGCGTCGTCCGAAACAGCGCCTCCCCCTGCTCGGCCGGCTCGGTCGAGGCTGCGTGGGGGGCCGGCCCGCCCACATTGGAGCCGGGCACAGCCGCGCCGGAGACCAGGATGGGCCGGGGCGGCCAGCCCTGATTGTCAATCTTCGACACCCAACCGAGAAACGCGATGACCTCGTCTATCTCCTGGGACGAAAGCTTGAGGTTCGGCATGAGCCGCCGGTCACGGGCCTCAGAGTAGAACTTCGAGGGGTCCTTGAGAAACGCCTGCAGGTAGGGTACACCGCGCTGCTCGGTGATCTTCGTGAGGTCGGGCGCGTAGTAGGCGCCCTCGCCCATCAATGTGTGGCAGTTCACACAATTCTTCCGGTGCCACACGTGCTTGCCCGCGACGACCGCCGGGGTAATCTGATCGGCGTGGGTCAGCCGGGGAAACTGCCGGTGGCTGTCAATCGTGAGGACAAGGAGCACCAGCGTTGCGCCGAGCGTGCCGCCAAGAAAGAAGAGGCGGGTCCCTCGCTTGGTCATGGATGACCTCCACGGCGGAGCCGGGTTTGCGTCTCAGACCCCGATGGCGCTGTAGTTGGTGAGGCTTATCACGACGGCGTAACCGGCGGTGATGGCGAGGACCGCCAGCACTACCAGGCAAAGAACCTTGGGCAGCGTCGAGTCGGGCGTCATGGGATCCAGGTGCAGGGTACCTCGGCTCGGTCGCGGCCGATGCCGCCGGTCGCGGGCAGGAATTCCAACCTATTACAACCATCCGAACTCGTCCAGTCCAGATGCGGGCTGCTCGCTGATCTCAGCCAGCTCAAGTTCCAAGCCTCCCTTCCTCGGTTCGAGCCGAAGGCCGAGCCCCAAAGAAAAGGCCGGCGCTCTTGCACCGGCCAGTTGCCCCTCCTGGGCTCGCAGCCGAAGGCCACCGAAGGTGCACCAGGACTCTCCTGTTCCAGAGGGGCCGCGGGAAACCCTGAATTCGATGGATTTCATGCCCGACTTTGCCGTCCTTTACGCGCTAGGGAGTGGAGGTCCGGCATAGGCCCACTAGTCGTTTCCGACCTGGGGCTCTCGTAGACCCGATTGTCACAGGACGCGCCGCTCGATGGTTCCTCCTAGGTGAATA
>CAZASU010000151.1:0-4948 GCA_964487785.1 uncultured Gemmatimonadaceae bacterium | reverse complement strand
TGACCTTGTTGCCGATCGCGGCCTGGATCGCCACCTGATAGAGCTGGCGGGGAATAAGCTCCTTGAGCTTCTCCGCCACCTTGCGGCCCCACTCCTGCGCCTTGTCACTGTGGATGATGACGCTGAAGGCGTCGATCGGGTCCCCGTTGATCAGCATGTCGAGCTTGACCAGATCCGATTCCCGGTAATCCGCCGCCTCGTAGTCGAGCGAGGCGTACCCCCGGCTCAGCGACTTGAGCTTGTCGTGGAAATCGAGCACAATCTCGCCCAGGGGAAACTCGAAGTCGAACTCCACCCGGGTGGTGTCGATGTAGTGCATTCCGTTGTAGACCCCCCGCCGTTCCTGGCCCAGCTTCATGATGCCGCCGATGTACTCGGCGGGGGCCATGATGCGGGCCTTCACGTAGGGCTCGTCGATCCGGGAGATGTTCGCCGGGTCGGGAAGGTGGCTCGGATTCTCCAGCAGCAGCTTCTCGCCGTCGGTCTTGTACACGTGGTACTCCACCGTCGGCACCGTGGTGATCAGGTCGAGGTTGAACTCGCGCTCCAGCCGCTCCTGCACGATCTCCATGTGCAGCAATCCCAGAAATCCGCAGCGAAAGCCGAAGCCGAGGGCGGTGGATGACTCCGGCTCGTAGTGGAGGCTCGCGTCGTTGAGCCGCAGTTTCTCCAGCGCGTCGCGCAACCCCTCGTACTGTTCCGAGTCAGTGGGGTAGACTCCGGCAAAAACCATCGACTTGACGTCACGGTAGCCCGGCAGCAGCTCGGTGGCCCGGTTGGCGGCGTCCAGAATCGTGTCGCCCACCCGGGCGTCGCGCACGTCGCGCAGGCTGGCAACGAGGTAGCCCACCTCGCCGGCTGCGAGCTGATCGGTGGGATGCTGTCCCAGCTGGAGGTAGCCCACCTCGTCTACGTGGTGAATCTCGTTCGGGTTGGCCCCGAACACGATCTCCGTCCCTTCGCGCACCACTCCGTCTACCACCCGGATGCTGGGCACCGCGCCCCGGTAGCGGTCGTAGTAGGAATCGAAGATCAGTGCGCGAAGCGGCGCGTCGAGTTTTCCCCGAGGCGGCGGCACCCGGGCGACCACCGCCTCCAGCAGCTCCGGGACCCCGGTCCCCTCCTTGGCCGAGACCGCCAGGATCTCCTCGCGCTTCGCACCGATCAGATTCATGATCTCCTCGGCTCGCCGCTCCGGCTCGGCACCGGGAAGGTCGATCTTGTTGAGCACCGGGATGACCTCGAGACCGGCATCCATCGCCAGGAAGAGGTTGCTCAGCGTCTGGGCCTGAATGCCCTGCGAGGCATCGACCACCAGGATTGCCCCTTCGCACGCGGCCAGGGACCGGGAAACCTCGTAGGTGAAGTCCACGTGTCCCGGGGTGTCGATCAGATTGAGCTCGTACTCGTTCCCATCCTTGGCCGTGTAGCTCATCCGCACCGCGTTCAGCTTGATCGTGATCCCGCGCTCGCGCTCGAGATCCATGGTGTCGAGAAGCTGGTCGCGCATCTGCCGCTTCTCCACCGCGCCCGTGACCTCGATCAGCCGGTCGGCCAGGGTGGACTTGCCATGATCGATGTGGGCGACGATGCAGAAGTTGCGAATTCTGGACTGGGACATGGGGGGAAGATAGCGGGGGGCGGGCAGCGGGGCAGACATCAGCGGGGCCGAGGGGCCGCGGGGCCGCGGGGCAGTGAAAACGACCTCCACGCGGCGGTTTGACCTAGGATGATTACTCTTTAGCGCGATGCCTACGACCATCTCCGAGAGGTCAGACCGGCCCGCCGCCCCGCCGTCCCTCGGCCCCGCTGTTTCGGCGGACGACCTGGGCATGCTGCTGGTGTGCCTGATCTGGGGTTTCAACTTCAGCATCACCAAGTCGGCGTTCGATCAGATCCCGCCGCTCGCGTTCACCGCAGTCCGCTTCGCCATTTCGAGCCTTCTGCTCTGGCTGGTGCTGCGAGTGGTGGAGGGGCCGGCCAAGCTTCCTCCGGGTGCCATGAGGCGCCTGGTCCTCCTCGGGGTGGTGGGAAACACGTTTTACCAGCTGGCCTTCATGCTCGGACTGGCCCGGACCACCGCGTCGAACAGCGCCCTCATCCTGTCCACCGTGCCTACGGTAGTGGCAGTGTTCGCCGGGGCTCTCGGACTGGAGCGAATTACCACCCGGATGCGCGGGGGGATCGCCCTGGGCATGCTGGGTGTGGGGCTGGTGATCGCTACGCGAGGCGTCGCCTTCGATCGGGGAACCTTCACCGGAGATCTGCTGAGCATTCTGGCGGTGCTCTGCTGGGCCGGGTACACGGTGGGTCTTCGGCGAGTGCCTCAGGGTGTAAGCCCCCTCCGCGTCACCACCATCACAGCCATCGCGGGAACCCCGGGGTTAGTACTGGCGGGTCTACCGGGCGTCCTCCGTCTCGACTGGGGAGCCGTCGGTGCGAGGGCCTGGCTCGCGGTGGCGTATGCTTCGGTGCTGTCGCTGGTGGTGGCGTACCTGCTGTGGAACAGGAGCGTGAAGGCGATCGGCGGGACGCGCACCGCCATCTACATGTGTCTTACGCCTGTCGTCGCCGTGCTCGGCGCGTGGCTGCTGCTGGGTGAGCGGCCCCATCCGTTCCAGGGCGTTGGTGCCCTGTTCATCATCACCGGGGTGCTCCTGACGAGGACGGGAGGGCCGGCGGAGAGGACGGAGAGGACGGAGAAGAACTCCTACTCCACGATCTCCTTGTAACTCTCCGGATTCCACTCCGGCCTCCTGGGCGCGTTGGCCACCTCCTGGCCCAGGAAGAACAGGAGCTTGAGGATCCGGGCTTCCTTCTCGCTGTTGATCTTGTCCGGCGAGTCGCTGACCTCGTGGTAATCCTCGTGCACGCCATTGAAGAAGAACAGAATGGGAACGCCCTTCCGGGCGAAGTTGTAGTGATCCGAGCGGAAGTAGAAGCGCTCTTCCGGCCAGCGGTCATCGATGGCAGTCATGCGAAGCTCCGGGTGCGCCGCATTGACCCGCTCGAGGGTGGCGCCCAGGTCGGAGTGCTCCTTCCCGATCGCAACGATCGTGTCGGCCCAATTCCGTCCGATCATATCGATGTTGATGTTCGCCACGATCTGCTTCACCGGCACCGGAGGGTTGCTGGCGAAGTAGTCGCTGCCCCACAGGCCCTTCTCCTCACCGCTCACGGTGAGAAAGATCAGCGACCGCTTGGGCCGGGCCCCGGGCCGGCTGAACGCCTCGGCGAGCTCGACAACGCCGGCGGTGCCGGATGCGTCGTCGTCGGCCCCGTTGTTGATGCTGTCAGCCTGTCCTCGGGTTATGCCGATGTGGTCCATGTGGGCCGAATAGACGATATACTCGTTCTTGAGCTGGGGATCGCTTCCTTCCAGGATGCCTATCGCGTTGGGGGCGGTCAGTGAGGAGGTGATACTGTCCTTCATCTCGACACCCACCTGGAGCCCGGGCAGCTCGCGGGAAACCGGTGCGGTCGCCTGCCGCACGCCGTTCAGATCCACCCCAGCTGCCGCCAACGCGTTTTTCACGGCCCCAGGCTGCAGCGACAGGACGACCGGTCGTGAGGCGGGAAGTCCGATGACAGTGCGCTCAGGGTACTGCTTCGGAACCGAGCTCGCGAAGGTGGCGGAGTCCGCATCGCCCAGAATCACCAGCGCCTTGGATCCCCCCAGAAAGAAAACCCGCAGGACCTGCTGGAACCCGGCAGGGTTGGCCTTGGCCGGCGGTACGAAGAGCACGACCTTGCCGCGGACGTTCACCTCCCCCGCGGACTGGGCCGTCTGAGGGCCGCCCACCAGCACGGCGCCGGCCCGCACCGGTTTCTCCGGAACCACGCCGCTGCCGTAGCGCGCCGCCGTCATGAAGCTCGCGGTGTCCTGCCGGCCTCCTGCCGCAAAAATCACGCGGGAGTGCCCCGGCTCCAGCCGGCGCCTGGTAATAGGGTATCGCTGGAACGAAGACTTGAGCCCGAAGCGCCGGAACTGATCAGCCACATACTGGGCGGTGAGGTCGAGTCCCCGGCTGGGCGTGTCGCGGCCCATCATCGAATCGTCCGCGATGATGCCGACGCGGCGAGCGACATCCGCTGTGGTGATCGATGCCGCCTGGGATGCGGAAGGAGTCGTTTGAGCCGCCAGGGGCATGGCGAGGACGAGGCCGAGCAGGGTCAAGCGGCGCATGCGTATTCCAGGTGAGGAGTCGGTGCCGAGCATTACCGGCGCTCGACGATCTGGCGGTAACTCTCTGGTGCCCACTGGGGGCGTGCCACCGCGTCCGCTACCGCGGCCCCGAGGTAGAAGAGAAGCCGCACCAACCGCGCCTCCTTCTCTCCGTCTATGGTGTGGGCCTCATCGCTCGGCTGATGGTAGTCGGCGTGGGTACCGCTGGTGAAAAATAGAATGGGCACGCCCTTCCGGGCGAAGTTGAAATGATCCGAGCGATAAAAAATCCGCTCCTCGGGCCATCGGTCGGCGATCGGGGTCATACCGAGCTCAGGGTGGGCCTGGACCACCCGCCCCAGGGTTGCGCCAAGATCTGATTGTTCCAACCCGACCGCAATCACGGAGTCCCGCCAGTTGCGGCCTACCAGATCCATGTTGAGGTTGGCCACCACCTGCCCGAGCGGCACGGTAGGGTGCTCGGTGTAGTGTGCGCTCCCCAGCAGTCCGTCTTCCTCACCACTTGGCGCCAGGAAGAGCAGCGAGCGTTTCGGCCGCACTCCCGGTTGCCGGAAGGCCTCCACCAGCTCGAGCAGTCCGGCGACGCCGGAGGCATTGTCGTCGGCGCCGTTGTTGACGCTGTCCCGCCGCCCGGGGCTGATCCCGATGTGATCGATATGGGCGGAGTAGACCACATACTCGTGGCGCAGCTGCGGGTCCGATCCCTGGAGTATCCCGGCGACATTGGGCACCCCGGCTTGAGCCACGACCTTGCGGGCGAGA
>CAZASU010000150.1:0-5063 GCA_964487785.1 uncultured Gemmatimonadaceae bacterium | reverse complement strand
ATCTCCTCGCCTTGCAGCAGCCGATGGCGCGCGATCTCCGGATGCTGACCTCGGCGATGAAGATCGCCAACGACCTCGAGCGGGTGGGCGACCACGCGGTGAACATCGCCCAGTCGGCCGAGCGACTCAATCAGGCTCGGCCGATCGCGCCGGAGCCCGAGATCATCGACATGGCCCGGCTGGCTCGCGAGATGCTCTCCGATGCGCTTGAGGCGTTCATCCGGGGCGACGCCGCTGCTGGGCGCGAGGTCTGTCTCCGGGACGACAAGGTGGATGCCCTGCATCGCTCGGTGTTCCGGATCCTCCTCACCCACATGATGGAGGATCCGCACACCATCGGCTCCGGCATGGAGCTCTTCCTGGTAAGCCGCAACCTGGAGCGGGTGGCTGATCTTGCCACCAACATCGCCGAGGACGTGGTGTTCCTGGTGGAAGGGCGCTCGATCAAGCACCACTCCGAGGACCGGGGCGAAGCCCGGGAGACGCCGGCGCGCTCCGTACGGTGAGCGGCCACCGCGAGCGCATCGCGGCCATCGACGTCGGCTCCAACACCATCCTCCTCACCGTGGCCGAGTACGATCCCGAAGCTGGCCTCGTGGTCGTCGAGGAGGGCGAGGACCAGCCCCGCCTGGGCGCGGGACTCTCGGCCACTGGGCAGCTCAGCGAAGCAGCCATGCTCCGGGCCCTCCGGACTCTGACGGCCATGCGTGACGCCTGTAGAAGGCACGGCGTCCGGCGGCTCGCGGCGGTGGCCACCGCGGCGGTCCGGGAGGCCGGAAACGGTGCCGAGTTCGTGGAACGGGCCCGCGCGCTGGACATCCCACTCCGAATCATCCCCCCCGAAACCGAAGCGGCTCTGTCCTACCGGTCCGCTGCCCACCACTTCCCCGGCGGAGAGCGCCAGCTCGTGGCGGATATCGGCGGTGGCAGCCTGGAGCTGATCGGAGCGACAAACGGCCGCGTCAGGCTGTCCCGATCGCTGCCACTCGGCGCCGTCCGGCTGACGGAGCTCGGCCTTCCGCTGGGCGGGCTGCGCGATCACATCTGGCGCGGGCTCTCGGAGCCGATTCAGCTCGGGGAGTGGGCCGGCTCGACGGTGATCGGATCGGGTGGGACCTTTGCCACTCTGGCCAGCATGGCCCTGGCCCGGCGCGGCCTGCCGCCGGGGCGCTCAGTGCATGGAACCATTGTGACGGCCGAAGAGGTGAAGCAGCTGCTCGGGACGCTTGCTATTCTCTCACCGGAACGGCGGCGCAAGACACCCGGTCTTAGGTCAGAGCGCGCCGACATCATCGTGGCGGGACTGGCGGTGGTCGCGGAGCTGTTAGGTGCCGTAGGGACTGGCGGCGTTACGGTGAGCGGGTTTGGACTAAGGGATGGCTTGCTGCTCGAGATGGTAGGGGTGGTGTAAAGCACTCTAGCCCTGCCCGGCGGTGAGGCGTATCGTAGGACATCCCTGGCTTGTCAGGCGCCGGTGGTAGATACACCCCTAGAGTTGCAGACGGCCCCTGAGGGCCGCTACACGATCGAGCGTGAGCTCGGCCGTGGAGGCTGGGCCACGGTCTACCTGGCCCACGACGCACGCCATGATCGCCCGGTCGCCCTCAAGATTCTCCGCACCGATCTCGCCGCTGCCCTCGGTACGGGCCGCTTCCTTCGCGAGATCACCATCGCGGGCCGGCTCACCCACCCCCACATCCTGCCACTCTTCGACTCCGGTAGCGCAGGCGACTCCCTGTTCTATGTCATGCCGTACATCGAGGGCGAGACGCTGCGCAAGCGGCTGCTGCGCGAGCGGCAATTGCCCCTGGACCAGGCGCTGGCCATCGCTGGACAGGTCGCCCAAGGGCTCTCCTTCGCGCACCAGCACAACGTGCTGCATCGGGACATCAAGCCGGAAAACATCCTGCTCGAGGGTGACCAGGCGTACATCGCCGACTTCGGCATCGCCCGGGCAATCCAGGTGTCCGCCGAAGACACCCTTTCCGAGCCCGGCCTGGCGATCGGGACCCCAGCCTACATGAGCCCGGAGCAGGCCGGCGGCGGATCCGATCTGGACGGCAGGAGCGACCTCTACAGCCTCGCCTGCGTCATTTACGAGATGCTTGCCGGAGAGCCGCCACACACCGGCCCCACTGCGCAGGCCATCCTGGCTCGCCAGCAGTGCGAGTCGCCACGTTCGATCCGGGTCCTCAGGCCTTCGGTGCCGCTCCGGGTCGAGGAAGTAGTCATGAAGGCGCTGGCAAAGGCACCAGCCGATCGGTTTACTACCGTGGCCGAGTTTGCCGACGAGCTCGATGACGCGCTCAAAGGACCCGAAGCGCGGGGCGCGCCGTGGTCCCGGCGGGCACTCTACGCCTCGGCGATCGTGCTCGGCATCGGCGGCGTGAGCTGGCTGGCGTACTCGACGCCGTCGTCAGTGGCGGGAGGCAAGGGCGGGTCCGAGGCCGATCCCACCCATGTGGCGGTGCTCTACTTCGACGATCTCAGCCAGAAGGCCACGCTCCGGCCGGTAGCGGATGGTCTCACCGAAGACCTGATCGATGCGCTGGGTCAGGTTACCGCACTCCATGTAATCTCTCCCAACGGCGTGCGTCCCTATGCCGGTCGCCACACCTCGCCGGATAGCATCGCGCGCGCGCTCGGGGTCGGCACGCTGGTGGGGGGCAGTGTCGAGCGTTCGGGCAACACCCTCAGGGTGACGACTAGGCTTATCGACGCACGCAGCGGGCTTCAGCTCCAGAGCCACACAATGGAGTACCCCTACGGCGACCTCTTCACGCTCCAAGACGAGTTGGCGCAGGAGGTCTCGCGCTTCCTCAGAGAACGGCTGGGTCGGGAAATCCTGCTTCGTGAGCGGCGGAAGGGAACGAGTAGCGTAGCGGCCTGGGAACAGACCCAGCTGGGAGAGGCATCTCGGGAGACGGCACGGAGCCTCTCGACCCAGGGAGATGCTGCTCCCGTCATGCGGGCGCTCGACATGGCAGACTTCCAGTTTGCCCGGGCCGCATCGCTCGGTCCGAACTGGGCGGATCCGGTTGTGTCTAGAGGTTGGGTGGCGGTGGATCGAATGGAGCTGCCTGATGTACTGCCGGCGGATTCCCTTGAGCGTTGGTATCGCCAAGGACTGGCGCACGCCGAGCGCGCGCTCAGGATGCGCCCCAACTACCCTCCGGCACTCGAGCTGCGTGGAACCCTGCGCTACCGCTACTGGCTCAGCGCTGACTCTGCTATCACCCCCGGGAAAGATGCCGAGTCCGACCTGCGGGCCGGCGCGATGCAGGCTAATCCCGCGCAGGCTCGAGCCTGGGGCACCCTCAGCGCGCTTCTTCAGGCGACCGGCCAGCTAGCCGAGGCTAACCTGATTGCCGCCCGAGCCTACGAGGCGGACGCATTTCTCTTCGACAGCCCACAAATTCTCTTTCGGCTGTACCACACGTCCGTGGATCTCGGGAGAGATCAGGAGGCGGTTCGCTGGTGCGACACCGGGCGGAGCCGCTTCCCAGAAGACTGGCGCTTTACCTTCTGCGAGCTCAGGATCCTGGCCCTGGCCAGCACCCTTCAGCCGGACGTCGCAAAGGCCTGGAGCCTGGTTACCGCACTCGAGCGGCTCAGCCCGCCGACCTATCTCGCTCGCTGGCATCTCGTGGTCGCCGGGGTGCTGGGAAGAGCTGGCTTGCGCGATAGCGCCGAGGCGGTGATCAGACGGGCGAGGGCCGCAGCCCCGGACGACTCAGAGCTGGATTTCTACGAGGCAGAGGCCCGCATGGTGCTCGGGGATCACCAGGCCGTTCTCCGGCTACTCGAGCGTTACCTGAAGACCAATCCGGGGCTTCGGGCCTACCTGCGCGTGTACCCCCTCTTTCGTCCTCTCTTTTTCAGTGACCCTCGATTTCAGGCCTTAGTAGCCGACTCCCCGAACTAGAACGACCCGGCCTTGTGAGCAATTACGGAGCGCGCAAGGGGAGACTTGGCTATCCGGTACAGCTCCCGCTGTTCCGCGGCATACCGTACTCCGTCCACCGACGTGAGGTAGGGCGCAATGAACTTATCGAACGCAGCCAGGCTCCAGAACAGGGCGTCCACCGAATCGGCGCTGAATCGTTTTTCCACCCCGTTTTTCTGCCTTACGATCACCTCGACCACATCCGTCTCGGTGGACGACAGATCCGGCGGATCATCCTTGGTCACGAACGGACCAAACGTGGCGTACTCGGGGCCGGCTTTCTCGGCCGTAAGGCTGGCATCCTTGAACGTCCTGAACACACCCCGCACCTCGTGATGCCCCCTGTCGCCCTTCCGGTGGATCACCACCCAGCGGGGCTGGCCATCTCGAAAGCCGTCTGCCGCCTCGGCCAGCCTCCTCAGCAGCGAAGCGGATTTCGCCAAGCTGTCATCTGCGACCTCGGTAGTTGGGCCTGGCGGCGTCGGCGGTGTATCGGTGCGGGTTACTCCGCCGTTGCATGCCAGCATTCCGCTCATCACGAGTGAAACAGTCAGTGCATTCCTCATCGGACCTCCCGGGGTGGGTCGCCGCGCCGGACCACAGCGCGTTCTCCTCACTTACCGGCCGGTCCCGTCTCTGTCAACTAAGGAGACTGGTTGTCACTCTCCGTAAGGGATCCAGATGTTCTTTACCTGGGTGGCCTGCTCCAGGAACTCCTCACCGGCGCCCTCTCTTCGGTCGGCCCAATCACGGCTCCGGCCCAGGTCGACCCAGGTGCGCTTCATGTTGCCGGTGGAGAGACGCTCGACCTCAGCCGACACTTCCGCGCTGCCGAAGTACCAGATCCCGTCTACATCGTCATGCGCGGCGAGGACTGAGGCCAGCTCGCCGCTGAGACCGGTGACGATGTTCACCACCCCTCCCGGCACATCGGACGTGTCGAGGACCTGGTAGAGATCGGTGGCCGGGAGAGGCGCAAGGGTCGATGGCACCGCAACCACAGTGTTCCCCATCGCGACAGCCGGCAGCACCGTCGACACGAAACCCAGCAGCGGCCAGACCTCCGGGCAGACGACCCCGAGCACACCGATCGGCTCAGGCATTGCCAGTGTCACAT
>CAZASU010000149.1:0-5075 GCA_964487785.1 uncultured Gemmatimonadaceae bacterium | reverse complement strand
CGCCTGATAAGCGTGAGGTCGGTAGTTCAACTCTACCCAGGCCCACTGAAGTCGCCGTTGGCCGTTAGCCCTTGGGGATCAGGGAACTGCCCCGCCGTCCGAGAGGATGGCGGGGCGTCGTGTTGGTCGTCCTGGGCCTGTTTCAGCCGCGCATCGCTGCGGCGACGACGCCCGGCACCCGCGCCCAGCTCGCTTCCTTCTCGAGAGAAGTGAGCCGGCGGAGCAGTGTGTGCGCCGTCCGGTGGGTGGGAAACGTCGCCGGCTTGGGCACGATGGTCAGCGGGTGCCGGAGCACAGTCTTCTCGACATTCTCGAGCATCGAGGTGTTGTGTACCCAGCCCGTCCCGCTCTGGATATTGGCGGGGGTGGAACCAGGGTAGGCGCCCCACGGCGGGGTCCCGTAGGCGAAGAGGAATCCGGTCCAACTGTTCAGCGTAATCGCGCCGTACCGAAGCCGGGCGATCGCGCGCTCGACCGCTTCCGCGATCCGTGGGTCCTTCAGCGCCTTCGGGTGGATCACCAGGTCCGCCGAGAGCGTACCCCATAGCCGGTTGTTGGCGAAGTCCACCGCGCGATCGAGGAACTGGATTGGATCGTCGCTGCCCACCTCGGTCTCTGACAGGATGGAGCAGAATGGCTCGGTGGAGAACGCCGGCTCTCGCGGATCGGTTGCATCGAGACCGGATAGCAAAGTCCACGGGAGCTGTCCCGGGCCCGGCGTCCCGATTTGTCGCGATTGCAGGCGCCCGGCGGTAAGCTGTCGATACCGCTCGGCTGCACCCGGGTAGTAGGCCTGGCGCACCGGCGCCGCGGCGAGCGCCCGCTCGATCGCAGTCAGCAGCTCCGCTCGACCACTCCAGCCCTTGGGTGTCACCAGCATCTTGGGGGAATTGCAGTTGAACGAGGCGTTGCAGGCCACGGCGCCGGCTATGCTCTCCGCCTGGAAAGCCAACTCACGGTCACTGTAGGGCCCGGGTACGATGAGAACCGGGGACACGTTGCCCAGCTCCGCCGTCACCGGCTTGGCCACCAGCGGTTCGTTCCGGGCCTTCCTTGCCTCCCGCTCCGGCCCGCTCGGGCCCCAGGCAATCTGATCGTACGTCCGGTCGGAACCAGTAAGGTGGATCTCGTCGATCCCGGGGTGCTGCGCCAGATACGCCCCCTCCTCCACTCCTCCGTATCCCACTGCCAGAAAGCCTCGCCGGATTGCCTCGGCGAAGGCCTCTTCGATGAACGGGCCCAGGTAGCCGTTCACCGGGTTCATCTTGAGCGCGCAGACCTTGCCCTCGTTGAAGAGCTTGGTGATCACGTCCATCGCCGGAATCGCCGCGAGATTGCCGGCGCCCAGTACCAGCACGGTCCGCCCGCCGTGGGGCTGTTCCTTATAGAACCCGGCGCGGGAGGCGTGCATCGCATCCGCGCTCACGCCCGCCTGAAAGTGCACATCGGCGGTGATGCCGGAGAACAGCACCCCATCGACCCGGTTTGCCGGGAACACCCGCGCGGTCAGCCGTCCGTCGGCGGTCCGGCTGACGGGGCCGATCGGAGTGTTGCCCGCCCTCGCAATCGCGTTCAACGACTCCGCTACCAGCCGAAGCTGGCGAACAATGCACCATGGGCCGGTCGCCCATTCCTCGCCTTCCGCAGCCGTCCCCAGCGGAATGCCCTTCGCGGCACAAGCGGCGCGGACGCTTTGCTCGGCGATCCGTAGGTAGCCGACCTGCATCGAGCGAGCGAGGGCGATCCGATCGCTGAGCTTGAGCCGGGCGAACATGGTCGCGCCTTCGTTCAGGCGGGCCACCATCTCATCGAGCTGGCGCTGCGCGGTGGGCCGCCGGGGAGAGGTGGCTTCCGTTCGCGGGCCGGCCGTCTGCACCGGGCCCGCTGCTGTCTGGGTCGTCATGGTCGCTTCTCCTTACATCACCTGGCAAGAGTCACGAAAAGGGGGAGCAGGACTGGAGGACCTCCTGCTCCCCCCTTCGAATCGGCTAACGCGACTTCTGCAATTCCACCTCTCCCTGCCATTCGACCGTGTAGGTATCGGGCCCGGTGATCCGACCCTTGTAGGCGCCGTGTCCCTTGTGGCCTTTCACTGAGGTCCAGGTGCCCTTGAAGCTGGTCACGGGCTGCTTGTCGGGTCCAAGCACTGTGCTGAGCTTCCCGCTCCATTGATTGATCGTGAGATCGCCATTCAGGGATATGGTGGCGTAGCCCTGGTGCGGACCGTTCCCCTGGACCATGTCGGCGGTCTCGGCGATGCTGACGTCAGCGCCGTCCATGTAAGTCGCGGCGCCGGTGTTCCGGTTGGTTCCCTTGGCCTCGGTTGCGATGACGACATGGCCCTCGGTATCGGTCACCGGGACCGGGTGCCGCTGGCTGTAGGTCATGGTGTAGGTGCCCGAAACGCGGGCGGCTTCCTCCGCAGGACGGGCAGCGAGGAGAAGCAGCGGTACGAGCGGGGCAACGGCGGCCAGGATAAGGCGGGGTCTGCGGTTCGGCTTCATGGGGACGGTCCTCCGGGTGCAGGGTTTCTTGCCATCTTCTACTGCGCGCCCTACACTAACCCAGGCGCATCAGACCCCGATCAGGCCGGGCTCACACGCGCCTCAGGTGGATACATGCTCCGGCTTCGCACGCTCGGCGGGCTATCGGTGTACGGTGGGGAGGAGTCCCGGAGCGGGGCCGGCTCCCAGCGGAAAGCTCTCGCCCTGCTCGCTCTGCTTGCTGCCGCGGGGCCCCGCGAGTTGAGCCGGGATAAGCTCATCGCCTACCTTTGGCCCGAGAGCCCGGCCGACCGCGCGACCCACCGTCTCACCCAGCTCATCTATAGCCTGCGCCGCGACCTCAAGGCCGAGGACCTCTTCCTCGGCTCCACCGACCTGCGTCTCAACACCGGGATCATCACCACCGACCTCGCGGAGTTTACCGCTGCCCTCGAAGCGGGCGACTTCGAGCGCGCCGCTGCTGCATATGGAGGGCCCTTTCTCGACGGCTTCTTCCTAAGCGATAGCGCCGAATTCGACCATTGGCTGGAGCAGGAGCGGGTGCGCCTTGCCCAGCGCCACGCATCGGCCGTGGAGTCGCTGGCGCGGGCCGCGACCGCTCGGGGCGACCTCGTCGCCACGGTCGACTGGTGGCGGCAGCTGTCCCAGGCGGACCCGCTCAACGCGCGGATGACGATCGGCTACATGGAAGCGCTGAGTGCCGCGGGCGACCGCGCCGGCGCCCTTCGGGTCGCCCGGTCGCACGAGGCGCTGCTGCGCTCGGAGTTCGACGCCGAGCCCGACCCGGCGGTGGTGGCCGTCGTCGAACGACTGCGGAATCCGGCTCCGGCGCCCGCCGCGCCCGCGATCGCCGTGCTCCCGTTCGTCAACCTGACTCCCGAGCGCGAGAACGAGTACTTCAGCGACGGGATGACCGAGGAGTTGACCAATGCCCTGACCCAGGTGCCCGGACTCCGGGTCGCCGCACGGACCTCCGCCTTCGCTTTCAAGGGTAAGGATCTGGACGCCCGGCAGATCGCCGAGCGCCTGGGGGTGACGGCGCTGGTGGAAGGGAGCGTCCGCAAGATCGGAGACCGGATCCGGCTTGTCGCTCAGCTGGTCAATGCGGCCGACGGCTGCCATCTCTGGTCAGAGACCTATGACCGGACACTGGCAGACGTGTTCGCGCTGCAGGAGGAGCTCTCGCGGGCGATCGTCGCGGCGCTGTCGGTGCCAGCGACCACGATTCCCCGCACTCTCGTGCGGCCACCTACACGCGCCCTCGACGCCTACACCCTCTACTTGCGGGGCCGCTATGCCACCCTCAAGCGCACGGTCGAGGGGCTCGCACTGGGCATCGAGTACTTCGAGCAGGCGCTGGAGAAAGACCGAAACTACGCGCTGGCCCATGCGGGGGTCGCCGAGTGCTGGGTGCTCCGCGGTTTCCAAGAGTTCGGAGACCTCCAGGAGACGGAAGCGATGCCCCGGGGCAAGGCGGCCGCGCTCGAGGCGCTCCGGCTCGATCCCCAGTTGTCGCAGGCTCACACTTGGCTCGGTGCCGTCCACTTCCTGTACGACTGGGACTGGGCCGCCGCCGAAGCGCAGTTCCGCCGGGCGATACAGCTGCAGCCGGAGAACGCCTACGCCGAATTGTGGTATGCCATTTTCCTCGGGATGATGGGCCGCCACGACGAGAGCTTGCGGCGGGCCCACCGCGCCGAGTCGCTCGACCCGCTGGCACTTACGGTGCAGTTGACGGTTGGGCGGTGCTATTACTTCGCGCGGCGTTACCCCGAAGCGCTCGGCTGCGTGGAGGGCATCCTTGGGGTAGAGCCCGGACACCCACTTGCAACGATCTGGTTCGCCCGTATCCTGTGTGCCATGGGCCGCTACGCCGACGTGCTCCACGAAGTCGAGACGGTACCTGCCGAACGGCGCACACCGAATCTGATGGCGCCCGCGGCATACGCTCTCGCCGGCTTGGGGCGCGCGGACGAGGCGCGGACCCTTTGCCGTGACATCGGGGGGGACTTCGACGCGGGACGCGCCCCCTATATTCCTCAGCTTCTCGCCGCGGTTCACGGGATCCTCGGCGACTTCGACACGGCCTACGTCACCCTGGAACAGGCTTTCGAGAGGCGTTCGAGTTACATCCCTTTCGTGTCGGAGCCATTGTACGCTCCGCTCCGAAGTGACCCTCGCTTCGGCAAATTAATGGCGCGGCTGGGTCTGCCAGTGTGAGAAGTGCGCGCGGCTAGTAGCCAGTGGCCATCGGCTATTTACTATGCAGCGTCGGCGAGAAGGAGCGCGGCCCTGCTCTTGGCGTCTGCCTGTGTCGATTTGTGTGTCGGAAGAGTACGGCAAGGAGCGGTAGCGACGGGTGCCTGCCCGGGAGGATCCCGCGGTCTGTCAAGAAATTGCCGAACTGACGTCGGACTTCCGACCGGACTCAAACCGCCTGATAAGCGTGAGGTCGGTAGTTCAACTCTACCCAGGCCCATACTTCAACTAGCTGCCCCGCCATGGTTTGCCAGCCTGGTGGGGTTTTCGTTTCCGGCTGAACATCGATCCGTCGCGGTTCGTGTCGCGGTC
>CAZASU010000148.1:2583-5118 GCA_964487785.1 uncultured Gemmatimonadaceae bacterium | reverse complement strand
ATTCTCAACCCGCACTATCCGTATGTGTTCGATGCAGGCTGCAGGCAGTATCGGACCCGCCCCAGCCGTAGCTGGGGGCGCGGCAGGCAGGCAGATTATCTGGAACAGGTACAGTGCCTCAACCGTCTCCTGCTTGGCACCCTCACCCAGCTTCTGCAGCGCTCATCGCCGGCTCCCATCATTCTGCTCGTGGGCGACCACGGAACGAACTCACTCGGGTACTCCAACGCCAAAAGCGCCGAAGCCGTCTCGCCGGCGCAGGCCAGGGAGCGGTTCGGCGCTTTCGGCGCCTTTTCCCTGCCTGGGGGAGGCGAGCGGGTCTTTGCCGACTCCGTTACGCTGGTGAACGTGATCCCCCGGGTGCTCAATTACTACTTCGATGCCCTGATTCCGCTCGCTCCGGATAGTCTCTACATGTCGCTTGAGCAAACCCCGTATCTGTTCGCTCCGGTAGACCCGGCGTTGCTCGGTGGAGGAGGCTGAGGCACCTCTCAGGCGCGGGTTGGCCTCTTGCGCTTGGCCTTTGCGGCGCGGGCAAGCTTCGGTGCCCGCTTCTTGATAACCTTGGCGATCTTCTTGCCGGCCGCCCTGGCTCGCTTCCCGAGGGCTTTGGCGACGGCTTTTGCCTTGCGGCGAATGCGAGGGTCTTCGGCGGCCTTCTGAATTGCCTTCTCTAGCAGCGCGGTCGCCGCCAGGGCAGCGGCAGTCTTGGCCAAATTTCTCTGGGTGCGAGCCATGGGATCTCCGGAAAGAGTGTCACCCAATTTCGGGTCTACCGGTCGCGTTGGACGTGAGGACTGTCACATAGGCAGTCCACTCGGTATGCTCTCGCCATGACGCTCAGTGGATTGTGGGTCGTCCTCAAGCGCGCGGTGGCCGGGTGGTGGAACGATAACGTCCCTCACCTGGGCGCCGCGCTGTCCTATTACACGCTCTTCTCCCTGGCGCCGATCCTCGTGGTGACGATTTCCATCGCGGGGCTGGCCTTTGGTGCCGAGGCGGTAAGGGGCGAGATCGTCGGACAGATCGATGGCCTGGTCGGGCATGATGGGGCCGTAGCCGTGCAGGCGATGCTGGAGGGCGCCGCCAAGCCGTCGTCCAGCGTTCCCGCAACCATCATCGGGGTCATCGCCTTCTTCCTGGGGGCGACCGGCGCGTTCCTGGAGCTGCAGACCGCGCTGAATGCCATCTGGCGGGTCAAACCCAAGGCGAGTGGAACCTTCCTTCGAACGCTGATGGTCGACCGCTTGATCTCCTTCGGCCTGGTGGTCGGCGTGGGCTTTCTGATGCTCACATCGCTGCTCGTGAGCGCAGGCCTCGCGGCCCTGCACACCTACATGGGAGAGACATTTCCCGGCGGAGCGGTCCTGTGGGAAGCGGTAAACGTGATCGTCTCGCTTGCCGTGATCAGCATCCTGTTCGCCATGGTCTACAAGGTGCTGCCCGACGTGGAGCTGGCCTGGAGGGACGTGTGGGTCGGTGGGTTGGTGACGGCTGGACTCTTTACCGTGGGGAAGTTGCTGATCGGGCTCTATCTGGGTACCAGCGCCTTCGCGTCGTCCTACGGAGCGGCAGGCTCGGTCATCGTTCTCCTGCTGTGGGTTTACTACTCGGCACAGATCATTTTGCTGGGTGCGGAGTTTACCCGGGAATATGTCAAGGAGTTCGGGCGCCGGCCGGCTCCCTCCGAGTTCGCAACCAAGGATCCGGCTCCCCCGCTGAAGCCGGTTCGTGAGCGGAAAGGGCGGAAAGGGTGAAGAGGCGGTAAGGCGGTAGGTACAGCGGCGGAAGACAAGGCGGCAGGAGGTGAAGCGACGTACCTCGTTCCGCCTCTTCCGCCTCTTCCGCCTCTTCCGCCTCCCGCCTACCGGTGCGTCCGGCCCATGAACTTCTCCCCTTCCGGAGGGGTATAAGCCCGCATCCGATCGAGCAGGGGGCCGGGGCTCGACTCCACGACGATGGCGTTCCGGTGCGCCTCGGTCAGGAACCCCTCCCGCACCGCGTGATCCAGAAATCCCGTCAGCCCGTTGAAGTACCCCTCTACGTTGAGAATTCCTGACGGCTTGGCGTGAATGCCAAGCTGGGCCCAGGTGAGAATCTCGAAGAACCCTTCCAGCGTCCCGATTCCGCCCGGCAGGGCAATGAACCCGTCCGACATGTCAGCCATCTGCGACTTCCGCTGATGCATGGAGGCCACGACGATAAGGTTGCGAATTCCGGTATGGGCCGCCTCTTTCTCGACCAGTTGCTGGGGGATGATCCCGGTGACGTGGCCGCCGTGCTCCTGGACTGAGTCCGCCAGTTCGCCCATGATTCCCACGCTCGCCCCGCCATACACCAGCTCGATGCCCTCCCGGGCCAGGATCTGCCCGAGCTGCCGGGCTGCCGCCCCGTATTCGGGTCGCGATCCCGGGTTGGTGCCACAGAACACGCATATCCGATTCAGCTGCCGATCGGTTTCCATCGGTTGCCTCGGAGGGGGATTGAGGTAATTCCTTCTTAACAGGCAGTCTAGGGTCTACGGTCAAGAGTCTA
>CAZASU010000148.1:0-2483 GCA_964487785.1 uncultured Gemmatimonadaceae bacterium | reverse complement strand
GACCCTAGACTCTCGACCCTAGACTCTCGACTTCCACAACTGAAGCTCTGAGTCTACCACCTAAGTATACGGAGATCGCAAATGCAAAGGCGTACGCTTGGCCGTGAGGGACTGACGGTATCGGCCCTTGGCCTCGGTTGCATGGGGATGTCGGAGTTCTATACCGGACGGGACGACGAGGAGTCGATCGCAACCATCCACCGGGCGCTCGATCTCGGTATCGACTTCCTCGATACCGCGGATATGTACGGGCCCTTCACCAATGAGCGCCTGGTCGGGCGGGCCATTCGGGGGCGTCGGGACACGGTCGTCCTCGCCACCAAGTTCGGGAACGAGCGTGGCGAAGACGGCAGCTTCCTCGGCGTGAACGGACGGCCGGACTACGTGCGGAAGTCCTGCGACGGGTCACTGCAGCGTCTCGGAGTGGACCACATCGATCTGTACTACCAGCACCGGGTGGATCGCACGGTCCCGATAGAGGAGACGGTCGGCGCAATGGCGGATCTCGTGGGCGCAGGGAAGGTCCGCTACCTGGGGCTCTCCGAGGCCGCTCCCGCCACCATCCGCCGGGCCAACCAGGAGTATCCCATCAGCGCGCTTCAGACCGAGTACTCGCTCTGGACCCGCGATCCGGAGGATGAGGTGCTGCCGCTCTGCCGCGAGCTCGGCATCGGATTCGTGGCCTACAGTCCGCTGGGCCGCGGCTTTCTCACCGGACGGTTCCGCGCCTTCGAGGACCTTCCAGAGGAGGATTACCGGCGAAACTCGCCCCGCTTTCAGGGCGAGAACTTCCAGAAGAACCTCGATCTGGTCGAGCGGGTGGAGGAGATCGCCAAATGGAAGCAATGCAGTCCTGCACAGCTTGCCCTCGCGTGGCTCCTGGCCCAGGGAGACAACATCGTTCCCATCCCCGGCACCAAGCAGCGACGCTATCTCGAGGAAAACATCCGGTCCCTCGACATCGAGCTGACGACGTCTGACCTGGAGCAGATCGAGGAGGTAGCCCCGAAGGGTGCTGCCGCCGGCGCCCGGTACCATGAGGCGGGGATGAAAACCATCAACGGGTGACCCGCGTGGCCAGCGCCATTTCTGCCAGCCGCCGCCGCGCGGGTTCGGCGTAGATCATCTCGTAAGGAGAGCGCTGAGCGATTGCCGAGTACCAGCCGGCCGCCTCTTCCTGCCGGCCTGTCTCACGCAGGAGCTCGGCCCGCAGATACCGCTGGGAAGCAAGGGAGAAGAAGGGCGAGGCGACAGTGAGTTGAAACCAGAGCTGCGGCCGGGAACGTTCCAGGAGCCTCAGGCCTCCGCCGGCGTCTCCCTCTGCCCGCGCCATCGCCGCCCGGAGCTCGACCCCGAGGCTCGGTACCAGCCCACTTGAGGAATCCTCCAAACCAGACAGGATAACGGCCTGCCCCGCGGCGGCTGCCATATCTCCCAGCCTGAGGCTTACCAGGCCGAGCAGGTAGGCCTGGATGGCCGGATGCAGGTCATTATGCATCGCGAAGATCAGAAACATGCTCGGCGGTGTCTCCGCTGGGTTCCAGCGGGCCAGCGCATCGCGCACCTGGCTCAGGTCCGAGTCGGAGACGGTCACGAAAGGCAAGGTTGCAAAGAGCCCTCTCATCTCCAGTCCCCAGGTCGGGTCAAGCGACTCCGCTTGCTGGAGCTCTTCGCGTACGCTGGCAACGCGGCCACCGGCAAGGGCGAGGTGCGCCACCAAAGTATGACATAGCGAGCGGAGCTCGGGCGAGCGGGCGACCTGGATGAAGCTTCGAGCGAGGTTCTCTGCGCCATCCAGATCTCCGGAGTAGAGCGCCACGTCCGAGAAAGCAATGGCAACAGTGATGGCGCGGGCCTGCTGGAGCTCCAGTGTTACTTGTTCGATCGCTGGCCGCTCCCGGGTGGCGAATGCCCGCAGCGCCCGCATAGCAAGGGCCTGATCGCCGCCCGGGCTAACCCGCAGTATGCGCTCGATCAGATCGAGCATTCCTCCCCTACGTTCTTCGATAGCCGACGTCCTGACCAGGTGGACCATCGCTCCTACGTGGTCGGGCTCCAACTTCAAGACTCGCTCGAACGGCTCACGTGCCTCGGCCGCCGAACGCCCACGCAGCGGATTGGAGTGAAAGAGCAGATCGCCGAGGTGGAACCATGCCTCTACGTCGTCAGGGTAGGTCCCCGTGATGGTGTTGTAGAGGGACTCAGCCTCCGCCACAGAGCCGTGCAGCCAGGCACGCTGTGCGCTGAACACGAGCTGATCATGGAATGAGAGACGCAAGCGGTGCTCGAGGCCCCTGTCCGACTGGCTGCGCGCCAAGTCGGGCAGCGCGCACCCCGCGGCCGCGGCGGCAAGCCGGTAATGCGCCAGGGCAAACGAATCGTCGGCGTCCACCGCCGCCTGGAAGTTCTCCATCGCATCGAAGTAACGGCCGGCCCGAAGCTCGCGCTCTCCTATCAAGTAGGCTCTCAGGGCATCGAGCGAA
>CAZASU010000147.1:3938-5135 GCA_964487785.1 uncultured Gemmatimonadaceae bacterium | reverse complement strand
GGCGAGCGGGTCGTGGGCGTGATCTCCACGACCGACATCATGCGCGCGGTGGCCACCGGTCGCCTGTAACCGTCCTATCTCAACTGCGAGTCGTTTATGCACGCAACTGCCGCGGCACCTCAGCCCAACGCCAGGGTCACCGATACCCTGGGCACGAGGTTCACCGTCACACACGACAACTGGATGGCCGATGACGACGAGTTCCTCCTGCCGATCGCTGACGCCGATGCCTCGTTCTGGGAGAGACCGGCAGCGGTGCGGTACGTCGACGACCAACTCCAGGAGCGGTTCCAAGTGGAGAGGGCCTTGCTCGAGGAGCTTCGCGCCTTTCTGACCCCGGAGATCAGGGAGCGGCTCTGGATGCAGGCCGATCGTCTCACCCGCCTGCTGGGAGAGTTCACTCGGCTGGGGCGGCAGCGGGAAAGTGCGAGGGAGCTGGCCCACACAACTCGCGAGCTCCTGGCGGCATTCCGGCTCTGGTACGCCGAGATCGAGTTTGCCGCCGGCGGCATCCGGAGGAGCGACGTGAGCAGGGAAGGCATCCGGCTTCTGGCTGAGCTCAACCCGACTCGGTGTGGCTGGGCCGATACCCACTGTTAATGCCGCCGGCGCTACAGTGTCGTCCGGCGGAGTAGCGCGGGCATCCGTCCGCGGTGCTCCCAAGCACGGCGGTTGTGCGGCCGCTCGGCCGTTCAGGATCAGAGGGCGCCTCTGGGTGCTCTGACGACTGAAAGAATTCGAGAAGCGGCGGAAAGTGTTGTCCATTCAGGAAGGAGCGACTCCATGAGACTCGACACCCGTGCTTTCGCGATTGCAGCAGGTATGGCCGCGGCGCTGCTGTTCACCTTGTGCGCGGCAGCCGTAGCCATTGCGCCCGACGCAACCACGGCGTTCTTCGGCAACATCGTCCATCTGGATGTGTCGGGAATGCGACGTGAGCTCACCGTGGCCAGCTACATCGTTGGACTCATCGCGTGGACGCTGGGCACGGCACTCACGTTCGGCTTTGCGGCAATGATGTACAACCGGCTCATCGGGTCTGCAGCCGTGAAGCAGGTAGCTGCGCCTGCGCCCGTTGCAGTCTAGCGGACCGAGTACTGAAATCGAACTCAACCAGGGGCGCACCGGGTCGGACTAGGACCCGGTGCAGCTCTTCACGACCTCTTCATCTCGCCCGACGTAGAGTGCACCCGAGGC
>CAZASU010000147.1:0-3838 GCA_964487785.1 uncultured Gemmatimonadaceae bacterium | reverse complement strand
CTCTCCCGGCGTGATCTCCGCCAGCCTGGCATAGGTCTCCTGCCGGAACTGCTCCAGCAGCTGGTTTACTCTTTCCGGCGATTCGCCCAGCTGACGGAGGAGTACCCCACCCAGCTGGAGACTGCCCTCCACGATCTCCGGGACCGCCGCCGTGGCGCCGGCCCTCACCAGCCTCTCGCATTCAACGACGTCGTGGGCCCGGGCAAGGATCGGCATCGACGTCCTCAGCCTGCGCAGCACGTGAACGGCCCGGCTCGCAAGCTCCGGGTCATCCAGCGTGCTCACGGCCATCTGCGCTCGCTCGATGCCCGCCGCTTTCAGCACGTCCGCCCGGCCGGCGTCGCCGTAGAAAACCGGGAGGCCACGCCGCCTCGCCTCGGCCACGAGCTCGGCGTTGAGGTCGAGCGCGACGTAGCGGATGAATCGGGAGTCCAGCAGCAGACCAAGTGTCTGCCCGACCCGCCCGAACCCCGCGATCACAACGTGTTCGTTCATCTCGCTGGTGTCCGCCACCAGGGCATCGTGCGGCTGGTCCGACGGCCGCTGGAGACGGCGGAGCACCTCCCGGCTCGAGGTCAGGAGAAGGGGTGTGACCGCCATGCTGAGACCCACGACCAGCACCGCGAGTTGTGCGGTGTGGGCTGAGATGGCTCCTGCCTGCTGGGCTAGAGAAAAGAGAACGAAACCGAACTCGCCTCCCTGCGCCAGCATGAGAGCGATCGCGGCCGCAACGGCGAGCGAAAGGCCGAACGCGCGGCTCAGCAGCAGCAGGATGGTTGCCTTGACGACGAGCAGGGCGACAAGAAGACCCAGCAGCACAAGCCACTGTTCTCGGAGCAGCTCGAGATTCAGTCCCATGCCCACCGTCATGAAGAACAGAGCCAGAAGGAGGCCGCGGAACGGCTGGATATCTCCCTCCACTTGAGGCCGGTATTCGGTTTCGGCCATCAACAAACCCGCCAGGAAAGCGCCCAGAGCCATCGAGAGCCCAGCCTGCTCGGTGAGCCAGCCGACCCCCAGGATCACCAGCAGCACGATGCCGGTGAAGAGCTCCGGCGTCCCATCCCTTGCAACCAGGCGGAGCAAAGGGCGAAGCGCGAGGCGTCCGAGGGCGAGGATGACGATCAGGGCTGCGGCGGCTTTCAGGAATGCGCCACCCAGAGCCGAGAGGACGCTCGCCTCGCGGCGGGCGAGGAGAGGCACCAGCGTGAGCAGTGGCACCACGGCCAGGTCCTGCAGCAGCAGCACGGCGAAGGCGACCCGGCCATGCGGCGTGCCCAGTTCGCGCCGCTCCACCAGGATCTGGAGCACGACGGCCGTCGAGGAGAGTGCCAAGCCCGACCCCACAATGAGGGCCGCACCGCCATCGAGCCCCAGTGCTCGGAGGCCCGCCCAGAAGATCAGCGTGGTCACCACCACCTGGGCCGCCCCGAGCCCGAACACATATCGTCTGAGCGCTACGAGCCGCTCGATCGAAAGCTCCAGCCCAATCGAAAACAGCAGGAACACCACGCCGAATTGGCCCAGGATCGCCGTTGCGCCCACATCCCTGACCAGGCCAAGGCTGTGGGGACCGATGAGTGCTCCCGCCACGAGGTAGCCCAGGACCGCGCTTACGCGCAGCCGGTGGAAGACGGAAACGACCACCACCGCCGCGAGGAGGATGACCAGGACATCGCGTAGCTGAACGGACTCGGGCATTCGACCAATATAGACCCTGAAGAATCCTTCATCCTCGCTTCACGAACTCCGGGGGCGCCCGGTCTTACGTTCTCCAAACCTCGACACTCGAGAATGGAGAACCGATGACCTTTCCCATCGTTAGCCTCACCGCCGCTACCTGCCTGCTGATGGCAGCCTGTGGTGGCGAGCGACCGAACGCCGCGCCGGAGGCCGGGATACCCATGGCCGGCATGCAGGGAGATACCTCCTCCCAGACGACCACACCGGCCGATCCCAGGGCGGCACTCTTCGTCCGGAAGGGTTGCCCGCAATGCCACACCATCTCGGCGCTGGGAGTGAAATCGCCGACCGAGCTCGGGCCGGATCTGACCTTCGCGTACAGCGACGTTCAGAGCCGCTTCAACATGAAGCTGGAGGAGTTCCTCAAGAATCCGACCGGCACCATGCAGGTCGTACTCAGCTCGCAGATCAAGCTCACCCCCGAAGAGCGCGACTCGGTAATCCACATCCTCACGGAGCTCCACGAGGATGCCGAGGACGCGGCCGAGCCCAAGAAGGACGATTGATATGGCCACACTCTCATCCAACAAGGAGCGTCTCATGTTCCGAGGTCTTGTCGCGCTAGTGCTGCTCGCGTTGGCGGCCTGCGCGCCCGAAACCACCCCCGTTGCCGGAGCCAAGGGAGGCGCTCGCCTGGCAGATGCCCGCGAGGCCGCGCAGCGCACCTTCGTGGAGCCGGGGAAGCACGACGACTACTACCTGTTCTACGCCGGTGGGCACTCCGGCCAGGTCTATGTTGCCGGGGTCCCATCCATGCGCCACATCGCCACCATCCCGGTGTTCGCTCCCTACCCCGCCACCGGCTACGGCTTCGATGAGGCGTCGAAGAAGCTGCTCGGCGGCTACACCTGGGGCGACATGCATCACCCGGCGCTCTCCAAGGTGAAGGGCGACTACGACGGCCGCTGGCTGTTCGTCAACGACAATGCCAACAACCGCCTGGCCCGGATCGATCTGCGCGATTTCAAGACCAAGCAGATCCTCGGCCCCATCCCGAACTCCAGCGGCAACCACGGCTCGGCCTTCGTGACCGAGAATACCGAGTACGCCCTGGTGGCGAGTCGGTTCTCGATCCCGGTCCCGCGCGGGAACTATGCACCACTGAGCAAGTATGCGACCGAATACCATGGCGTCCTGAGTGGTGTCAGGATCGATAGCGCCACGGGGGCGATGTCCCTGGGCTGGCAGATCCTCACCCCACCCTTCAACTGGGACCTCGCCGCTACCGGCCGGGAGATCTCGAAGGACTGGGCGGTCTGGAGCTCCTACAACACCGAGCGTGCCACGGGCCGTCTAGAGGTAACCGCGAGTCAGAAGGACCGGGACTACCTCGCGTTCGTGAACTGGCGGAAGGCAGCCGCCGCCGCGGCGGCGGGCAAGGGAAAGATGATTGACGGCGTGCGGGTGCTCAATCCGGCCGACGTCCCCGGCATGATGTACCTGGTTCCGCTCGCCAAGAGCCCGCATGGCGCCGACTTCTCACCCGACGGCCGCTACGTCGTGGGCAGCGGCAAGCTGGCCCCATACGTCACGGTGTATGACTTCGAGAAGTTCCTCAAGGTCGTGGAGAGTGGCGCCACAGTGGGTGACGAGGACGGCATCCCGGTTTTGAAGTATGAGGATATCCGGGTGGCTGAGGTCCCGGTTGGGCTGGGTCCGCTGCACACCCAGTTCGACGATCAGGGGTACGCCTACACCGCACTCTTCATCGAGTCGGCGATCGCCAAATGGAAGCTCGGCCCCTTCAACGGCAACGATTCGGCGCTCGTGGTGGCGAAGATCCCGGTGCACTTCTCGGTCGGCCACCTGGTCACCGCTCACGGGGATACTCGGCATCCCCACGGGAAGTACCTCGTCTCGATGAACAAACTGTCGAAGGGACGCCACCTGAACGTCGGCCCATCCCAGCCCGAGTCCAGCCAGCTGATCGACATCACCGGAACCGGCATGACGATGCTGTACGAAGCCTTCAGCGAGCCCGAGCCCCACTTCGCCCAGATGGTCAAGGCGGACCTGCTCAAGCCGATTGAGGTCTACCCCAAGGCGGAGAACAAGGATCCGAACGCCATCTGGGCGGCGGCCGATGGAAAGGTCA
>CAZASU010000146.1:0-5137 GCA_964487785.1 uncultured Gemmatimonadaceae bacterium | reverse complement strand
GAGCCAAAGCTGGAGAAGAGGAGCAGAAAAATGAGTCCGATAGTGATGGGCACGATGATCGCAAGGCGTTTCATGGCGCGTTGCTGATTCTCGAACTGACCGCCCCAGGTGACGAAGTACCCCGCCGGGAGCGTCACGTTTGCCGCGATACGGCGCTGCGCCTCCGTCACGAAGCCGCCCATGTCCCGGCCCCGAACGTTGAGTTGAATAACGATCCGGCGCTGACCGTTGTCATGGCTGATCTGCTTGGGGCCGGTGACCACGCGAATATCAGCTAGCTGGGAAAGGGGTACTCTGGCCGCGCCATCCGGGACGGGGACGAGCAAGGCGCCGATGGCCCCGATGTTCTGCCGGTAGGGCTCCTGGAGCCGTACGATGATATCGAACCGGCGGATCCCCTCGAATACCTGCCCGACTTCCTCACCCCCGATGGCGGTCTCGATCAGCTCCTGAACGTCCTCAACGTTGATCCCATAACGGGCAATGGCGTTGCGATCGACTTTGATCTGGAGTTGCGGCTGGCCGGTCACCTGCTCCACCTGCACGTCGGCAGCCCCGGCAATAGACGAGACCACGCGGTTGATCTCATCCGCGCTCCTGACGAGCTGGTCGATATCCTCCCCGAACAGGGCGATCGCCAGTTGAGCCTTGACCCCGCTGAGAAGCTCGTCCACCCGGAGTGCGATCGGCTGGGAGAAGTTCAGTGCGACTCCCGGATACTTGCCAAGCCTCTTCGCCAGCAGCTCCACCAACTCAGGCTTGGAGCCGACGGTGGTCCACTCGTTGTCCGGCCTGAGGGTCACCAGCGCCTCGATGTTGTTGACCGGTTCCGGGTCGCCCCCTGCCTCGGCCCGGCCGATCTTGGAAACAACGTCGACTACCTCGGGAACCCTCTTGGCAATGCGCTCCAGTTCAGTTGCGGTGCGGATCCCCTCGTCGAGTCCCGCGGACGGCGCCAGAGTGGCCCGGTACATGATGGAGCCCTCTTCCAGCTGGGGAACGAACTCGGTTCCCAGGAAGGGCACGAGCGCAAGGCTCAGGGCCAGCGCGCCGAGCGCGCCGGCGAGAATCTTCTTTCGGTTGTCGAGGGACCATCGTAGCAGCGGGAGATAGGGTCGCTTGACCGTTCGCATGACCCAGGTGTCGTCCTCGGTGCCTCCCTTGAGAAAATAGGCGCAGAGAACGGGGATTACGGTGAGCGAGAAGATAAGTGAACCGAACATCGCGAACGAGACCGCGAACGCCATGGGACGGAACATCTTGCCCTCGACGCCCTGGAGCGTGAACAGCGGCAGGAAGACGATGATGATGATCACGATCGCGAACATGATCGGCCGCCCCACCTCTCGTGCCGCTCGCAACACCACGTGCAACCTTGATTCGGACGAAGAGCGTCCGATGGCATGCTCGCCGGTGTGCTCCTTCAGGGTTCCGTGCTCCGAGAGGTGCCGATAGATGTTCTCCACCATCACCACACCCCCGTCCACCATGATCCCAATTCCGATCGCCAGCCCACCGAGGCTCATGAGATTGGCGCTGAAGCCGAAATAGTACATCAGCATGAAAGCGACCAGGAGCGACAGCGGCAGCATCGAGGTCACGATGAGCGCGCTGCGGGCATTGCCAAGAAAGAGGAAGAGCACGATGACGATGAGGAGAGCTCCCTCGAGAAGTGCGTCCTTGACCGTGTCTACAGCGCGGGTTACCAGGTCGGCCTGGTCGTAGAATGCCTCCGCCTTCGTGTCTGCGGGAAGTGCCCGGTTGACCTCCTCGATCTTGACCTTCACCGCCCGGATGACCTCCGAGGTGTTCTCGTAAATTCGCTTGAGGACGATTCCAGTCACCACTTCTCCCCGACCATTCATCGTCACCGCCCCGCGGCGCACCTCGGGACCTATGGCCACCTCCGCCACATTCCGGACAAAGATCGGGGTGTTTTTCCGTTCGGTGACGATGATGTTGCCGAGGTCAGGAAGGTTCTCGGCCAAGCCGATGCCGCGGATCAGATACTCCTCGGGCCCCCGGACGATATAGCCACCGCCCACATTTCTGTTATTCGCACCCACTGCTGCCTTCACATCCGCGAGAGTCACGCCGTACTGTTGCAACGCGCGCGGGTCCACTCGCACCTGGTACTGCTTGACGTCGCCGCCGAAGGAGAGCACGTCCGTTACCCCCGGCACAGTGCGCAGGTTGTACTTCACGATCCAGTCCTGCAACGTTCGCAATTCCATCTGGTCCGCCGGCCCCCGGACGGTGTACTGATACACCTGCCCCAGGCCCGTGGTGATGGCACCTAGCACCGGCTCTCCCAGACCGGGCGGGATCTGCTCCCGCGCCACTCCCAGGCGCTCCAGGGTAAGCTGGCGGGCGAAGTAGATGTTTACATTGTCGTAGAAGTACACTGAAACCTGGGAGATTCCGAACAACGAGACCGATTTGGTATGACTCACCCCAGGGAGGCCGTTCATGGCTACTTCGACCGGGTAGGTGATGAGCTTCTCTACCTCCTCGGGGGCCAGCCCGGGGGATTCTGTGATGATCTGGACCAGAGCTGGCGAGACGTCAGGAAACGCATCGATGGGCAGCTTGGCCAGCGCAAGTCCGCCCCCGCCGAGCACACCGAACGCGAACAGGAGGACCAGGAGGCGGTTTCTGAGCGAGAACTCCAGAATGCGATCGATCATAGGTGGCTAGTCTTCTTCGGCGAAGGTGGCCTTGATCAGCTCGGCCTTAAGCTGGAAGGCGCCTTTAGCGACGACGCGATCCCCCGGACGCAGCCCCTTCACGACCGATGTCAGGTCGGAACTGACCCGGGGACCCAGCATGACCTCCCGCGCCACGTACCTGCCTGGCGCACCGGCTGGGACAAACACCACCTGCCGACCATCCACCTCTTGCACCGCGATCTCCGGAACAACAACGGAGGAGTCGCTCCCCGCTGGTATCGGGGTCTCGATGTAGACCTGGGCGAACATCCCGGGGCGAAGGAGCCGGGTCTCGTTCTCAACCTCCACTCGGACCTTGACCGTGCGGCTGAGGCTGTCCACCACCCCTCCCGCGAACGTGACTTTGCCGGGGAAGGTGTCGCGTAGTGCCGTGGGGATCACCTTGGCCGGTACTCCGTTCTGGACTCGTGTGAAATCAGCCTCGTACACATCGACGGTTATCCAGACGTGACGCAGATCGGCGACGGTGAGGAGATCGGTCGAAGGTCCGGCGATCTGGCCGGGCGTGGCGTGACGCTCGACGACCGTGCCAGTGACCGGAGACGCGAGACCGAAGGTTCCACCCTCACCCACGGGATTGGCCCCGAGGGCCTTGAGCTTCGCGAGCGCGGCATTCAGCTCTGCCTCGGCGCTACGGTACTCCCCTTCCGCCTCGAGTAGCGATTTCTGCGATGAGATGGACTGCTCGTACAAACGCTGCTCTCGCTCGTAATTACGCCGGGCGACCTCGAGCGCCACCTTCTGGCGCCCGAAGGTTCCTCGAGTCTCGCCCACCTCTGGGCTTTCTATGATGACCAGGACGTCGCCTTTACGGACACGCTGGCCGAGATCGGTCAGGACCGAAACGACCCTGCCCTCCGCCCTGGAGGCCACGACAGAAACGTGATTGCCGTCATAGGTGATAGTCCCGTTCGCGGCCAAGGCACCAGCCTTGGTCGCGCCCACCGTGATCAGCTCGATGCCCGCCAGCCGTTCGGAGGTCGTGTCCAGGGCAACCACGGAGTCGCCAGCCGATTCGGCAGGGGACGATTTCTCCTCCGACGTGGCGGCTGCCCCATCAGTGGCTGGGCGCGCACCGCGGAAGATTGCCCATGCGACCGCTACTACTACCAGCGCCGCAACCCAGAGCGGCCATCGCCGCTGCTTTAAGTATTCCCAGGTACGGCCAAATCGCCCGGCCGTCGAATCGGTATCGCGCATCGGGGCTTCCTTCGCCAGCTGAGAGCCGGGGATTATGGGGTCTCGCGGGGCAGTCACGGATTCTCCGCGGGTGCGACGTCGTGAAGATTGCCCGCGGTGGTCTCCGCCAGATCGGCGAGCGCCTCGCGGGCGGCCAGCCAAGCGGTCCAGTACTCGAGCTCGGCGTCGATGACCTGGTTCCGGATCAGGAGCAGGACCGGAAGCCCGACCTTACCCTCCCGGTAAGCCGTCTCAAGCAGCCGTCGGTTCTCTCGTGCGGCTGGAAGAACCGCCGACTCGAGCACAGCCACCTCGGCGGTCGCGTTCTCGTATCCGCGAACGGCCCGAGCGACTTCGGCTCGGACCCGGCGTTCGAGCCCCGCACGCTGGAGCTCGGATTGACGGGCGAGAGCACGTTGAGCCTGGACGGTGCCCCGATTCCGGTTAAACAAGGGCACGCTGACTCCGACGCCGGGGCGGAGGGCTTGTCCTGACCCGTCAGCACGCTCCTCGCTCAACACGCGGAGACTCAGGTTGGGAAGCCCCTCCCGGGACGCGACTGAGGCGGCGGCGGCTGCCTGCCGCGTGGCAGCTTCTCGCTCTGCCAGGTCAGGGCGGCGGGTCACGGCGAGGGCGGTCAACGAGTCCAGATCGAGGCGCAGCGTGTCCCGCCTCGGTGGTGAAACACGCGCTGCACCGGAGTCCGCAACGGAGCTAGGCAAGGGGACGGTGCTATCGGGGACCGGTACCACCTGGGTGCCCGGGGCTACGCCAAGAACCCGGCCCAGATCCAGCGCAACCTGATCGCGCTCTCGCTGTGCGGCGAGCGCCCGTGCCTCCGACCGCCCAAGCTCGACCGTGGCCAGGTTGAATTCGAGTCGACTGACCTCGCCCGCCTCGAGCTGGCGTTGCACGACATCGGTCAGTCGCCGGTTAAGACCAAGGACATCCCCTGCAAGCTCCGCCCGCCGGCCGGCCGCGATCAATCGATAAAAAAGACGGTCCGTATCTCCTATCGTGAGACGAGTCACGTTCGCCACGCCCGCCGAGGCCCGCTGGATGTCTGCGCGCGCCGCGCCGCGTCGGGCGCCACGCTGGCCGAATACCTCGACCTCCTGGGCAACGATTCCCTCCGGTCCGTTCCCGCTCCGACCTTGGGCGTAATACTCGACCGTTGGGTTCGATCGGAAGAGGACGCTCGCCTGCCGGAAGTCCCCGCGGGCGACATC
>CAZASU010000145.1:0-5141 GCA_964487785.1 uncultured Gemmatimonadaceae bacterium | reverse complement strand
CGGCACTGCTCGCAGGACATCAGGGCATGGACTCCACGCCGGAGAGGGGTACCAGGCGTCCGCCCTCGAGCGACAGCACCCGATCGGCTCGTGCCGCCAGGGATCGGTTATGGGTAACTACGACGAGTGCCGTCTCGAACTCCCGGGACAAATGCGCGAAGAGGCCATGCAGTCGCTCGCTGTTCGCATTGTCCAGATTGCCCGAAGGCTCGTCCGCCAGCACCACGAGTGGATCGGCGATGAGGGCACGCGCCACCGCCGCCCGCTGCTGCTCGCCGCCGGACAGCTGGGAAGGCCGGTGCGACATCCGTCCGGCCAGACCCACCTCGGCCAGCAGTTCTTCCGCCCGGGAGCGGGCCTTTGCATCGTCCTCACCCCCGATCAGCAGCGGCATCATCACGTTCTCCAGCGCGGTGAATTCTCGGAGCAGGTGGTGGAATTGGAAGACGAACCCCAGCTTTCGATTCCGGATTGCGGCCAGGCTCTCGGCGGTTTCGTCGCCGTAGGATTGGCCACCCAGCCGTACCGTGCCGCCCGACGGGCTGTCGAGGGCGCCCAGCAGATGCAGCAGCGTGCTCTTCCCCGAGCCGCTGGCCCCCACGATGGCGACGAACTCGCCTCGGCTCACCAGCAGATCGACGCCCGACAACACCTCGATCGGATTGCCGTCGCCGCCGCGGTACACCTTGCGGAGTCCCTGAGCCTCGAGGATCGCCGTCATTCGTGGCGGATAGCCTCCACCGGCGTGAGGGCGGCGGCCGAGCGCGAGGGATAGACCGTGGCGGCTACGGCGATCGCGAGGCTGGTCAGCACCACCACCGCGACGTCCCGCCACTGAATGTGGACCGGCAGGTGATCGATGAAATAGACGGCTGGGTTGATCCGGACCCAGCCGGAGCTGTCCACCACATAGGAAACGGCCAGGCCGAGCACTAGCCCCAGCAGGGTTCCCACCACACCGATCACCGCACCCTGCACCAGAAACACACGGGCGATCGCCGGCGAGGTGAGCCCCATGGCCTGAAGGATGCCGATTTCCCGGGTCTTATCAGTTACCACCATGGTGAGCGTCCCGACGATGTTGAAAGCGGCCACGACCATGATGAAAAAGATAACCAGGCCCATGGCAAGCTTCTCTAGTTGGAGCGCGCTGAAGAGGCTGGAATTCTGGGTCTGCCAGTCGAGCGCGCGATAGGGATAGCCCAGCCGCTGTTGGAGCGCGTCGCCGATCGCCGGCGCTTTGTCGGGATCGTCAACCCGCACGGCGATGCCGGATACCGCCTCGCCCAGGCCGGTGAACCGCTGAGCCATCTCCCGGGACATGACAACGAACTGGTTGTCATACTGAAACATGCCGGTGTCGAAGAGCCCGGTGACCTCGAACTTCCAGAAGCGCGGCACCGCCACCCCCAGCGCGGGGTTGATCTTGGCCTGCGTGACCGGTACCAGGGTGACGATGTCGCCCGGGTAGACCGAGAGCCGGGAGGCCAGCCGGGAACCGAGGAGCACGCCTCCGTCCACCCCGGGCTTGGTTGCCTTGAAGGACAGATCGCCCTTGGTGACGGCCTGGGGCAGTGAGGTGACCGATTTGGTCCCAGTATCAGGATCAAACCCGACCAGGTTGACCCCTTCGCCGTAGTCCTGCCCCGCGGTAATCCCCGCCTGACTGATTACCTCGGGGCTGGCTGCCACCACACCGGGCTCCTTCCGCACCTCCGCAATGACGCTGCGCCAGTCGTCCAGCCGGAGCCCGGACCCGAAGGTGAGGATCCGGAGATGGGGATTGGCCACCAGGATGCGCTCCCGCAGGTCATCGCGCAGCCCGTTCATCACGCCAAGCACCACGATCAGCGCCGTCACACCTACCGCCACGCCGCCGGTGGAGATGACGGTATTCAGCGATGCCGTGCGGGCGGTTCGCCGGCTCCGGAGATAGCGCCGCGCGATCCGCCACTCCAGCCGGGCTCCCGCGCGGATTTTGCGCCACTCGGCCTCGGAGGGCCACCGAGGCCACGCGCGTAGCTGTTTCATTAGTCCTCCGGCCGCAGGGCGGGAAAAATGATGACGTCGCGAATCGAAGGCTTGTCGGCGATGAGCATCATCAAACGATCGACACCCAGACCGAGTCCGCCTGCCGGCGGCATTCCGTACTCGAGCGCCCGGATGTAGTCGGCGTCGTAGCTGTGTGCCTCCTGGTTGCCGGCCGCCCGCTGCCGCACCTGGTCCTCGAACCGGCGACGCTGGTCGTCCGGGTCGTTGAGCTCGCTGAAGGCGTTGACCAGCTCCCGTCCGCCCACGAACAGCTCGAACCGCTCGGTGAGCGACGGGTCGCTGCGATGCTCCTTCGCCAGCGGTGAGAGCGCCTTGGGATAGTCCACGACGAAGGTCGGCTGCAGCAGGTGAGGCTCGAGGAACAGCTTGAACACCTCGTCCTGCAGCCGGCCGCCGGACAAACCCTTGGCCGCTTCGGCATCGGCATTGGCCCGGAGAAGGAGAGCGCGCATCTCCTCCTCGGTGGCGGTGCGCAGGTCGAGGCCGGTGCGCGCCCGGATCCCGTCGATAAACGGCACCCGCAGGAACGGCGGCGCGAAGTCCAGACTGATGCCGGCGCGCTCGAGCACGGTGGTTCCAAGACAGTGCTCGACAACCCCCGCCATCAGGGCTTCGGTCAGGCTCATCATGTCGTTGTAATCCGCGTACGCCTGGTAGAGCTCGAGCATGGTGAATTCCGGGTTGTGAGTCCGGTCCATGCCCTCGTTCCGGAAGTCGTGGCCGATCTCGTAGACTCGCTCGAGTCCCCCTACCAGGAGCCGCTTGAGATACAGCTCGTCCGCGATCCGGAGGTAGAGCGGCATGTCCAGCGCATTGTGGTGGGTGATGAAGGGCTGAGCTGCGGCGCCGCCGTAAAGCGGCTGCAGAATCGGGGTCTCGACCTCGAGGAACCCGCGCTCATCCAGAAAGCGCCGGATGAAGGCTGTGGCCCTGGCGCGGAGCACGAAGACCTGACGGACATCCGGGTGCACGGCCAGGTCGGCGTAGCGCTGGCGGTAGCGGAGCTCGGGATCGGTGAGGCCCCCGAAGACGACGGTTCCTTCCGGTCCGGTCTGGGTCTTCCCGCGGGGGAGCGGACGAAGCGACTTGGCGAGCAGGGTAATGTCAGTAGCCCGGATGGTGACTTCACCCGCCTTGGTCCGGAACAGACGGCCGGCTATGCCGACGTGATCGTCGAGGTCCAGGAGATCGACCATGTCGAACCGTGCGCCGAGCACGTCCCGCCTCAGGTAGACCTGGATGCGGCCGCTGGGGTCCTCGATATGTCCGAACACGACCTTGCCCTTGGGACGCCAGGACTCGATCCTCCCCGCGACCGAGACCTCTGGCCCATCCTCCCCCATATCGTCGCGGTAGGCAGCCCGGGCCTCGGCTCCAGTGTGGGTGCGCTCGTAGCGATAGGCGAACGGCTGGACACCCAGCGCCTCCAGCGCCGCCCGATTCTCCCGGCGGGCCGCCTCGACGTAGGACCTTTCCTCGACGGTGCTCACGCCGCCTTGCCTCCAAACCGCTTCAGGTACGCCTGAATAAACGGGTCCAGGTCTCCGTCCATCACTCGCTGCACGTCACCAACCTTCACTTCGGTCCGATGGTCGTTCACCATCGTATACGGCTGGAACACATAGGACCGGATCTGATTTCCCCAGGAGTTGTCGGTCTTGGTAGCCTCGACGACCGCTCGGGCGGCCTCCTGCTCTTCCAGCTTCTTCTGGTAGATGGCCGCCCGCAACATCTTCATGGCGGTGGCCCGGTTCTTTGTCTGGCTGCGCTCTTGCTGGCAGGAGACCACCGTGTTGGTCGGTACATGGGTGAGCCGCACCGCCGACGACGTCTTGTTGACGTGCTGGCCGCCGGCGCCCGAAGCACGAAAGACATCCATCTTGATATCTTCCTCCCGCAGGTCCACCTCGATAGTGTCGTCGATGTCCGGGTAGACGAAGACCGAGGCGAAGGAGGTATGGCGGCGTGCCTGCGAGTCGTACGGCGAGATTCGCACCAAACGGTGAACCCCCTTCTCCGCCTTGAGGTAGCCGTAGGCGTATTGGCCCTTGATCTCGATGGAGACCGACTTGATGCCGGCTTCCTCCCCGGGAAGCAGATCGAGAATGGCGACCTCGAACCCGTGCCGCTCCGCCCAGCGCACGTACATCCGCATCAGCATCTCGGCCCAGTCCTGCGATTCCGTGCCGCCGGCGCCAGGGTGAATCGTGAGGATCGCGTCGCGCCCGTCCTCCGGCCCCTGCAGCATGGCCTGGAGCTCGAAGGCCTCGGCCGCGGTATCGAGCTCGTCGGCGTCCCTGGCGAGATCGGACGACATCGACTCGTCCGGCTCCGCCGCCAGGAGCTCGGCCATTTCGAGCGCACTGTCCAGCCGGCGATGCAGGGTGTCGTAGGGGATGAGCCAGTTTCTGAGGATCTTGATCTGCTGAACCGAGTTTCGCGCCGCTTCAGGGTCGGTCCAGAAACCCGGCAGGGTCTGCTGGTCCTCGAACGCCTTCAGCCGCGCGGCCTTGGCCGGCAAGTCAAAGAAAGTCTCGGAGTTCAGCGACGCGGCGTTGCAGGTCGGTCAGGCGATCTACGAGGTCCGACATGCCAACTACTCCTATGCGAAGGGGACGGCTGAAACCTAATGGAGGGGAGAGGCGAGAAGTAAAGAAGTAAGCGGTGAGAAGGAAGAAGTAAGAGGCGAGAGGCGAGCCTTCTCACTTCTTACCTCTTACTTCCTACCTCTCACTTTTTAGAAGATCTGGCGGCCTCCGGCCAGGATCTCATTCAACGCCTCTCGGAAGTACCCCGTGGATTCGGCGACCTCGCGCCCGACCTGATCGGCGAACTCCTCCCAGCTCTTCTTGATCTCTTCCTCGAAGAGCTCCTTGAGGTTCCCATCACGCAGGCCTTCCTGCCGCTTCCCCGGATGGTAGACCACCATGTCGGAGATGAGCGCACGGGCCAGACGCCGAGCCTTGAGCGCGGGATCCTGGGAAAGAAATGGATTGGCCGGGCGGCTTCCGCCGGGAGCCGGAGGACGCGCGGCCGGGGCCCCGGAGGCCCCAGCCGGCGGGGATGACGGCTTCGGCGCCACCGGAGCC
>CAZASU010000144.1:0-5201 GCA_964487785.1 uncultured Gemmatimonadaceae bacterium | reverse complement strand
GCTCGCGGTCACCGCGCTGCTCGGCGCCGCCATCTGCGTGCTGCTCCAGGTTGCCATCACCTGGCAGGAGGCGGTGCAGGTCGACTGGGGTGTGGTGCTACTCTATGGGGGAGGGTTTGCGCTGGGAGTGCTCTCGTTCCAGACCGGCCTGGCGGAGGCCATGGGACGCGGACTCACCGGGCTGCTTCCCATCGAGGGAAGCTTCGGAATGCTGGTGGTCATCTCCATCGCCCATGCCGCCGGCCTCGATCCCCTGGAACCGGCGCTCGGGGCCACGATGGCCGCCAGTCTTGGCTTCATGCTGCCGGTTTCCACTCCGTGCAACGCGATCGTCTATGGCTCGGGTTACGTCCCGCTGAGCCGGATGATCCGGCACGGGTTGGCGCTGGATCTGGCGGGAATCGTGGTGATCGTGATCATGGTGAGGCTGCTGTCGCCGCTGCTCCGGTAGGATGCGTCCCGGCACACCCCGCAGGTCACCCCTCACCATCTCTCAGCCGATACCCCACCCCCGGCTCGGTAGTGAGAAGGCGAGGCCGTGTCGGATCCCGTTCAAGCTTGTGGCGCAGCTGAGCCATGTAGACCCGGAGATAGTGGCTCTGGTCCGCGTAGTTGGCTCCCCAGACCTCCTCCAGCAGCTGCCGGTGCGTACTGACTCTCCCCGCATGCCGTATGAGTGCGGCGAGCAGCCTGTACTCCGTCGGCGTCAGGTGCGCCTCTTCCTCGCCGCGGAACACCTGTCGCCGCACCAGGTCCACCCGAAGCTCACCCGTTTGAAAGACCGGCTCGGCCGGGGCGCCCGGCGGCAGGGCAGCCCGCCGAAGGGCCACTCGAATTCGCGCTAGAAGCTCCGAGGCTCCGAACGGCTTGGTCAGGTAGTCGTCGGCGCCCAGGTCGAGCGCATCGACCTTGTCCTGCTCCTGACCTCTGGCCGAGAGCACGATGACAGGTGTACGAGCCGACTGGCGGATCGTTCGGACGACCTCGAGACCGTCGAGGTCGGGAAGGCCGAGGTCGAGCAGAATGAGCTCCGGATTCCGTCCGGCTGCTTGCGCCAGCCCCTCCCGCGCCGTCGCGGCCTCCACGACTTGGTAGCCGTGTGCCTTGAGCGTCGCCCGGAGAAAGCGGCGCATTTGAGGTTCATCCTCGATCAGTAACAGAAGCGGCGCGAGGGTAGCCATGGGTTAGCCCGATCAACCGTCCTGCGCCTCGGCCGGCAGCGCGCCCATCCGCGGGCCATCAAGCGGCAGGCTGAAACGAAAAGCGGCGCCAACCTCGGTCGGCTCCAGCCAGATCCGTCCCCCGTGCGCTCCGATGACGCCGCGGCATATGGTCAGCCCCAGGCCGGATCCACCCGCAGGGCCGAGCCGATCTGCGCCGCGGCTCCGCTGGAACTTCCGAAAAACCGATTCCTCCTCGCCCGCCGGTATGCCGGGTCCCCGATCCGCCACCTCGACAACCACCCCGTTGTGATCCTCCCAGGCTGTCACCGTGATAGGTGTGCCCGCAGGTGTGTACTTTGCCGCGTTCTCCAGGAGATTGATGAAGACCTGCTCGATCAGGAGCTCGTCTATGGGTACGAGCGGGAGAGTGGAGGGGAGCCGGGTCTCGATAGGATGAGTGGCGAGGCGCTCTTCGACCCGCAGCAGAGCGACTCCAAGCGCCTCTTCCAAGGGTTGCCAGGCCTTCTGCACCGCCAACGACCCCGATTCGACCCGGACCATGTCCAGCAGGTTGGTGACCAATCTCGTCATCCGCCGAGACTCCTCCAGGATGGTCTCGGCCATGTCGCGCTGCGCCTCGGCCGGCAGGTGTCCCTGCAGCAGGCTACTCGCGGCGCCTTCGATGCTCCCCAGCGGGGTGCGGAGGTCGTGAGACAGCGAGCTTAGTAGCGCGGTGCGCAGCCGCTCGGATTCCACCTCCACCCGCGCGCGCTCGTGGCGTTCGGCCAGAGCGGTCCTTTCGAATGCCGCTGCCGCCTGATCGGCTAGGGCCTCGATGGTCCGGCGCTCCGTCTCTGAGAGGACCCGGTGCGCCGATTCCGGACGGACCGTCACTACGCCGATCGTCCGGCTGGCGGCTCGAAGGGGCACGACGAGCGCTTCGGCTTCGGCGCAATGGCTCGTGCCCCAACCGGCACTCTCGCCGTGCTCGTATGCCCAGGTAGCGGCAACCCGCACGGCCAGACTACCGAAAACGCCCTCGGAGGGCCATGCTCGCCGCTGGGTTTCCTTATCCCACCCGTCGAGAAAGATGAGCGTCTCTCCCCCTACATCCGCGGAGATGTGCCGCGCCGCTGTCGTGGTCTGAGCCTGGAGGCTCTCATCTCCATTCAGCGCTCGGCTCAGGGCATACAGCGCGGCGGTTCTTCGTTCCCGTTCCCCGGCGTCCTCCGCCTGCTCCCCGATTCGAGCCGTCAGTTGACTCATGGTAAGCGCCACCGCCAGCATCACTCCAAAGGTGAGAAAGTAGGCGGCATCGTTGACCGCAAAAGTGTGATATGGAGGTACGAACCCGAAGTCGAACGCGGCGATGCTCAGCAGGGATGCGAGGAGTGCCGGTCCACGGCGGTGCCGGTAGGCCACCACGACGACGGCAAGCAGAAAGAGCATCGCCACGTCGGTGATCTGCAGGTAAGGGCGAAGAAGGAGCGCTAGCGCGGTCGTCAACGCGATGATGGCGACGGACCAGGCGTACTCGTTGAGCCTCAAGCCCCGCCACGAGTGCGATACCTTGGCGCGCTTGGTCTCTGAATCAGGACGAGCTGCTTCCTCTGCGATCACGTCACTTGGAGCCACTGGTGCCGTCCGTTAGCAAAAGACCCGTGGATCAATACTAGGGGCAGCTGGCATCAGGATTCTATCAGGATTTGCAGGTTTGGGCTGACACCACGCAGATCGGCGGGCAGTATTCTCGGGCCGTTGGTAGACGGGTGTCCGTCTAGGTGGAACCTCTTTCCAGGGAGAATCTGTACGCTGGATCCCATCGTCAGTCCGGAACCTCGGCCCGAAACGCGCCGCCGCCGGCTCCGACGCCTGCTGGTCGGCAGCCCGCGGGACCTCAAGGATAGCCGGCTGTTTCACCGGCTGGCGTTGATTCCATTCCTGGCCTGGGTGGGACTGGGGGCCGATGGATTGTCCTCATCCGCCTATGGCCCTGAAGAGGCGTTCAAGGCCCTGGGGGAGCATGCCTACCTGGCCGTAGCGCTGGCGGCTCTCATGGCCGCAACCGTGTTGCTTATCTCCGCAGCGTACCGCCGCATCATCGAAGAGTTTCCCAGCGGGGGCGGTGGTTACGTGGTGGCAAGTAGCCTGCTGGGGCCCGCCGCGGGTTTGGTCTCAGGAGCCGCCCTGCTGGTGGACTATGTTCTCACTATCACCGTCTCCATTGCAGCCGCGGGAGATGCGCTCTTCAGCTTCCTGCCGCTGAGCTGGCAGGAATACAAATTGGCGGTCGAGTTCGGGTTCATCCTGGTACTCACCACCCTGAACATCCGCGGCGTACGCGAGTCGGTGATGGCTCTACTGCCGGCCTTTCTGCTGTTCCTCGTGACCCACGTGGTGCTCATCGGTGGTGGCATTCTGGGGCATCTGCCTGAAGTGTCGACCACGGCCATGGCAGTCCGGAATGGTTTTGCCGAAGGTGCCACGACCCTCGGTGTCAGTGGTCTGCTGCTTCTCTTCTTTCGAGCCTATTCGCTGGGTGGCGGCACCTACACCGGGATCGAAGCGGTCTCGAACGGCCTGCCGATCATGCGAGATCCGAAGGTGGAGACCGGAAAGCGGACGATGCTTTACATGGCCACCTCGCTCGCGTTCACCGCATCCGGCCTTCTGCTCTGCTATCTCCTATGGCAGATCGCGCCGGTGCCGGGAAAAACCCTGAATGCCGTGTTGACGGAACGTCTGGCGACTGGGCTCCCATTCGGGGGGACCTTCATCGTCCTCACCCTCTTCTCCGAGGCGATGCTGCTCGTGGTCGCTGCGCAGGCGGGATTCCTCGACGGCCCCCGCGTGCTGGCGAACATGGCGGTGGATTCCTGGGTGCCTCATCGGTTCGCGGCACTGTCCGAGCGGCTCACCACTCAGGACGGGATTCTCCTCATGGGCGCTGCCGCGCTCGCGGCGCTGCTCTACACCGGGGGGAGTGTCGGCTACCTGGTCGTCATGTACAGCATCAACGTATTCCTCACCTTTTCGCTCTCCATGCTGGCCATGCTCCGTTTCTGGGGCCGCCACCGCCGAACCCGGCCTGAATGGGTGTCCCGGACCGCACTCTTCGGCGCAGCCCTCGTGCTGTGCGTAACGATTCTTGTCATAACGGTGTATGAGAAGTTTGCCCAGGGCGGCTGGATCACTGTTGTGATCACCTGTCTCGTGATCGCCCTCTGTTTCACGATCCGGCGACACTACCGGAGGGTGACCCTCGAGCTCGACCAGCTATACCGGGAGCTTGGGGAACTGCCTCATGCTGCCAAACCTCGCAAGGCTGCTGTAGAAGAGATCGATCCCCGGGGCCCGACGGCTGCGGTGCTGGTGGGTTCCTATGGGGGAGTCGGAATCCACACCGTCCTGAACATCTTTCGGGTGTTCCCCGGCCACTTCAAGAACCTGGTCTTCGTTTCGGTCGGTGTGATCGACTCGGGTGAGTTCAAGGGGGAGCATGCGGTGGAGGATCTTCGTCGGCGGACGGAGGAGATGCAGGGGAACTACCTATCGCTCGCTAGCGGCCTTGGCGTGCCGGCCACCGCACGGATGACCGTAGGCACCGAGGCAGTCGAGGAGGCTGAAAAGCTATGTCTCGAGGTTGCCCGGGAGTTTCCCCACGTGGTGTTCTTTGCCGGCAAGATGATCTTTCAGCGGGAGAAGTGGTACCACCGGCTGCTGCACAACGAGACCGCGCTCGCGGTGGAACGCCGTCTCCGGTGGATGGGTAAGACCATGGTGACGCTGCCGGTTCGGGTGCAGACCGCAAGGGTCCAGGGAAGCCAGTTCAGCGTTACGATCCCGAAGGGTTGAGTGCCGCCGCCTCCATCATCGCCTGGACGGCGGTAATCTCATCCTCGTTGATCTGATGCCCCATTCCGGGATAGAGCCGCATCGTTACGTCCCCACCGAGCCTCTGCATCACCTCGGCTGAAAGCCGGACCCGCTCGGCCGGGATGTGCGAGTCTACATCGCTGCAGCCGAGGAACACGGGCG
>CAZASU010000143.1:2672-5226 GCA_964487785.1 uncultured Gemmatimonadaceae bacterium | reverse complement strand
CCCGACATCGAAGTCGCCCACCGGATCCTGCTGCTCAACACCGAGAAGGCGCACAACCTGCGCGAGCGCTCCCTGGAGGTGATCCGGCTGGCCGAGCTGCTGGCCGAGACCGAGAGCCGCCCGGAGCGCGATTACGAGATCGAGTTCGAGGAGCCGGCGCTGCTGACGCTCGGGCTCTGCTACCAGGAAAACGGCCGCTTCGCCGGCGGGGCCTACCACCCGATCCTCCGCCGAGTGGAGAAGTTCCAGGCCTCGGCTCTGCCGAAGGCGCTGGAGACACGGCGGGAACGGGCGGCACGGATCCTGGAACTGGACGCCGCGGTGAGCGAGGCGATGAAGGCGCTCAAGGAACGCGGGTTCGAGAGTCCCTACCTGCGGCCGTTCGTGGTGGCACGAATCAATCCGATCCGGTTCAAGCGGGGCGAGGCGGATGTGGACGAGACCATCGCGACGATGCTGGCCGCGGCGCGGAAGTTCGATGCCGGACGGGTGCGTCCGGATCAGGTTGCCAAGGCCGGAGGTGCCCCAGAAGAGTGAACCCCACCCCGCAGCGGACCGGGCTCACGCCTCCGGACAAAAGAACGCAGTCCTTCAGCGAGACCACCGGTCCACTGCCACCCACCCACACAAAACACTCAGAGCCACAAGTCCTACCGCTGTCGTTGGTTGGGGGAGCTGCGGGCAGGAGGTTCCACCGAAGCACTGCGTTCTTTTGTGCGGCGGTGGGAGCGCCTGCCTGCAGCGGGCGGGGTGGCCCATGTATACTTGCTTTTCCCTCTGAGTGGAGACCGTTCCATGCTCCGGCACTACCTCGCACCAACCCTGACACTGGCGGCCCTCGCGGGCTTGGTATCCAGTGCCTGCAAATCCCGCGATTCCGGCGCCAGGGATGCCGCTCTGGCTGATTCCGCTGCCGTCTACGAAAAAGAGTCCGTCATGTTCCGAAAGGTGGCGGAGACCCCGAACCTCCAGGGCCCGGAGTCGGCCCGCTATGATCGCGACCTCGACGTCTGGTTCGTGTCCAACATCAACGGTACGCCTCTCGGGAAGGACAACAACGGATACATCAGCCGGCTCCGGCCCGATGGAACCCCGTACACGGTCAAGTTCATCGAGGGCGGGAAGAAGGGTGTCACGCTGAATGCGCCCAAGGGACTCGTCATCAGCGCCGACACGCTGTGGGTGGCGGACATCGACGTCGCCCGGGCCTTCAACAAACGCACCGGGGCGCTTATCGCCAACGTCAGCACCAAGGGACGAGCCCGGTTCCTCAATGGCGCGGCGGTGGGACCGGACGGAGCGGTCTACATGACCGACACCGGAGTGCTCTTCGGATCCAAGGGCGAGGTCTCCCACCCCGGCCCCGATCAGGTGTTCCGAGTTACCAGGGGCGGCGCCGAAGCCGTCCTCACCTCCGCCAAGCTCGAGGGCCCCAACGGCATCGCCTGGGACTCCAAGCAGCGGCGCTTCGTGATCGTCTCCTTTCTGGGCAAGGGGATTTATGGGTGGAAGCCGGGTGACAAGGAGGTCGAGTTGATCGGCTCCGGCCCCGGCCAGCAGGACGGCGTCGCGTTTCTGCCCGATGGTCGTCTGCTGGTGACCAGCTGGACCGACTCGACCCTCTTCGTACTGGAAAACGGCCAGGCGCGACCGGTGGCCACAAAGGTTCCCTCTCCCGCCGACATCGACGTCGATCCCAAGGGCCCTCGCATCGCAGTGCCGCTCCTGATGGAGAACCGGGTGGAGTTCTGGGAGCTGCCATGAGCACCCGACTCGGCTCCCGTCGCGGCGCGGTCGCCACCTACGTTCTGGTCGGGCTGGTGGCGCTACTCATCGGTGCCGCCGCCATGCGGACCTACACCAAACCGGGGTCGCCGCAGGCACTCAGTGCCCTGGTCACCACCCACGGCGAGTGGGTCAAGATCAAGCGGGGCAACCAGACCATCCGGGCCTACGTCGCCTACCCCGAGCGCAAGACCAAGGCTCCCGCGGTCATCGTGATCCATGAGATCTTCGGCCTCACCGATTGGGAGCCGAAGGTGGCCGATCGGCTGGCCAAGGAAGGGTTCGTCGCCATCCTGCCGGACCTGCTCTCCTCGAAGCATGGAATCACGCCGGCCGACCCCGACTCCGGCCGCAAGCTGGTGGGCCAGCTCGAGCCCGAGCGGGTAACCGCCGATCTCAACGCGGTCTATGCCTACGTGAACGGCCTGCCGGCGGTGGCCAAGGACCAGATCGGTTCCATCGGCTTCTGCTGGGGCGGGGGACAGAGCTTCCGCTACGCGACCAACAATCCGAAGCTCCGCGCGGCCGTGGTCGCCTACGGTCCCGCTCCCGATACCGCCGACCTGAAGAAGATCCAGGCGCCGGTGCTCGGCATCTACGGGGAGAACGACGAGCGGATCAATGCCAACCTGCCCCTGGTCACCGCCCAGATGCAGTCGGCCGGGAAGACGTTCACCTCGGAGGTGTACCCCGGCACCGGGCACGGCTTCCTGAAGCCCGGACGGCAAGGGTCGAATGGTCCGCAGGTGGAGAAGGCGTGGGCCAGGAT
>CAZASU010000143.1:0-2572 GCA_964487785.1 uncultured Gemmatimonadaceae bacterium | reverse complement strand
CTCAGGGTGACAAGACTCGCTACGCTCAGGGTGACAGTCTTTCGATGCTTCTCCTACTCCTGCAGATCGCGCAATCTCCGCTCCCCACAGGGGCCGACACCCTGCGCCCCCAGCACGATGCCCTGCACTACGACATCACCCTCGTCCCCAGCGACACCGGGACCCACGTGCTCGGTGAGGTGCAGATCACCTGGCGACTCGGCTCCACCGAGCCGGTCAGGATGCAGCTGGACTCCGCCATGCGGGTCATTCGGGTGCTGGTCGACGGGAAGCCCAACACCCGGATCTCACGCACGATGTACGCCCGGTCCTCGACCGAGATCGACGTGCCGCATCAGAAGCAGCCCGGCGATACGCTCAGCACCAGGGTGCGCTACCGCGGCTTCACCCGGGACGGGCTGATCATCGGCAACAACCAGTATGGCGACCGCACCGTGTTCGCCGACAACTGGCCCGACCGGGCCCACCTCTGGCTGCCGTCGGACGATCAGCCAGCCGACAAAGCGACCGTCGCTTTCCACGTGCAGGCGCCGATCGACCAACAGGTGATCGCCAACGGCGTGCTGGAGAAGATCGACACCCTGCCGTACGGCCACACCGTCTGGCACTACCGGCTGGATACGCCGATCCCGGTCTACAACATGGTGGTCGGCGTCGCACGGCTGGCGCGCGGCGCGCTCCCGGAGGCCGGGTGCGCAGTTAAATGCGTGCCGCTCTCGGTGTGGGCGTACCCGCAAGACTCGGGCTATGCCGTCGCCGGCCCCTTCCGGCGGGCGGGCGACATGGTCGACTACTTCAGCCGGCTGATCGGGCCGTTTCCCTACCCGGCACTGGCGCACGTCGAGTCGAGCACCCGGTTCGGCGGCATGGAGAACGCGACGGCCATCTTCTACGACCAGAAGCTCTACCGGGACAAGGCGCTGGACGAGCAGCTGGTGGCGCACGAGACGGCGCACCAGTGGTTCGGCGACGCGGTCACGCCGCGGGAGTGGCCCCACCTCTGGCTGTCGGAAGGATTCGCCACCTACCTCGCCGCCCTGTGGAAAGGTCACGCCGACGGTGACAGCGCCTTCCGCGCGACCATGAAGAAGGCGGCGGATGAGGTGCTCTCCTCGGAGGCGAGCGAGCGGCCGGTGGTGGATACCGCTCAGCAAGACCTGATGGCGCTGCTCAACACCAACAGCTACCAGAAGGGCGGCTGGGTGCTACACCAGCTACGCGGCCTCATGGGGGACTCGGCCTTCTACGCGGGCCTGCGCCGCTACTACACCGCCCACAAGGACAGCACTGCCGTCTCCAGTGACTTTGCGAGGGTGATGTCCGAGGCCGCGGGACGCGATCTCGACTGGTACTTCCGCCAGTCACTGACTCAGCCGGGCTACCCGATCCTCGATGTGCGTTGGAGGCACGGCGGCAAGAAGCTGACCCTGGACATCACCCAGACCCAGAAGCCGGAGTGGGGGACATATCGAATCCCCAACCTCGAGCTGCTGGTGGACGGGAAGCCGGTACGGGTGGATGTAGAGGGACGAAAGATCCGGAAGGTGATTGAGGGGATCGGCCGGAAGCCGAGCAAGATCGAGGTCGATCCCAACGGGTGGTGGCTTCTCAAAACGAACAACGTGAGCGGTAAGCGGTAAGCGGTGAGCGGTAAAGGGGGTTGTCACCCTGAGGGTGCGATAGCGCCCGAGGGGGCCAGAGCGCCGGTTCAGCTTCGGCCCCCTCGCCTTCGCAACGCTACGGCTCAGGGTGACAAACGTTTTTCTCCCTCACCGCTCACGCTGCTGCTGTTCCCGCTCACGCTGTTTGCTTCGAGCTGCAACCCCACCCTCCCCCCTCTCCGCGGCCAGATGGAAATCGGGCGGGACCCCTACGCCGTGTTCGTTGGCGGTGAGGAGCCCAACTCCGACCTCTACGCCGTGCGGCCCGATGGCGGGCCACCGGTTCGGATCACCTTCACCAATGTCGCCGAGCTGGCGCCGGCGCTCGCTCCCGATGGTGGCGGTTTGGCGTTCCTGCGGGGTACGTCCCTGGCCGACCCTACCCCTGCCTCGGTCTGGGTGATGAACCTGCTGAGCGGTGGCGAACGGGAGCTGGTACTGCCCAAGGGCGCGGGACGGCCCGTTGCCATCGGGTGGGAGCCAGGTGGCAAGTCGTTGATAGTCTCGGCCTCGAAGGGTCTCTATCGGTTCCAGGCGCCGCCTGCCGATCCTGACCCTCATCCGGTACCGCCACCCGGGCTGGCCGGTGCCGAAGCGAGCTTGGCGGTACTGCTGGGTGACCCGGTGTTCGCGCGGGCGATGCCGTGTGAGAGCGCGGGCGATCTCTGCGTCCTCGGGGACAGCGGTGGGTCCACGCTCCTGGCCCGCGACGCTCGCGATCCAGTCCGGTGGGGTGGTGACTCCGTGGCCTTCTTCGTGGGAGATGCGGTCGAGATCCGCCCGCTGGGTCCGGGCCGGCCGCGGCGGCTGGTGTGGTCCAATGCGCCGAAGCGGCCGCGGGAGATGACGTTCTTTTCGGGAACCCGTGAGCGGTGAGGCGCGGAGTGCGTTGTCACCCTGAGCCGTAGCGC
>CAZASU010000142.1:0-5245 GCA_964487785.1 uncultured Gemmatimonadaceae bacterium | reverse complement strand
TTCCGGGACCGGAGGTCACGCTGCGCGTGACAGCAATCGGCTATTCGCCGCTTTCGGAGAAGGTCAGGGTGGGGAGAGTTGGGGTGCGATTGGTCCTGGCCGAGGCTGCGCTTCAGCTCGACGCGCTGGTGGTCACGGGGACGGCCGGCCCGGTCGAGAAGCGGACGGTCGGCAACGCGATCACGAGCATCGACGTCGCGGATTTGCGAACCGTCTCTCCGGGTCAGGATGTCACCCAGCTCATCAACGGACGGGCCACGGGCGTGACGGTGGTGCCGGGAACTGGCGTGGTCGGCGCTGGGCCACGGGTCAATATTCGCGGCCAGAAAAGCCTGTCACTCAGTGACCAGCCCCTGATCTATGTGGACGGGGTGCGGGTGAACAACGACATCTCTTCTGGCCCTGCCAGCCAGGGCTTTGGATCCGGGGTGATCTCTCGACTCGGCGATTTTGCTCCAGAGAACATCGAGAGTATCGAGATCATCAAAGGCCCCGCTGCCGCGACACTCTACGGGACCGAAGCTTCGGGTGGCGTGATTCAAATCATTACCCGGCGAGGTCGAGCAGGCCGCCCGACATTCGACCTGAGCACGCGACAAGGTACTACCTGGTTCATGAACCCCGAAGGGCGTATCCCCCACAACTTTGGCTTAGATCCCGTCAGCGGCAGCGTCATCGAACTCGACTACCTCAAACAGGAGAATGATCGGGGAACACCCATCTTCAGGAACGGCTATCTCTCGGGGTATAACGGCAACCTGAGCGGAGGCACCGACCTAGCGCGGTACAATCTGAATGTAGGCTATGATCACGACAACGGGATCGAGTCGACCAACAAAGTGAAACGCTTTAGCGGCCGGGCCAATGTCCAGGCTACGCTCACGAAGGATCTGGACGTAACCGCAAGCCTTGGCTTGGTGCGATCTGACATCCACCTCGCGAACGACATCGGCAGTGGCGCGCTGTTCAACACCCTGTACGGATTCCCGTCGCTCAAGGACACACCCCAGAGGGGCTTCTTTCGCGCTCCTCCTGACGTGCTGCGACGGACCGTAGAACAAGCGCAGATCTTGAACCGTTTCACCGGCAGCTTTCAGCTCAATTACCGTGCGACGCCCTGGTTGAACCAGCGGCTGGTCGCCGGGCTGGATCAGACCAACGAGGAGAATCAGGACTTCAGGCCGCACCTGTCGCCAGAGGATGCGCAGTTCTACAGTCCGATAGCCGCCCTCGGAAGCAGAACGAGCCAATTCCGACACACGACCTATCAGACGTTAGACTATGGCGCCACCGCGGATGCGAAGCTCTCCAGCAGGCTTACTGCTTCCACATCTGTCGGCGCTCAGCTGTATCGCAAACGGACCCAACAGGTGACTGCAATCGGACAGCAGTTTCCGGCGGGCGGCTTGGGCGTCGTTTCGGCGTCGGCAGTCACATTCGGCCAGGAAGACTTCGTTCAAAACACCACCCTCGGGACGTATGTCCAGGAACAGCTTGGTTTGAATGGGCGCGCCTTCGTGACCGGGGCCATTCGGTTCGACAAAAACAGCGCCTTCGGAAGCAATCGTGGCTTCGTCAGCTATCCGAAATTCAGCGGCGCATGGGTCGTCAGTGAGGAACCCTTCTGGCCGTTCCGCTTCATCAATTCGCTGAGGCTACGGGGGGCATACGGGCAGTCTGGCGTGCAACCCGATGCCTTTGCCGCGCTCCGTACGTTCACGCCAGCCACCGGGGGTGGGGGCACCGCCGAGGTAACTCCTCAGTTCATCGGCAACCCGGACCTCGGCCCCGAGAGGAGTACCGAGTTCGAGGGCGGACTCGAGGCGGCGCTGTTCGACGATCGCGTGACGTTGGATTTCAGCGGCTACTACACGAAAACCAGGGACGCGATACTGCTCCGGGCGCAGGCGCCGTCTCTAGGGTTTCCGGGAGCGCAGTTCGTGAACATCGGCGCACTTCGGAACCAAGGTCTTGAGTTACAACTGACGACGAGTCTGCTCAACAAGCCAAACGTGGCCTGGAATCTTGGCTTCAATATCACCCAGAACGACAACCAGGTGCTCGATCTGGGTGGTCTCGGGACCACTGTTGCAGTCGGGGGCGGGGGGACAACAAACGCAATCGTGGTGCCGAGCCTCGTGGATAATCCCGGCATTGTGCTCCGCCACCAGGTCGGGTACCCGGCTGGGTCTTGGTTCGGCAAGAAGGTCGTGAGCGCCACGCTGGACGGGGCTGGCATTGCCCAAAACCTCCAGTGTGACGGCGGTCTTCCCAACAGCAGTCGGCCGGGTGGCCCTGCGGTCGACTGCGATCTGGCGCCACAGGTTTTCCTCGGACGGTCGGATCCAAGGCGGCAGGGCGGGATCAATACCACGGTCACGCTCTTCAAGGTGCTGCAGCTCTATGCTCAAGTGGATTTCAAGCTGGACGTCCGGCATGCCGACAATGACACGAACCTCAGGTGCTCACTCTTCAAAGTATGCGAAGCCAACTTCTTTCCCGAGAGATTCGACCCAGCGCTGATCGCCGAGTATCAGAACGGATCCATCGGTTCATTTGCCGTCGCCGACGCCGCGTTCGCCAAGCTGCGAGAGGTATCCGCGAGTGTGACGCTGCCGGACTCCTGGGCCCGCATGGTTGGAGCAAGCAGCGCCTCGATCCGCCTCGCCGGGCGTAACCTGCACACCTGGTCCAGCTTCACCACTCTTGACCCTGAGAGCATGTGGATTGGCGCCGGCGCGTCGCGCTTCACGTTCGACCGGACGGTTCAGGCTTTCGTGCCACAGCTGGCATCGTTCACGGTGACCACCAACTTGCGGTTCTAGCAAGCATCCGCGCGCTCGCTCCGAGCGGGGAGATAACATGAACCACGGACGACCAGCCCACGTTCCCGTCCCCTTCATCAGGGCAGCTTTCTGCATGGGCCTCATGGGAATCAGTGCCACCGTTACTAGCTGCGACGATCTTCTGGAGGTCGAGGCTCCCACAAGCGTACTGGCGGATAGCCTTGTTGGTCCTGCCAGCCTGCCATTGCTCGTCTCCGGCGCCGTCAATGACTTCGCCTGTGCCCTTGGCGCGCACATCTATGTCACGGGGCTGGTGACCGATGAGCTGCTGGATACACAGCTGCAGGGCGCGGAGTCGTTCAACTACGATCGGAGAACCGTGTCCCCAGCCGGTAACGAGTACGCTACCCAACCCTGCGATTTTTATGGGGGTATCTATCAACCGGTCAGCACCGCCCGTTGGGCCGCGGATAACGCACTCAGATTACTCGATGGCTTTTCCGATGCGGATGTCCCGCGTCGCACCGAGTTCATTGCCACGGCGGCGGCCTATTCCGGGTACAGCCATATCCTGCTGGGAGAAGCATTTTGTACCGCGGCGATCGATGCCGGTCCCGAGCTCACCTCGGCGGAGGTGCTGGCACTGGCGGAAGCCAAGTTCACGAGGGCCATCGATGCTGCAACAGCAGCAGGAAGGACAGACCTTCTGAACATGGCCTTGATTGGACGGGCCCGCGCACGGCTCGACCTCGGGAGGGGAGCGGAGGCCGCTGCGGACGCTCAACTCGTGCCGGCAGGCTTTGTGATGAATGCGACGTACTCCGCTGCGTCGAACCGTTCGATGAATCGGGTTTACCAGATGAACGTCCGTGACTTCCGGGTGTCGATCGAAGAACCCTTTCGCGACCTCACCTTTCAGGGTGTGCCTGATCCGAGGGTGCCGGTGGTCAACACCGGCCAGGCAGCGCCGGATGGCATAAACACCACCGTCTGGGTTACGACGAAGTATGCATCACTGGATGCCCCGATACCGGTTGCCCGGTGGGCGGAAGGGCAACTCATCATCGCCGAGGTCACGGGCGGACAGACGGCGGTTGACATCATCAACGCCCTCCATGCGGCAGTAGGCCTGCCGCCGTTCAGCAGCTCCGACCCGACGGAAATATCGAATCAGGTATTGGAGGAGCGGAAGCGAGAACTGTTCCTCGAGGGGCAACACTTGTTCGATACGATTCGCTTCGACCTGCCGCTTATTCCACCTCCCGGAACGCCTTACGGCCTGAAGGGGGGATCGTACGGTGACACGAGGTGTTTGCCTCTACCGAACGCAGAGAGGGATAACAACCCCACTCTTGCGGGCAATTAGCGCGAGGGGCCCCTCGGAAGGAGCCCGGTTCCTCAGGAGCTCCCCTTGGCAATGCAGGGAACGGTTGAATCCGTTCTTCAACGCTTAGGAAAGGTGATTACCCATGCGCGCGATCATAGTAGCGCTGTCAATCATGACCCTGGTCGGTCGTGCGTCTGCCCAAACCTTGGTTCCACTGTCCGTGCGCGCCATTGCGGTGGCAGGAAAAGGGGGAGTCCTCGATCGGGAGGCGGACGGCGCCGTGCTGGCCGCCGAGTGCCCGGCGCTGGCCACCACAAATTTTTCAGAGATCCAGGATGCCCCGGCGCGGGTGACGAGTGCGAAGCTCGTTGAGGCCAGCGGCGGGCTGCCCGCGTATTGCCAGGTACAGGGCGTCGTGCTGCCGAGCGTCGGGTTCGAGCTCCGGCTGCCCTCATCCAATTGGAACGGGAAATTCTTCGAGGCCGGTTGCGGAGGCTTCTGCGGCAACATTCCCATAGGTGCTTGCGACGCCCCCCTCCAAAAGGGCTATGCGTGCATCGCTTCCGACATGGGCAACAAGGGTGGAAGGACCAACGGTCTCGTCTTCTATAATAACCTCCAGGCCCAGATTGATTTTGGCTTTCGCGGCGCGCATGTGACGGCGGTGGCTGGTAAGGCGATTACGGAATATTACTACGCCAAGGCACCCGGCAGAGCGTACTTCATGGGATGCTCCTCCGGTGGCCAGCAGGCGTTTTCGGAGGCCCAGCGTTTCCCCTGGGATTTTGATGGCATCATTGCCGGTGCTCCGTCCCCCACGTTCTCCGGCCCCATGATGTACTACGAATGGGCTGGCCGGAATCTCGCAGGCACGGTGAGTCCCACCGATCTGAAACTGCTCCATGAAAAGGCGGTGGCGAAGTGCGATCTGGATGACGGCTTGAAAGACGGTATCATCGGCAATCCGCAGAGCTGCAAATTTGATCCTGCCGAACTCCTGTGTTCTTCCGGGAGAAAGACCTCGTGTTTGACCATGAAGCAGGTGGAGGCCGTGAAGAAAGTCTATGCCGGCCCCACGACGTCGAAAGGTGAAAAGATCTATACCGGTGGGCCCATGGTCGGCTCCGAGCTT
>CAZASU010000141.1:0-5287 GCA_964487785.1 uncultured Gemmatimonadaceae bacterium | reverse complement strand
GGACATCGTGAACATCGCCGGCGCGGTACGGATCGCCAAGAACTTCGGAATCGAGCGCATGCGCTTGGTGAAGCCGGAGGTCTTCGACCCGTACCGGATCGAAGGCATCGCTCACAACACGGCCGACCTCGTCGCGAAGATCGAGATTCTGGACACGCTGGAGGAGGCCATTGCCGACTGTGTGTTCACCGCGGTGCTGACCGCACGGGAGCGCGCGGCCAAGCGTCGGGTGCTGCGACCGCGGGAGGCGGCCACGGCGATGGTGCAGGAGGGCTTCACTGGTCCGGTCGCCATCATCGCGGGACGGGAGGATCGCGGTCTGACCAACGGCGAGCTGGACCTGTGCAGCGCCCTGGTGACCATCCCCACCGATCCCGGCCACCGCTCGCTCAATCTGGCGCAGGCCGTGGCGATCATGGCCTACGAGACCTGGAACGCTCGGGGTGGGGAGAGCGCCCCGATCAAGCCGCCGCGCAACCAGTCGGACGCCGCCACATCGGCACAGCTCGAGGAGCTCTTCACCGATTGGACCGGCGCCCTCTGGGCGATCGACTTCTTCAAGACCCGGCGGTCGGAAAGCGTCATGCGCTCGTTCCGGGAGATCGTCTTCCGCGCCGGGCTCGATGGACGCGAAGCGTCCTTGTTGCGCGCCATGGGTATCGAGGTCATTCGGTATCTGGACCGATGTCCGCGAGGAGAATCCTGATGGGACGGTCGAACGCCTACTGGACGTCCAACCTCTACGTCAACGAGGCTGAAGAGCCGGTGCCCACCGCTCCCCTCACCGATTTGCCGGCGGCGACCGCGGGCCGTTTTCGGGCCTTGCGCGCGGGGCTGCTCGGGATCGAGGGTGCCTCCGAGCAGGTCCGGTTCATGGGCCCCACCTGGCAGTGGGCCTGGGAGTACGGCATCGGCAACCGAAAGCTGTGCTGGTTGCATTTCATGAGTGGCGGGCTCGATGTCACCTTCACCTTGTCGGAAAGCGAAGAGATCCGTCTCGCCAAGGGAGCCAAGATGGCCGGCGCGCTGGCGCGCGCAATCCTGGAGGGCCAGCGAACCGGGCCGGTGAAGTGGTGCTGGCTGGAGCTCGACGACCGCCGCGCGGTGGACGCATTCCTCACCCTGGTGCGGCGCAAGGCGGAATGGATCGCGGAACGGCCCACCTTACGACGGGCCCCGCGGGCTCAGGCTCCCGGACCAGACGAGATCGAAATCGACTGAATCGGCCGGGATATAGGATTGATCGGGTTGTGTAATAAGATGCGCGGACTATACTTCGCGCGCATTACAACGATGGGGTCATCGCTGTTTGTCGCGGCTAGTGAATCGTTTCACGAACAGGGTTCTTCCTCAGCGGTGAGATGATGAATGCGTAAGCTGGCATACGTCGTCGGTGGCGTGGCGGCCGGAGGCGTTGCCGCCCTCCTCACGCTCGGCGGGGGCCCCCCTTACGCACAGCAGGCCAAGACGGTGGCCGACTCCATCGTGGCTCCGGTCCTCTCCGCTTCCGACACCGGCTCCCTCAAGGGACCACGCCAGCCGATCTTCTTTCGCCACGATATCCACGCCGGCCAGTACAAAATGCAGTGCCAGTACTGCCACTACTCGGTCACGGTGTCGTCTGAGCCCGGGATCCCCTCGGTGCAGACCTGCATGGGCTGCCATCTCGTCATCGGCGGCAGCGACAGCTCGCATCAGACCGAGATCAAGAAGCTGCGCCAGGCGTGGAACGAGAAGAAGCCGGTCGAATGGGTGCGGGTTCACTATCTCGCGCGGCACGCCCACTTCCCCCATCAGCGTCACGTCAAGGCTATGGGTCCCACCGCCTGCGCAACCTGTCATGGAGACGTGCAGCGTATGCCCCAGGTCTTCAAGGTGAACAAGGCGAAAAACATGGGGTTCTGCATTACGTGCCACCTCGAGCGGAAGGTGTCGCGGGACTGTTCGGTGTGCCACTACTAAGTCGAGGGTCTAGGGTCGAGGGTCTAGCGTCTATTCCGGTCAACCGTCTTCGAACTGGCGTAGACTCTAGACCTTTGACTCTAGACCGACCAAACGGAGTCTGAATGGCTGACGAACCCCAGTCTGGAATCGACCGCCGACGCTTCCTCACCGTCCTCGGCGCCAGCGGCGGCGGGGCCATTGCCCTGGCCGGCTGCTCGACCGCCCGGGTCGAGAAGCTGATCCCGTATCTGGTGCAGTCGGAGGATCAGGTGCCCGGTGTGGCAACCTGGTACTCCAGCACCTGCACCGAGTGCTCGACCGGCTGCGGTTTGCACGTGCGCACCCGCGAAGGCCGCGCGGTCAAGCTGGAGGGCAACCCGGAGCACCCGGTTAACCAGGGGAAGCTGTGCTCCCGGGGGCAGGCCGGCCTGCAGGGTCTCTACAATCCCGGCCGCCTCAAGGGGCCCATGGCGCGGGGCGCGAACGGCCAGCTGCAGGAGATCACCTGGGACGATGCGATCGCGCGGCTCGCGGGCAAGCTGGGACCCGCCGGCACCAAGGTGGCGGTGATCTCGGGCGCGGGGCGGGGCACGTTTTCCGATCTGCTGGGCGAGTGGGTACGGGCATTGGGGGGGCGGCTGGTGCGATACGAAACCTTCGGCTCCGAGCCGCTTCGGGCGGCGAACCGCCAGGTGTTCGGCCTCGACCAGGTGGCGGCACACGACTTTGCCCGCGCGAAATATATCGTGTCGTTCGGCGCGGACTTCCTGGATACCGGCCCGGCCTCGATCGAAAACGCGCGAGGGTTCGCCCGCTCCCACGGGTTTGCCGAGCGTGACGTGGCCAAGCTGGTCTATCTGGCGCCGCGGATGGACCTCACCGGCCTCAACGCCGACCAGTGGCATCCGATCCGGCCCGGCTCGGAAGCCGCACTGGCCCTGGCCATGGCAAACCTGCTCCTGGCCGAGCGGGGCGCTCGCCCTGAGCGCAGCGAAAGGGGAGGACTTCGCGGCGCGCTCGGGGCCTTCACCCCGGAGATGGCGGCCCAGGAGACCGGACTTCCCATCGCGACGATCCAGCAGCTTGCGCGCGAGTTCGGTGCCGCTCGACCCAGCCTTGCGGTGGCCGGCGGCGTGGGGGGCCAGCATGCCGGTGCAACCGAGGTTTGTGCCGCCGTGAATATCCTTAATTACGTGGCCGGCAACATCGGCGAGACGGTCCGGTTCGGCGCAGACCTCGACACCGGCGACGGATACGGCGCGCTCCAGGTCCTGCTTGCCGCGCTCGATGCCGGGCAAGTGGACGTTGCCATCGTGCATGAGGCAAATCCCGCCTACACCTTGCCCCGAACCAGCGGCTTCGCCGCCAAGTTCCAGAAGGCTGGGTTCAAGGTCTCGACCTCGATGTATCTGGACGAGACTTCGGCTCTCTGCGATCTCCTGCTGCCTCAGCATCACCCGCTGGAGCGCTGGGACGATCTGCGGCCGCGGGCGGGCGTGCACAGTCTGATGCAGCCGGTCATGGAGCCGGTGTTCAACACCATGGCCACCGGTGATCTGCTCCTCCGCACGGCCAAGGCCCTGGGCGGGCCGCTTGCGCGGTTCTCGGCCCCATCCTACAAGGAGCACCTCCAGGCCCGCTGGCAGGCGCTGGCCGCCCAACGGGGGGAGAAGGATTTTGCCGCCTTCTGGCACGGGGCGTTGCAGCGGGGCGGTGTCTTCGCCGCCCCGCCCGCCGCGCCACGGGTATCGCTCGCCCCTCGCGCCGCCCAGGTGACCTATACCAAGCCGGTCTTCGAGGGCAATGGTCAGTTCGTCTTCGCCACCTATGCCCACAGCCTGCTGCACGATGGGCGCGGAGCCAATAAGCCCTGGTTGCTGGAGAACAGCGATCCGGTCACCAAGATCACCTGGCACTCCTGGGTCGAGCTTCATCCCGACACCGCCCGCAAGCTCGACCTGCGGGACGGCGAGATCCTTCGCCTGACCTCACCCCACGGCTCCATCGAAGCGCCGGTGTTCGTCTATCAAGGCATTCACCCGGACGTGGTGGCGGTGCCGCTGGGTCTGGGGCACACCGAGTATGGGTCGTACGCGCGTGGCCGTGGAGTCAACGCGCTCGACCTGCTCGGGGCGCCGGCCGGAGACTTCCTGCCCTACATCTCCACCCGGGTGTCGGTGGAGAAGACGGGTGGCTATAAGAGCCTCGCCTCCATAGCCGGCAACCCCCGGCAGCTGGGCCGGGGCATCGCCGAGGCGGTGACCCTGGATGCGGCGAAGAAGGGTCTGACCGTCCAGCAGGCCTACCTCGCCGAGGGACACGGTAAGCACGACATCAACACCGAGCGGGAGCTCGAGGCCATCAAGGGCTGGAGTGAAAAACAGGAGCAGGCGACGAAGCACGGCGATTACCTTGGCGACCATCCCCGGTGGGGCATGGCAATCGACCTGGCCAAGTGCACCGGATGTCAGGCGTGTGTCACCGCCTGCTATGCCGAGAACAACATCCCCACGGTGGGTGAGACCGAGATCGGCAAGGGTCGGGAGATGACCTGGATTCGGATCGAGCGGTACTGGGAGGGTGGGGAAGCGCCCGGCGAGCCGCTGACGGCCCGCTTCGTTCCGATGCTCTGCCAGCACTGCTCCAACGCGCCCTGCGAGCCGGTGTGCCCGGTCTATGCCGCCTACCACACGCCGGACGGCCTCAATGGCCAGGTGTACAACCGCTGCGTCGGCACCCGCTACTGCGCCAACAACTGTCCCTACAAGGTGCGCTACTTCAACTGGTACAAGTACAACCAGGTGTCCTGGCCCGAGCCGCTCCACCTCCAGCTCAACCCCGATGTCACCGTGCGGGCGCGCGGCGTCATGGAGAAGTGCACCTTCTGCATCCAGCGGATCCGCGGTGCGCAGAACGATGCCCGGCTGGAGAACCGCGCCATGCGTGACGGCGACGTGGTGACCGCCTGCGCCCAGGCCTGCCCGTCGGATGCCATCGTGTTCGGCGACGTCAATGACCCCGCCAGCCGGGTGGCACGCCTCCACCAGGACCCCCGGGGCTATCGGGTGCTCGAGGACCTCAACACCCGCTCGGCGATCACGTATCTGGCCAAGGTCCTGCTCCCGGCGGAGGCTTAACCGATGGCTGTCGTCGCCCAACCGCACGACGCGCCCGACGGGCACGTGATCAATCAGACCCACGCCGAGGTCACCCGCGACGTCGTCGCGACGCTGGGCCCGCCGAGCCGGGGGTATGTCCTCCTTCTGTTGGGAGCGGTGTCGCTCTTCCTGATCGGCATCTGCACCTTCCTCGTGCTCCTGAAGGACGGGTTGGGTCATGCCGG
>CAZASU010000140.1:0-5312 GCA_964487785.1 uncultured Gemmatimonadaceae bacterium | reverse complement strand
CGCCCTTATTGATGGTCCGGCCATCGAGCGGTTCCGGCCTTCGCCAGCGCAGCCCCCGCAGCTCGCGGTTGGTGTGACCCCTGAAATGCAACCGCGCCACCGTTTCCTGTCCGGTATAGCAACCCTTGGTGTATGACACGCCCCCGATCTGGTCGTACCGCACCTCCTGGGGCAGCGTCCTCTCGTCGATCTCGGCGCCCAGGGCGGGCCAGCCGCAGAGAATCCGGGCGGCGTGCAGGTCGCTCTCCTGTCCGGAAAGGGCACCGGCCGACAACAACCGGGAGCTCAGAGCTGCCACCGCTGGCTCGGCGCCCACCGCCAGGGCCACGAACGGCGCGGCTTCCGGCGCGAGAGCCAACGCAACCGGGCTCACCTCCCCGCCCACCGATGCGACCCGTCCCGAGGACTCCGGCATGCTAACTCCGGATTTGGCCAGCGTCTGAAATCCATGCGCACCGATCAACCAGGCTACCCGGGCCTCACCGGTCAGATCGGTGACTCGGGCCAGGCGGGGAGGGAGCTGCCGGCGGAAGAGATCGAGCGAGGCTTCGTGTCCCGAACGGGGGGCGATGAGAGTAATGGCGTCCGCCTGGCGGATGACCCAGTAGTCCACCACCATCGCGCCCTTGGGCGTGAGCAGGGCGCCATAAACCAGACTGTTATCGCCGGGCTTCACCAGATCGTTCGTGAGCAGACCCTGGAGGCAGGCGAGCGCACCCGGACCCTGCACCCGGAAAACCGCCGGCTCGCTGGTCACCAATACCGCGCCGTGCCGAACCTCGGACAGCCGATCCCGATCGAGGGTCAGGTCGAATTCAGACATGAGCCCAGGGAAGCTCGCCCGCCTCGTGGCCCACGAAATCCTGCCAGATGAGATCCGCGTTGCTGAAGGCGTCCTCCGGGTGCGAGGTAGCCAGGATGGCACAACGCAGGCCGGCAGCGCGGGCCGCGTTGAGGCCCGGTATCGAATCCTCCACCACTACGCAGCGTTTGGGCGCGAGCTCCAGCTTTTCCCTGGCCCGATTGTAGCCCTGAGGATCGGGTTTGCAGGCACCCACGTCTTCCGCCGCAATGATCTCGGAAAAATGCGGGCGCAGCCCGGCCAGCTGGAGCACCAGATCGATCTCGCACCGCAGGGCCCCGGAGACGATGGCGAGCTGAAAACCATCGAGCGCCGCGTTCTCGATGAAATCGGAGACGCCGGGCACCAGCCGCATCGAGGCGCGGATCGAGCGCTCATACTCGGCATGCTTGCGGGCAACTGCCTCGCGGAGCGAAGTCTCGTCCAGCGAGCGGCCCATTCGCTCGAAGGTGAATCGGAAGCACTCGCGGTCGTCGAAGCCGAGATACTCACGATAATAGGTGTCCCGGTCCAGCGGGTACCCATATCCGGACAGCGTGGCGATCAGCGCATCGCAATGCTGTGCCTCATCGTCGACGATGACGCCATTGAAGTCGAACAGGATGCCGGAGGTCATGAAGAAGGTATAACCTAGATCTGTGCTTACTCGCTACTTTTCACCTCTCACTTGTCCCCCCTCACCCGTAAAACCCCGCCTCATCATACGACAGATCCAGCAGCTCCACGGGATGGGCAACCCCGATCGGGAGCCGGGCGGCCCGGAGACCGGCGCCGATCTGCATCAGGCAGCCGGGGTTCCCGCTGACGATCAGGTCAGGCCGCGGCCTGGCTTCGGCAACGCTCTTGATCTTGCTGTCGAGCACCGCGCGGGCCATGGCGGGTCGGAGGACGGAGTAGATCCCCGCGCTACCGCAGCAACGGTCCGACCCGGGCAGGAGGCGAAGACGCAAACCGGGAATTGCCTCCAGCATGGCGAGCGGTGCTCCGTGGATCCGCTGGGCGTGCTGGAGGTGACAGGGCGCGTCATACGCCACCTCCAGTCCGATCGGTGCGCCCGGCCGCGGCCCTCTCTCAGCCAGGAGCTCGGAGACGTCTCGAACCTTGGCCGCCAGTTTCCCGGCCGCGTTCGAGCCCAGCAGGCGGCCATAGTCCTTGAGCAGGGCACCGCAACCGGCACTATTCACGACGACAAAATCCGCGCTGCCCTCGAGAGCAGCGACATTGCTCGCCGCCAGCGACCGGGCCCCACCCACGTTTCCCGCATGCTCGTGCAGCGCACCGCAACAGACTTGTCCTCCCGCCTCGATGACGCGATAACCGTTCACCCTCAGGGTTCGCTTGGTGGCTTCGTGTACGTGGCTGAAGAGCGCATTCATCACGCAGCCGCGGAAGAGAACGACGGTCGGAGCGGACGGAGAAAGCAGAGGGGATGGGGGAGACGGAGAGGACGGAGAAACCACGGGCTTCCGCTTCTCAGCCTGCTCGGTCATCTCGGCCGACGAGGCGAGCATGCCCATCCCGAACCCCAGCCGCCCACTTCCGGACAGCAGGTGAGGCAGGCCCGTGGCCCGAAGCGCCCGGGCCAGGGCGAACAGGGGGCGCCAGATCTTCCCATATCGAAAGATGCCCAGGACCAGCCGGGCCAGTGAGGAGAGGCCCCGGGCATGGAAGATCTGTTCTCGGGCGGCTGCCAGACCGCGGCCATATCCCACTCCGGAAGGGCAAGCCGGCTCGCAACCGCGGCAGCCGAGGCAGCCTTCCAGGTGTTCCAGCAACCCAGGATCGTTGGGGCTCATTTCCCCCCGCTCGAGGGAGCGCATCAGCACGATACGACCTCTCGGGCTATCCCCCTCGTCTCCGGTGACCAGGTACGTTGGACAGGCGGGAAGGCAGAAGCCGCAATGCACGCAGGGGTCCAGTGCGGCGTAACCGGAATGAGTGAGCGAGGGAACAAGGGAGGCCTTAACCATTGTCCACGCCTTCCAGTGCCACACTCAGGCATTGCCCGGGGTCGAAGGTGTCGCGCAGCCGGCCGACGATCTGGCCTACGCCCTCCCGGTAGGCCCCGAAGTGCCCGATCGCACGCCGAACCGCCCAGGGGGCACGTTCGAGCGTCATGGGGATCTCCCGGGCCGCAGCGGCACGGCGCAGGGCGCGAAGCTGCTCGAGCGGCGCATTGCCCGTCCACCGGATCATTCCCAGCCCCGCTCCCGCCGAAACCAGTCCTTCGTCGAGGTCATGGGACAGGAGGTCGATGGCCTCGTCGATCCCGTCGCCGAGCACGCCGAGCCGCAGCGTGATAGGGCCGCCAAGACTGCCACGCGCCGCCACGCTCCAGAATGCGGCGGTTCGGTCGGCTGGAAGCGGCTGCCAGAGCTGGTCGCCGGCTGAGCCCAGCCGGCGCACATCGGCCTGGACCGCCGCGTCGGTACCGACGAAGCGAGCGGCGAGCACCCAGTCCGCCTCGGCTGCAAGGGCGGGGGAGAGGAGCTCGAGTGCGCTGGGCAACAGGTGGGCTGACATCAGCTCGCGCGCGGCCGCCGTGAGCGCGTCGCGCGCGCCGCGCGCCAGCAGCGTTACATCGGCCCGGGGCAGCGCCCGGAGCCTGAGGTGGATATCGGCGATGATCCCGAAGCCGCCGAAGCCGCCCACCTGGAGCTTGGTGAGGTCGTAGCCGGCCACGTTCTTCACCACCCGGCCGCCGGCATTCACCAGTCTTCCGTCTCCGGTGGCAACCGTGCAGCCCAGCACATGGTCTCGCACCGGCCCGTAGCCGTGGCGCAGGGGGCCGGCGGTAGCGGTGGCCACCACCGAGCCGATGCTCCGGTCAGGGCGGCCCGGCGGATCGATGGCGAGCCACATGCCATAGTCGGCCAGCCGCCGCCTCAGTGCATCGAGCGATGCGCCCGCCTGGACTGTTGCGACCAGGTCGGCGGGGCTTACCGACACAATCTGCTCCAGGGCGCGGGTACTCACCACAAGGTCGGCGGGCGCATCCGGGGCGAGCCAGGTGGCTTTCCCTTCGACCCGGATTTTCCAACTTTCCTCATGTGCCAGGCGGCAAACCAGGGAGAGCGCGTCGCTGGAGTCGGGGCTTGCCCGGGCCACTCCGTTGGCGTCCCGGTCGACTCCGGAAGTGCCCAGCAGGGCCCGAAGCCGGGCGTAGATGGCGTCGCTCATTGGCGTGCGCTCTTCACCGCGTGCCATTCACGGCAGGCGTGCACCGGGTAGACCTTGCCGGGGTTGGCGCGTTCGGCCGGGTCGAAAACCCGGCGGACGGCCCGCATGGCGCCAAGGGTCTGGGCGTCGAAGATCCAGGGCATGTAGTCGAGCTTGTCTGACCCGACCCCGTGCTCGCCGGTGATGCTGCCGCCCGCAGCCACACAGGCGGCCATGATCTCGCGGCAGGCAAGCTGGACCCGTGCGGCGACTGCCGGATCCCGCCGGTCGAAGCTGATGTTGGGGTGGAGATTGCCGTCACCGGCGTGGAAGACGTTGCTGATGGTGAGATCATGATGCCGGCGAATCGCCTCGATCTGGTCCATGATATCCGGCAGGGCGGAGCGGGGCACCACCGCGTCCTGTACCGCGAGGTCCGGTGCAATCCGCCCCATGGCGCCAAACGCCTTCTTTCGGCCTTGCCAGAGCCGAGCTCTGTCCACCGCGGTCGACGCGCTCCGCACCTCGCGGGCGCCGCACTCCAGCAGGATGTCCTTCACCGTGAGCGCTTCGGCTCCGACCGCGTCGGTCTGGCCGTCGAGCTCGACCAGCAGGACCGCCGCGGCATCCGTGGGGTAGCCCGCGGCGTAGATCGATGCCTCTACCGCCGCCACACAGGCCTTGTCCATCATCTCCAGAGCCGCTGGAACGATCCCGGCGGCGATGATCGCCGACACCGCCTCACTGGCGGCCCGAACGGCGGTAAAGTCAGCCAGCATGGTGCGCACGCTCTCGGGGATCTGCTCCAGCCGGACGGTGATCTCGGTGGCAATCCCGAACATTCCTTCGCTCCCGACGAACAACCCCACCAGGTCGGGACCCCATGCCTCGCCCTGGTCGGAGCCGAGCCGGGTAACCGAGCCGTCGGGGAGCACCACCTCGAGTGAAACGATGTGATTGGTGGTCACGCCGTACTTGAGGCAGTGCGGTCCGCCTGCGTTCTCGGCGACGTTGCCACCCACCGTGCAGGCCGCCTGGCTCGACGGGTCCGGCACATACTGGAGTCCGAGCGGGGCCACGGCTTCAGAGAGCCGGGCATTCACCACGCCAGGCTGAACCACTGCCCTCCGCTGAATCGGGTCGACCCGGAGAATGCGGTTCATGCGAGTGAGGGTAATGAGCACCGCATCCGACCCGGCAAGCGCCCCGCCCGACAGCCCGGTGCCGGCGCCCCGGGCGACGAACGGCACCTGAATCAGATGCAAAAGGCGCACGATCTCCCGCACCTCGG
>CAZASU010000139.1:0-5326 GCA_964487785.1 uncultured Gemmatimonadaceae bacterium | reverse complement strand
GCGCCGCACCACGTCGCGGCTATTTGCCAGTCCGACAACAACGGTAAGCGTCACGACAAGCAGAGTGAGCGCAGCCAGGGGGATCATCGGGAGCGTGAAAGTTCCCTCAAACACGAAGCGGGCGACTGCCCACGCCGCAGCTGCCGCCAGGATGAGCGCTACCGCGGATGCGATCAGACCGAGTGAGAGATATTCGGCCAGGACGACCCGAAAGACCTGTCCCCGTGTCGCGCCGAGGGTCCGGAGGAGGGCCCCCTCCCGCACCCGTTGAAAGCGGCTGGTGGCGAGAGCCCCAACGAGCACCAGCACACCGACTGCCAAACTGAAGAGTGCCATGAAGCGGATGGCCAGCACCACCCGCTCCACCAGGCGCTCGAGGGCCTCCTGCAGCAACGACAAATCCAGAGTGGAGACGTTCCCAAAGCGCTCGGCCAGCCGGCGCTGGAACCGTCCCCTGGCGGCCGGGTCGGGAATTCGGGTGAGCGTCACGAAGCTCTGAGGCGCGGTCTCCAGCGCTCCCGGCGCGAACACGACGAAGAAGTTGGGCTCGAAGCGCGCCCAGTTCACCTCACGCAGGCTCCCCACCCGGGTTGGCACCGGAACGCCCTGCACATCCCAGACAATCTCGTCGCCGACCCCGACCCCAAGCTCACCGGCGAGGTCCCGCTCCACCGATATCCGCGGCGGCGACTGGCCCGCCTCGGACCACCTGCCCTCGACCACCCGCTCCGATGCGACCACCGAATCGCGATAGGTGGACCGGTACTCCCGCCGAAAGACCCAGGCATTCGAGGGCCCATCCCCTTCCTGCCCCGGGCTGCCCGCGAGCAGCTCGGTGACAGGACGCCCTTTCACCGAGCGAATCCGCATGGCGACGATCGGTGTCGCCTGAGCCCGGGGCAGCCCCGCCTCGCCCAGCTCGCGCTCGACCGCCGGGAGCTGATCCGGCTGGATATCGAAGAGAACCAGGTTGGGGCGCGCCGGACCGCCGGTGAGCCTCAGCTGGCGCAGGAGGTTGTGCTGGACCAGGTAGAGTGTGCCGAGCAGAAAGGCGCCAAACCCAATGGCGAGCACCAGAGTGACCGTCTGATTGGCGGGGCGATGCAGGTTTGCCATGCCCTGCCGCCACACGTAGGGCCAGCCGGCCGGAAGCCACCGCCGCATTCCTCGAATCAGCATCCAGGCGGCCGCCCACAGGATCAGCAGGGCGAGGCCTACTGCTCCCGCGAAGATAGCTCCCTGCCGCCAGCTTCCAGTCTGGTGGGCAGCCAGCGTCACGGTGCTTCCGGCCAACAGCAGGAGTGCCACAATCGCCCACCGATCCCGCGGGGTCTTTTCGGATTCGTAGGGACGCCGCAGCGCGGACAGGGGTGACACCCGGCGAACCGCAAGCAATGGGAGGAGAGCGAACACCAAGGCTACCCAGAGCCCCATTCCGATGCCGAGACCAGCCGCGTTCCAGGAGAGAGTTGGGGTCACATCTACGGGGAGGAATCCCGACAGCAGGGCAGGCAGCAGACGCTGCAGCCCGATGCCCAGGAGCGCACCGGCAACGCTTCCCACCAGGCCCATCACTCCCGCCTCGAGCAGGTAGATGGCGAAAATGCTGCCTGCCGTTGCCCCGAGGCAGCGAAGCACCGCGACCGACTGCGAGCGCTGCCGGACAAAGACCACGATGGCGCTGGCCACCCCGATGCCACCGAGCAGCAGCGCAATCAAAGCCACCAGGCCAAGATAACCGGTGAGCTTGGAGAGAACGTCGTTGAGGTTGCGCTGATCGTCGGCGACGGTGCGAAGGCGGACCCGTTCGGTCCGCAGGCCAGGGCGATATCGGTCCGCCAGCGCCTGGGCCGAGACGCTTGCTGGAAGCTCCAGAAACGCTTCATGCTCGACCCGCGCCCCGAATCCCAACAACCCGGTCTTTTCGAGGTAACGGGCGGAGATGTAGATCCGGGGCCCGAACGCGAAGCGAACACCCGCATCGCTGGGCGCGCTCTGTACCGTGCCGGTTATGACGAAGCGCCCCTCGCCCAGCGCGACGGTGTCCCCAATCCGGGCGCTGAGTGCCGTGAGGAGCGATGGGTCCACCACGACGTGGGGCGCGTCCTGCAGCTGGCTCCAGGCCGGCCTGGGCTCGGTGCGGATCTCACCATAAAACGGATATTGCCCCTCTACCGCGGCCACCTGCACCAGACGGGTGCCGTCCGTCCGAGGGACATACGCCATGCCGGCAAAGCTGGTCACGCGGGACAGGCGAGCTCCACGAGACAGAGTATCCAGCAGCGCCTCCACCCGAGGGGAGAAGGCCTGCCGGCTGACCAGCGCCAGGTCGGCGCCGAGCAGCGCTCTTGCCTGCCGACGGACGGAATCCTGCAGGTTATCGGTGAAGGAGTTGATCGCTACGAGTGCTGCCACACCCACGGCAACGGTTGCCATGAGAAGCAGCAGCCGGCGGGGGGCGGCCCTGAGCTCTCGGGCCGCCATCCGGGAAACGAAGCCGAGACCGGTCACGCGGCGGAGTCGGCCACCACGCTGCCGTCGGCCAGCCGGATGGTCCGGCGGGCACGCGTGGCGAGGTCCAGATCGTGGGTCACCAGAACGAGCGTGGTGCCGAGGTCGCGGTTCAGCTCCACCATCAGATCGATGATCGTGGCCCCGGTTTTCGCGTCGAGGTTTCCGGTGGGCTCGTCGGCGAACAACACCTTGGGACGGATGCTGAACCCGCGCGCCAGCGCCACCCGCTGCTGCTCGCCACCGGAGAGCTCCGAAGGGTAGTGGTGCTCACGGCCACCGAGCCCGACCCGGGCCAACAGCTCCCGAGCCCGGCCCGCTGCCCCGTCATCGCCCCGAAGCTCCAATGGGACTTGGACGTTCTCCTGGGCCGTCAGGGTGGGGATAAGCTGAAACGCCTGGAAGACGAATCCGACCTTCTCGCCTCTCATCCGCGCTCGCTGATCCTCGTTCAGGGACCCGAGCTCCTGCCCGTCGAGGTAGACCTTCCCGGCGCTGGGCTGATCGAGTCCGGCGAGCAGTCCCAGCAGGGTTGTCTTTCCGCTTCCGGACGGGCCGAGTATCGCCAGGAAGCCGCCCGGCTCCAGACTGAAGGTGATATCCTTCAAGACCGTGAGGTCCCGGCCACCCGATCGGTAGGTCCGGCTCAGTGATTGGCATTGCAGCATGGTGGCGTGCATCTCGAATGATACCAAGGTACGTACCCGTTTTCGGTCTGGTTGCAGGTCTCCTCGGCTGCGAGCAGCCGAGCAGGGAACCGCGGGAAAGCACCACACCTCCCATTGCCACCGCGGACCGGCCGTCGGTGGTGTTTCTCGGTACCAGCCTGACCGCCGGCCTCGGCCTGGAGCCGGAGCAGGCGTACCCCGCGCTGATTCAGCAGAAAATCGACTCCGCCGGGCTCGCGCTCCGGGTGGTCAATGCCGGAATGAGCGGCGAGACCTCTGCGGGAGCCCGGCGGCGGGTCGACTGGCTGTTGCGAGAACCGGTTGCGGTGCTGGTGCTGGAGACCGGCGCGAATGATGGTCTTCGGGGGTTACCCCCAGACTCCCTGCGGGCAAATATCCAGGCCGTGTTCGATCGGGCCAAGGCGATCTCACCTCCTCCCAAGCTGGTGCTGGTCGGGATGAGAGTCCCGCCGAATTACGGACAAGCGTACACCGAACGCTTCCACGCAGTTTACCCTGAGCTCGCCCGAAAAAATGGGGCTGAGTTGGTTCCGTTTCTCCTCAAGGGGGTGGGTGGGGTTCCTGGGCTCAACCAGGCGGACGGAATCCATCCGACGGCCGAGGGTCAGCGGGTGATGGCGGAGACGGTGTGGCGGGTGCTGGAGCCCGTTTTGAGAGAGGCGGAGAGTTGAGGATGACATCTAGCGCCTCCACCGCCGTATCGATCTCCTCAGTCGTGTTGTAGTAATGCGGCGAGATCCGGAGCGCCGACTGTGCCTGTTTCTCGTCCATGTCGATCACGGCATCCTCCCGATGGGGCGAGCTGGTGTTGATGCCCCGGCGGCGAAGCTCGAGCTTGATGTCTTTCGTGTCCCGTCCCGCTACCGCGACCGTCACGATGGCGCAGAGCTCGGGACCGCGGTCGAGGACTCGCACACCGGGCACCGCAGCGAGGCGGCGGCGCGCATACTCGGCCAGCTCCCGCGAGCGATCACGCGCGGTATCGAGGCCGACCTCGAGCGCGTATCGCGCCGCGGCGCCGAGTCCCAGCACCAGAGCATGGGCAAACTCCCAGGTCTCAAACCGCCGCGCGTCAGGCGTGAGCTCGAAGGCATCGGCGTCGATCCAGGTGGCCCCGTGCATGTCCACCAGGAGCGGGTGGGCGCCCGCGTTCAGCATTCGATCGGACACGTAGAGGAAGCCGAGTCCACGAGGGCCCCGCAGAAACTTGCGGGCGGTGGCCGCCAGGTAGTCGCAGTGGAGTCGTCCTACCTCGACAGGCATCTGGCCCACCGCCTGACAGCCGTCGATCAGGTAGGGCACGCCGGCCTCACGACAGATCCGGCCAACGGCTTCGACCGGCTGCACCAGGCCCGAATTGGTGGGAATCCAGGTGAGCGCGACGAGTGCTGGGCGGCGGCGCACCACCAGCTTGCCGACCGCTTCCGGATCCACGCCTCCCTCCGGAGCATCGGGGGCGCGCACAACCTCCACACCTCGACGGCGGGCGAGCGAGAGGTACATAATCTGGTTGGAGGCATAATCCGACCGGCTGGTCACGATGAGGTCGCCGGGCGCCAGGTCGAAGGCGCTGATGGCCTGGGCGAACGCGACCGTCGAATTCTGTACCAGTGCGACATTGCGCGAGTTGGCTCCGAGGAGGCGGGCGAGGTCGGCATACGTCTGCCGAATGGGCTCGACCTGGGCATCGGCCGCCTCGTAGCCGCCGAGCTCTTCTTCCAGGGCGAGGTGCCCCAGGATCGCGTCGCGCACCGGCCGGGGGACCAGCGCCGCTCCTGCATTGTTGAGGTGAGCCAGGGCGGTACAGCCGGGGGTGTCCGAGCGCCAGCGAGCCAGATCCGGGGAATGGGTGCCGGTCATTGGACGATCCATGCGCCCAGCTCCTCGATGCCGCGCTGCCAGTGGTGACTGAAGCGCCGGCCGGCGGTCTCCCGGTCGTTCCGCCGTAACGCCTCGATGATCCGGGCGTGGTGCTGAGTCGAGAGGCTCACCCGGCCGGCGTGGCGCAGGTAGGCCCGCATGTAGCGGCGGGGGACCTGCCAGAGAGTAGAGATCATAGAGAGAAGACGCTGGTTGGGGCAGCCCTGGAGCAGGGTGCGGTGCCATTGTTCGTCGAGGTCGATGCA
>CAZASU010000138.1:0-5346 GCA_964487785.1 uncultured Gemmatimonadaceae bacterium | reverse complement strand
CCGTTCAGCGAGCGGTAGGCGTCCTCAAGCCGCTGCCGCAAGAAGTTCAGCCAATACTTGTCGGCACCCTCGCCGCGGGGCCCCGCAAGCGCCACGGCAATCTCCCCGACTGCTTCATCCACGAGATATTCCGCACTAAACCAATCATGGGCCGAGACTTTCCGAGCCGCCATTCGCCGGAGTGGCCGGAGATATCCGTAGGTCGCGTCGTTCAAGAGGAGGCGTTCGAGCGTCGCATCCGCCGCCCGGCCGGAGCCGAGTTGCCGGTAAGCCCGAACGAGCACAGGGGCGGGGAGATCGCGAGCCGACGCCCGCCGAAGGAGTGCCAGATACTCTTCCGAGGCGAGCTTCGGCAAGGCAGCGAAGATCCGTTCATTCCGCTCACCCTCGGGTTCGAGTGGTGTTGTTATGTGTCCGCGACCCCCGCGAATGCTGGTGACTGGCAAATGATAGCGGCTACGGGCCCGGTGCGATCGCCCTCGATGAGGTATACGGCCAGGTCCCCACGGAGTGTGCACGGGGTCGACGCCGAGCCTGCTGGCCTACCCCACCGGACTCGAGCTGGAATTGTTATCGGCGCTCGCGGAGCCAGCGCAGGCTCCCCGGAATGAAGACGCCCGGGGTCGACGCCCCAGGCGCAATGTTTCGCATACCTCATGGCAGTCGGCGTCTTCCGCTCCCATCCTACCTAGCTACATGACGATCGAGCCGCCCGAAACCATGAGGCCCCAACGAGATACAGCCCCCACTGACGGTCAGAATTCAGGAGGACCAAATGCCCACCGCGTCGCGTGGCGGCCTCACGCCTTCTTGCGCGGCGCCCTTCGCCCGGGCGCCACGCGCCGGGTCTGGCCCTCGAGGTCGGTCGCCGCTTGGCGGAGGAGATGCCAGAGGAACCGCACGTAGGGTTCCGTGTCCTGATCCACCTGAGCGCGCTCGATGGCGACGCGGAAGAGCGACGTGCGCTCGTCAGACCGGACCGTCACCCACGGCAACCCGGCCTCCAAGACAACCAGATTGAGCAGCAGGCGCCCCAGTCGGCCGTTGCCGTCGAGAAAGGGATGGATGGTGACGAACTCGAGGTGCACTACCAGCGCCCGAGCGACCCCGCTCAGGTCGCTGCGGGCGGCGAACGCCTCCAGGCCGTCGATGAGATCCCGCACCTTCAACGGATTCGGCGGCACGTGGCGCCACCCCTTCACACTCACCGATCCGGTGCGCCAACCGCGGAGCTCGCCGACAGTCACGATCCCGGCATCGACCGACGGGCGAAAGAGATCCTCGTACAGGTCGAGGATCAGTCCCCCGGTGATGGGAGCGTTCTTCCGCACCAACTGAAGGACGCGGTCGAAGGCGATCGAATACCCCTGCACCGCCATGGCTGCCCTGAGCGCCTCCGCGTCCTGCGGTCCGCCGGGAAGCGGGCGACCGTTGATGATGGCCTCCACGACATCGGCGGAGATCCGGTACCCCTCCATGGTAGTGCTGTGGTACGCGTCGTAGGCCTTGGCCTCCTGGGCCTGTGCCAGCAACCGTGCGCGAGGGAATGTCGGCAGGCCCGCGGCCCGTTTGCCGACCAGCCGAGTGACCTCCGCCGCCTGCCGCTCGAGTCGCATCGCCTGTTCATCCAGCCACGGCGTCGCGTAGCCACGCGGTCGCGTGAGCATCACCGGCGGAATCGCGATACGGCTGCCGATGCCGGTCCGCGACGGGGTCGCGACGCGCTCCGAGACCCGCCGGGCCGCGGCGTCGAGTTGTTCGGCGAGCGCCCTGTTGCCGAGCGCCTTGGCCATGTCCGCCAGTCGCTGCAGAACCTGCGGCCGCGGGTTCTCCGCTACGGCCCGCTCCAGGTCTGGCGTCCGCAGGATCAGGTGGCGAAGCCAGGCGGTGACCGGCTCGACCCCGGCCTGCACCTCCGGCTCGTCGAGCGTGGCCAGGAGATCCGCGGGTGCGAGCACCGGGATCTCGACGCCACCCGGCCCCGCGATGGACTGGATCTGGGTGGGGTCCACGGGACGAGGGCGCAACCGGAGCGCAAAGCCGGGCTCGAGCGGCAAGGTGTATTCGCTCTGGTTGGCGGCCTGATACACAGGGAGATATTCGGGTGGTGAGAAATCACCGAGATGAAGCCTGACCGCGCTCACCCCGACGATCGCGGCGGGGGCGTACCGATCGAGGACGAGGCCAATCACCGGCCAGTAGTTCGCGAGGAACACGGACCGGCGTTCCATGGGCCGACTGGGCACCAGAATCCATGCGCGGCGCCCGGCCACGTCCATGACCAGCCCCTCCTGGCGGAGGACTCGCGCTACCCCAGGTGATGGCGCCTCCGTCGGCGGGACCACGTACCGCCCCGCCGCCGCGCGCTGACCCCACCACTCCCGCGCGCGCGCCGAGGGCGTCGCCGTCGGGCTCTTGGCCCGCCGAGAGGGAGTCGTACGGGAACGAGCCACAGAGTCTCCGGAGGTTGGCGTGCCTGATGGTGTTCCAGGGCCGGATTGGCGATGGATGACCAGCCGTTGCGCAGTGGAATTGTGTAGCCGTTTAACAGTAAAAACAAGGGCCTCCTGCCAGTAACACGGCCAGCCCTCTGGCAGTACGGGCCGAATGAGCGAATTTGCGATCCGTTGAATATCTCCCAAAGTTCAACTAAAAATCGGGCCCGATGGGGAAGAAAGTGCCCCCAAACTGACCCCGCTTCCGAATACGAAAAGACGCGGCCGAAGCTAAGGCTCCGATCGCGTTTCACATTGCCCTCATGGGCTCAGAGCTGCAGGCCGAGTCCGAAAAACAAGATGGCCGGCGCTGTTGCGCCGGCCATTGCCCCTCGTGGGCTCGAACCAGGACTCTCCTGATCCCGTACCACTTCGGCTTTCGCCGCCGCTTCCGTACCAAAGCGTTCGTGGTCTGGACTGTGCCTTCACCTTCGCCCGCGGTTCACCGCTGCGGTCAGGCGGTTCCCTCCCAGTCTCTACACCTTCCGGCGGTCAACCGATCGTCCGGCTTGGCTCGGCGTTGGCAGAGAAGCGTCCGCCGACTTTGAGAACATTCACGCACACCGTTTCCGGTGTGGTGTCCAGCGCAACCATCGCTAGAGTCAGGCGTGTTGCCAGTTACACCAAGGGCAGTGCTCTTTCACGACTCACTTCGAACTGCTACTTCTGGGACCAGCGCTCGGAAGAATCCCTCTCAAGCTGCCCTTGGTCACACACACACCGGCGATCCAGAGGCAACCGGGAGAGGGAGCCTAAACCGTCAAAATGCCGGGTTTCGAGGGAGAATCGGGCGTCCGTGCCGCTTTCCCTGAAGAGATACGCCGGGATCTGCCGGGACAAACTAACCCCCAAACTGACCCCGGCCCGCTCCCAACTTGGAGTGCTTCTTGACGCGCGACCCATCATTCGGCACGGGCCACCGGCAGCCATCGCTATTCCTGGCGGGGCCCGTTCGGACACGTGTGCGACTGGAACGGTCACGGCGTTGCACCGGGGACCCAATGGTGAACGAGGCCGATTTGAAAGGCGTTCTCGAGGAGCTCGAGTCTACCGGCCGCGCAGTTTTAGGCGAGCAGCGCCAATACCTCGCCGGGGGCCCGCGTCGTCACCGGAGCTCCCTCGAAGTCTTTCGGGTTCCGCGTCACCAAGTAGTCGGCGCTGACCTGCAGGCATGCCGCTGCCTGGACGCCATCCTCGAAGTCGCTTAGGGCCAACCCCAGGGCCCGCTGAAAATCCGCAGCTGCGACCGGCGCGACCGACAGCAGCTGCAGGAGATCGCTCACCGCGGTCGCCGCAACCGCGTGGCCACGCTGCTTTTCGACGATGTAGTATACCGTCGTGACTGCATGCCCGGCGATGTAGCCCTGAGCCCTCCCCTTCTCCACCGCATCGAGCAGCGCGGCAGCATCAGCTGCCCACGGCTGCCGATTGAGCACGACGTCGAGTACCACGTTCGTGTCTACCAGCAGTGTTGTCACGTAGCGCCGTACTTGCGGGACAAATGATCTCGATAGCTTTCACGGTCAACATCCGACCCAGCCGCCACACCCAGAAGGCGGCGCACGAGGGGGGACAGCTCAGCCGGCGCGGGGCGCTCCAACGGAAGCGCGTGCAACAGGTCGTTGACGAGCTGCGATAGGTTTTTCCCATGCCGCTCGCCGTAGCGCTCGCCTCGCTCGATTGCTTCTGGCTCCAACGACAGGTTCTTTGGGACTTTGGCCATCACGCCCTCCTTATATGCGCAGACGCTAGCTGTAATTATGCGCATGGCGGGAAGCCCCGTCAAGCCAGGGATATGATCGATCCAGTAAACACTGATGCAGTAATAGGTTGCGAACATAATTGAGCAAGCTACTCCAGATCGAAGACGCCCTCCGTCGGATCGACTCCGCAGGCTTCCAGCGCCTAGGGGAGGCCTATCTGTATCGCCGGGGGTACCTGGGTCCCGGTGCTCCAGAAGGACATCGAGTACTTCGAGTCGTTGCCCCCGCTATGCGACAGGGTCGAGCTGCTGCCGCATCGGCAGATACTGGAGGGGAAGCTCGCATCTCTCAGGGAGGAGTTGGCGCGCGAGAAGCGGAGCGACTTCATGGAGGACGACTGAGGCTGCCCTGGCGCCGGAACGATGCGCGTAAGGCTCAGTGGCGCGGTAAGCCAACTCGGCGGCGCTGCGAGGAGGGGATAAGCAGCGGGCATCCGAGGAAGAACGCGCGAACGCCCCTATCCCCTACTCCGCTGCCGCATACGCCGGCGGCGGCGGTAGCTGGAATGATGTGACCACGCTCGTGCGCTGCTATCTGGAAACCGACGAACAGACGTTGCTCGCGGTGATGAGCAACGCGCCACCGCGAGGATTCCTCCGCAACGCGTCGCGCGGTTTCGCGTCCTGATTCCTGAAGCATCATCACTATCATCATCAACGGGAGAGGGGAGAAACTGACCCCCGAACTGACCTCCCGTCCCAGGAAACGAAGAAACGCGACCGGAGCCAAACTCCGATCGCGTCTCCAGTTGCCCCTCCTGGGCTCGAACCATGACTCTCCTGATCCAGAGGGGGCACCGGAAGCACCGAATTCCAGCAACTTGCAACCATTTACGCGAGTTCGTGTCACCCGATGCTGGAGTTCGATGACTTCATGCCGGACTTTGCCGTAGTTTACTCGCTCAAATGTCGAAGTTAGTTCGGCGCCCCTCTCGACTAGCCTAGGAACGTGAAGCATCTTGTGAGAACCGAGCAGACCGTCTCCCTACGGAACGTTGTTCTGGCAGCGGGTTTTCATGCGGCATCGTGCTCGCGCAAGCTCTGTGATCTTCCGGGTCACCGGGCCGATTCACACTTACCCAGATTGAG
>CAZASU010000137.1:0-5518 GCA_964487785.1 uncultured Gemmatimonadaceae bacterium | reverse complement strand
GAGTATCCCGGCGACATTGGGCACCCCGGCTTGAGCCACGACCTTGCGGGCGAGACTCAGCTCGATCGTGAGGCCGGGGAACGTCTTGTGGTGTGCCTGCTCGAGCCGGCGCAACCGGACCGGGTCGATGCCTGCTGCGGCCAGGACCGGACCCAGCGCGCGCTCGTGCACCTCGACGACGGGGGCACCTTTGTCTGAGTCCGGCTCCTGGTCCCGGGTGAGCCTGGGCCGGGCCGCCGACGCCAGCCTGTGGGCGAAGCTGGCCGAGTCTCGGTTGGAGAGGACCACAACCGCTTTGGGTCCAGCCAGAGCCAGATCGACGATTTTCTGGTTCACAGCCGACGAGAGCGGCTTCGAGAAGTCGACCAACAGCAGGACGATTCGATCCTTCACATCCACGCCGCCGGTGGCGGTTGATGTGTCCGGGCCCGCGAGGAGGACGACGCTGCCTTGAACCGGACGGCTGGGGATCGTCCCCCGCACGTATCGCGCATCGGTTCCCAGCCGGGCCACGCCGACCCGGTTGTTCGCCGCCAACTCAACTACCGAGCGGCTGGTGTCGATGGTCCAGCGAGTGACGGCGAACCGCTGCAGGTAGCTGCCTTTCTCCCCGGCGGGCCGCAGTCCCGCCCGCTGAAACTCCGAGGCGACGTATTCCGCCGTACGCTCGAGGCCGGGGCTCGGGGTGGCCCGTCCCAGCATCGAGTCGGCCGCGATCGCGCCTATTCGACGCATTACGTCGCCTTCGGTGATCGTCGCCGCGGCCCGCGACAGAGGCGCAACTGTCTGGGCCGCGAGCGGGAGACCGGTGCAGGTCAGCAAGAGCCATAGCCATGGCATGGAAGGGTCTACGATTTACGGGTCTCGCGGTTTCAGCGGGTGGTCAAGGCTTCCGGCGGCGCAGCTCCGGCTCACCAGTGCTCTGCGGGTTACGCGCTCCTCGTTGTACCGGCGGCACCTTGCGGGGCTCACGTTCTCCCGGCTGGAGACCGGGCGTGTCGGCGGCCCGCGGGCGGCTTCGGCGTCCCTCGACCCGGCGGTCATCGGCGGGAGGGGGACTGAGCGTAGACTCCCGGATCTCCCGGCGGAGGAGGGGTCGGTCCCTTCCTGCGGCGGCCCGCGGTTCGGATCGAGACACTCCCGGAGCGGGGATGGCCCCGGGCCCACCCACGTCGGCGCTGGTACGGCCCCGTTGGTTGCGGGGTTCGGGCTGATCGCGATCGCGTTGGCGCAGACGGGTGACGTACTCGGTACCCGGCTCTGCGTCCTTGAAGACGTACTTCGGAGCCGCCCGCTTGGGGCGGGCCATCACGACGTTACGGCCCGGGTGGTTCCGATAGGGGTAATAGGCGGGATCGTCGTAGATCACGACCCGGAAGCGAGCGCAGGAGGTGGTGTAGGGGTCCCACTCAGCGTAGCGGGCATACGAGTGACAGTCGTAGCAGACGAAGCGCGGGTACTCGTAACGGCGCTCGACGTAGTAGGGAGCAATGTCGTACTGATAGTCGCCCCGAGGCGCGATCCTCCCCGCCAGATCGGCGAGCGCAACGTAGGGATCGCCCTGAATCCTGCCATCGTCGATGACCCGAAAGTCCCAATAGTCACCCCGGGTGATATCGGCGTACTGGAAAGGAAGCGGAGAGGATATGGCAAAGAGGTATCCAATACCCGGGTCGTCGTCGATCGTGGACCCGGCCCCGTTCCGCGTGTCGGACACTTCGTGGGTGCGCCCGCCGGGCACCTTTGCCCCACCCCAGGGCTCGAGGGGAAAGAGCGTCCGGATCCGTCCGTCGGTGTCGACCCGGAGCACGGTCACGTAGCCAGGCTCATCGGTACGAAAGTAGATCCTGGCTCCTTCGCCGCGCTGGTAGGGTTTCTCCCGGTCGGTCCACACGCTGATGCGTCCGGCGGCATCCGAGTGCCGGCGGAGCTGCTGCTGCTGAAGCGGGACCGGTGTGGGAGCGGGGTGCGCCAGGCTGACAATCAACAGCCACCCCAGGGTGACAGGCATGGACCCTCCAGGCGTATCCGCTCGATGCAAGCAGACGGCGTGCCAGCCGGGCGTCGCCTGCTAAAACGCGCTGGGCGAAAGCGTTGAAGGCGATTCACTGCCCGGCTCACGGTCCGCGCTGTAGCCGATGGATGACATCGTGGAAATCCCGGCAAATTCTGGTTGGCGAGTTTGACTTAGGCCGTGGCGTACGGATACGTTGCGCGGGGCATGAACCGTACTGACGTGCCATCCGGTCACTCGCGCCTCGACCTGCTCGACCCCCTGGAGGTCTCGAAGCTGGGAGGCCTGGAGCTCACCACCGAAGGTGTGGTCGAGGGCTTCCTCAGCGGGCTGCATCGGTCGCCCCGGCGCGGGTTCTCCGTCGAGTTCGCCGAGCACCGGATGTATCAGCCGGGCGACGAGCTGCGTTATGTTGACTGGAAGATCCTGGGTCGCAACGACCGGCTGTACGTCAAGCAGTTCGAGGAGGAGACCAACCTCCGCGCGGTCATCGTCTTCGATATCAGCCGCTCGATGGCCTGGACCGGCTCACCCACCACCGTGCTCCCCAAGCTGGCGTACGCGCAACGCTTGATCGCCGCTCTGGCTCTGGTGCTGATCCGCCAGCGCGATGCCACGGGACTCATTACGTTCGACGACGAGGTTCGCTCGGTCACACCGCCCCGTGCTCGCCTCAGTCACTGGCATCAGCTCCTCGGAACGCTGACCACAATGGAAGCGGGGCAGGGAACCGCGGCGGAGCCGGCACTCAGACGAGTCGTTGGTCAGCTCCGGCGACGAGGCCTGGTGGTGTTCGTGTCCGACCTCCTGCTCGACCGGGCCTTGGCGCTCAAGGCGCTCCGGTTTCTGCGGCATCGGGGGCACCAGGTGCTGGTGCTGCACATCATGGATCCGGCAGAGGTCAGCCTCGGCGGCCCGAACGAGGCGCGCTTCGAAGACCCGGAGTCGCGGAGCGCCGTCGTCCTCCGGCCCCGCGACTGGGCCGGCGCGTATCGGGATACCGTACGCAGCGTAGTCAGTGAGTGGCGGCTGGCCTGTCGTCGGCATGGGATCGCCTATCACCGGGTTACCACCGATACTCCCTTCGGAATCGTTCTTCGCGAGGCTTTGACGCCCCCTTCACGCTCGGCATGATCGGTTTTCTCCACCCCTGGATGCTGGCCGGGCTGGCTGCGGCCGCCATCCCGATCCTCCTGCACTTGCTGGCACGGCGTGAGCCACCCACCGTCGTCTTTCCTGCTGTCCGCTATCTGGTTACCACCACGCAGGAGCACCACCGGCGGCTGAAGCTACAGAACTGGCTGCTGCTGTTGCTGCGGACGCTGCTGGTCGCCACGCTGGTGATGGCTGCCGCCGGTCCGACAGTCCCGCTGAGCGGTGTGCCCGGCCATTCACCCAGCGCACTGGTGCTCATCATCGACAACTCGCCCAGCAGCGGCACCATGGCGGGCGGGTCGCCGCAGCTGGGACAGTTGGTGGCGGCCGGGCGCCGAGTGCTTGCCCGGGCCACGCCGGAGGATGCGCTCTGGGTGATCGCCGCGGATGGCATTCCCCGGCGAGGCGATCGGCTCGCCTTGAGTGAGCTGCTGGGCGTTCTCGCCGTCTCTCCGCGGCGCCTGGAGCTGGGGGCCGCCATTACGCTCGCCGGAGAGATCCTCGGGTCCGAGCCCCGGCCGGGCGAGATCGTCCTCCTCACCGATCTTCAGGCCAGCGCCCTCTCCCCGGCCGACCCTGCGGCGCCTCTCCTCGTCGGCCGTCCCGACGAGCTGCCTCCGCCCAACACCGGCATCGGACAGCTCGAGACCGGAACTCAGCCGTGGTCCTCCGATGGAGGGCGAGTCTCGGTTGTCCTGGTGGGCGATTCAGGTGGATCGGTTCCCCTCTCCGTCCGGCTGGGGGAGCGGCCAGCGCGGCAGGCCCTCGCTCGCGTGGGCGGCAGCGCGGCGCTCTCCCTCCCGGGTGTACCGGCCGGCTGGTGGACGCTGACCGCGGCCCTCGATCCGGATGAGTTCAGGCTGGACGATCAGCGGGTCGCGGCGGTCCGGGTGGCTCCGGTGGCTCGGGTGAGCTGGGACTCCATCAGCCGCTTCGTGGCCGCGGCATGCGAAGTACTGGCCGCCAACGGACGGATCCTTCCCGGTCACGAGGTCACGGTTGGACGGCTGGGCCCCAGGGCCTCGGTGGTGCAGCCACCGGACGACCCCGCCGAGCTTGGCGCGCTCAACCGTGCGCTGGCGGCGCGTGGAGTCGGGTGGAGCTACGGAAACATCTCCAACGATGTGAGGTTCGGCGACAGCGGCGCGGTCGTCGGCCGCCAGCGGGTGATGCGACGATACTCCCTGCAATCGACCACCAGTGGACGCACCGGAGTGCTCGCCAGCGTGAACGGAACTCCCTGGATTGTTCGGGACGGCAGCGTGATCCTCCTCGGCAGCCGGCTCGAGCCCACCTGGACCGATCTGCCGGTATCGGCCGGCTTCATGCCCTTCATGGACGTGCTGCTCAACCGCCTGGCGCGGGGTGAAGCCGCATTGGAGCAGGGGGCGCCAGGAGATCCGGTGTCGCTGCCGGATATGGTCACCGAGGTGCGTCGAGGTGACCGCGAATGGCGGGTGGAGGGTGGCGGGCTGTTCCAGCCGCCCGAGGCGGGGGTCTACTACCTGCGCTCCGGCCGGGACACTCTCGGCGCGATCAGCGTGAATCCCGACCCGCGCGAGTCGCGCCTTGCCCGGGCGGGCGACGCGCAGGCGCGGCAGCTGTGGAAGGGCGCGCGGCTGGTTGCGCTCCAGGATGCGCCGGCCGCGGCGTTCTCCTCCGCCTCGCGCGGAGACCTCCGGGGCCCATTGCTGTGGCTGGCCCTGGCCGCCGGCATGGCTGAAGTCGGCCTCGCGAGCGCGTGGAGGCGGAGGGTGTGACGTTGAAGCCGGTGCTGGATGCCTTTGCGGGCACCGCCGCGGTTCGTAGTCTTTCCGAACGCCTGCCCGCCCGGGGTGAGACGCTTCGGCTGGGCGGATTGCCGGGTTCCAGCGGAGCGGTGCTCGCCGCCTGGCTGGTACGGAAGTTCCCTCAACGCCTCCTCACCATCGTGGCTCCCACGCCGGCCGACGCCGAACGATGGCTGACTGATCTCAGTCATCTCACCGACGAGCCTACCGCCCTCTACCCGCAGCGTGAGGCTCTCGGTGAAGACGAGCCGCACTACGAGATCGCGGGTGAGCGTGCCGAGGCGATTCAGGCGCTGCTCCAGGGCCGTTTGCGGGTGCTGGTGACCACGGCACGCGCCACCGCCGAGCGAACCCTCCTCCCGGTGGCGCTCGATCGCCTGCGCCTCACGCTGGCCGTGGGAGGGCGGCAGCCTCCTGCGGAGGTGGCCCGCGCGCTCGAGACGATGGGCTACAGTCGGGTGCCCACCGTCACCGAGGTTGCCGAATTCAGCGTTCGGGGGGGCATTCTGGACGTGTACGGCTTCGGCATGGCGGGTCCGGCCCGGCTGGAGTGGTGGGG
>CAZASU010000136.1:0-5519 GCA_964487785.1 uncultured Gemmatimonadaceae bacterium | reverse complement strand
ACGTTGCCCGGACTATGCCCTCGCGGTCGAGCCTCAGGATCTCGACCAGACGATCTATGATGTCACCGATCGAGAGCAGCAACTGCACGGTAACTCCCGGAAATAACGCGGCTTGGCCACCCAGGAAGTGAGCGGTCGAGCCCTAACGTTAAGGCGGTAGGTAAAGAGGTGGTAGACTTGATGAAGGGTGGGCTCGTCAGCGGCCTTCCGCCCCTTCCGCCTGTACCGCCTCTTTTACTTCCGCCGCTTTTCCTTCCGCCCTCGCGTAAACAATACGACTTCCAGTGACCAGCATGCCCTCCTCGACGCACAGGGCCAGCACCTCTTCAGCAGACTCCTTCCGCACTGGCACCACAAATCCGCTGGTAGTGGCGTGGAGTTCGGGAAACAACCCCTGCAGCCGAGCAAGACCCGGAAGGTAGGGTGTTGCGGTGGCCACCTGGAGCGCACGCCAGTGGATCACTCGCTCGGCCTCCAGCACGACGAGCCGTTCGCCTTCCCGGATGGCGATGTGGTTACAGCGGGTGAGCAGAAAGCCGAGGTCCGGGCTGGCGAGGACCCAGCGGCAAGCAGGTGGGGAGAGTTGATGGACGCGCAGGGTGCGAATGCAGGGGCGCACCCAGGCGCCCAACGGCCCCGGGAAACGGGCACGGGCGAGCAGCTCGCTGAGGGGAAGGTCAGGTGAGAGCGGAAGAGGCGGTCCCAGGAACATGGGCCACGATCGCCCCGGTGCGGGGCGGTGGCGTCACCCCGGCCGTGCACGCCGAATGGATTTTCCGCGCACCGGATCAGGCGGGGACCAGACCTCGCCGGGAAGTCAGATAGGCCTGCCGGCCTCTCCGCACGGCCTCGAGCAACGGCGCGGCATCGAACCGGACCGGATCGGTGGCCGGCAGTCCCGTCTCTCGGGTAGCCGCCTCACACGCTCGCCGCGCAGCCGCATCACTCAGATCGTAGGTGTTGAGCGAGATCCCGATGACCCGGGTCGGGTGGACCGCCGAACCGATGGTCTCATACAGCCGGATGTATTCGCTCAGCGGGGGAATCCGAAGCCAGGCCGCTTCCCGGTAATCCCCGATGTATTCCCGGCTCGGTTGATGGCACAGGATCAAGGCATCGGGACAGGAACCGTGCAGCAGACCGAGCGTAACCGCCGAGTAGCCGGGGTGATTGATGCTTCCCTGCCCCTCAACCAGAACCACGTCGGCGTCCTCGGCACCTTGAAGGACCAGCCGCTCCGCGGCCCCGGCGACGAAGTCGGAGATCACGGCATCGACCGCAATACCCCAGCCTTCGATCATCATGCCGGTCTGCCCGGTTGGGACAAATCGGGTGCGAAGGCCGCCGGCGTTGAGCTCCCGGGCAAGCTGGAGCTGCGCCGTCATCTTTCCCACGTTGCAGTCGGTTCCGACCGTGAGGACGACGTAGGGCTCGACGGCCTTGGCGGCTCCCGACGCCACCGGGAGATCGGCTGGAGGCCGCCGAAGATCGAATATCCGGCGGCCGCCCGCCTTGGCCTTGGCGGCGAGCAGTGGATCGTCGCCCAGGAACGTGTGCAGCCCGCTCCAAAGGTCGCAGCCCCCGTCGAGCGCTTCCGCCAGCCAGGTGCGCCACTCGTCGGGCAGGCGCCCACCCTGCGGGGCGATACCAACCAGCACGACGCTCGGTCCTAGGGCCAATCCCTCGCGCATCGAGCCGACCACCGGAATTCCCCCACCGAACCCCAGGACGTCATGGGCAGTCTTTCCGGCCAGCCGCCGGTCAAGGACCCCGACGGTGCGTTCGGGCAGATAACGGATAACGGAGTTGGCGGTCTTCGATGTCATCGGGCCGAAGTCGCCGTCGGCCAGAATCAGGAAACGCGGAGCGGTCATGAATTCAGGGGCAACGGGCTAAGAAGTTATGGTGGTCGGCGCGTCGGCCGGGACGGTGCCGCTGGGTTTGAACTCGCTGATTGGATCGCCGTATACCTCGCCGAGGAGTATATGCCGGATCAGCACCATGACAAACGCGAGTATGGGCACGGCGACGATCAGGCCCCCCAGGCCAAACAGCTTCCCGATCAGCAGCACGCCGGCAATCGTGATGACCGGCGGCAGGTTCACCTTGCGCTGCATGACCACGGGGGCCACGAAGTTGGCCTCGATGAGATGCACGCCTATCCCTAGCAGCGTCACGGCAACCGCCTTGGGGAACCCCGCCACCCCCAGTGCATAGAGAGCCGGTATCAAGGTCGAGAATAGGGTGCCGAAGAACGGCACGATGGCCGCGACTCCGGCAAAGATACCGAACGCCAGGAAGTAGGGGACACCCAGGATCCAAAGACCAAGCGTCGTGAGAGCTGCCAGCACGACCATCGCGATAATCTGACCGACCACCCAGGAGTGCAGAGTCAGCTTGAGATCATACAGGATGACTCGAGCGAGCGGCCGACGCGTCGGCGGGACCAGCGCCACCACGCCCTCGACGTAGGTAGAGGGGCTCCTGGAGAGATAAAGCGCCATGACCAGCACGCTCACCATCACGATAATCAACTCGAGGCCGCCCTTGAGGTACGGCACGGCAGCCCCTCGGAGAAAGCCGAACAGCTCGTTGACCGACGTTGCTAGTACACCCGGCGCTCCCCCCTCGGTGACTCCACGCCGGAGCACAGGAATGCTCCGAAATAGGCGATTGATGCTCTGATCGAGCTCGCTCAGGAACTGTGGGAGATTGGCAATGAGGTCCTGAACTTGCGCCGACACGGCTGGCGCGATGAGGAAGACCACACCGACCAGCCCACCCACTGTCAGCGTGACCGCCGCCGCGAGAGCTATCCCTGGCGGGACACCCCCGCGGCGCTGTAAAAATCCGGAGACCGCATCCAGATAGATTGACAGGATGATGGCAAGGAACAACACCAGAAGCACATCGATGGTGCGGACAGCCAAGGCCACAAGAATAATGGCGAGCAGAACCCACCCCAGTGGGAACCCTCGCCGCCGTTCTGCTTCACCCAAATGGGTCAACGCGCCTTCCCTTCGTCCCCCTCCTCGATCAGCTCGGCGTCGCGCACGTCCGCCCGGCCCGCTCCCAGCTGCCTCGAGTCCGCTTTACCCCCGCCCGGGCTCAGGAGGCCCATTTTCGTCTTCAGCTCGATGAGCTGCTGCTCGGAGCTACCTTTGTACTCCAGCGACTCGAACTGGCGGGCCAGCAAATCGCCCGAGACCTCCTCGTTCAGCTCCGCCGCGGCCAGGGCCCTGCGCTCGGTGGCCTCGATCTTCTCCGCCATCCGCTCGAACGATTCGAACGCGCTCTTGTCCGACAGCCCCGACATGGTTTCCTGGATCCGCTGCTGGGCTTCGGCCCGCTTGGAGCGCGCGACCAGGATGTTCTTCTTACGCTTGGCCTCTTCGATCTTGTCGTTGAGTTGCCGGAGCGAGACCTTGAGTTGGTCGTTCTCGGCCTTGTGGCGCAGCCAGGTCTCCTGCAGCTGCTGGGCCGACTGGAGATGCTCGTTGTAGCGGCCCAGCGCCTGCTTGGCCAGATCGTCCCGGCCCTCCTGCACCGCCATCATCGCCCGCCGCTCCCAGTCTTCGGCCTGCTTCTTCAGGGCCTCGGCATCGCTCTGCAGCTTCTTCTCATCCGCGATGGCCGAGGCCACCTGCTGCTTGGCCTTGGCCAGCTGGGTCTTCATATCGAGAATCAGCTGATTCAGCATCTTCTCGGGATTTTCCGCCCGAGAGATGAGGTCGTTGATGTTCGACCTCAGCATCGCGGATAGCCGATCAAAGAGTCCCATGACGCTTCACCTTTCCCGGTAGGGCGCGAGCGCGCTGAGGTGCGAAGCCAACGCCAGCGTGACCGAGTCGAAGCTGGCCTCGAACTCGTTGTAGTCGAGGTTCTCCAGGTCCAGCGTGTCGGTGAGCACCACGTGGTTGCCTTCCAGACCGTAGGATCCGTGTACCAGCTCGCGCGCATTGTACTCCAGCAGCTGGCGGAAGAGCTCCCCCCGGCGCGGCTCACTGGCCGGCAGCTCCATCACGCGGACCCGGAGGATGACCACCGGCGGCGCGTAATGAACCACCACCTCGGCATCGTCGGGGGTCCGGGTCAGCCACAGGTTAGGCTCGACCTCGGTCACGGCAAGACCGCCCCCATCGAGCCGGTCGAGCCAGGAGTGGATGTCTTCACGGGTGATCATCGATAAGCTCCCAAGCTGATAGTTCCTCCACCACGGCCGGCACTCACCGGGTTTCTCCCCGGATCATGCCCTTTTGCGCGTCGTGAGTCTGGGCCAGCAGACGCTCGGTGAAGTCCACCCGCTCCTCCAGCTCCACCAGGCGAGACTGCAGCGAATCCATCTCGACCAGACGGGTGTGTAGCTGCTCCACCTCCGCCCGGAGGGCGGAATCGACGTTCCCCTTTCTCTCCAAGCGACGGGCAAAGGCCCGCATGATGGGCCACAAAATGATGGTGATCGCGATGAATGCGGCGACCGGGATCAAAACGAAAACCGGTGAGATACCGTCGTTCATGAAGAGCAGATTCGGGTCGAACGGCGGCACTGGCGGTATCGGGGGGACCGGGGGCACCGCTTGGAGGATCATCATCCGGCACTCTCTCCCTTCCCCAACTCATTGCGATCGTGGCTCTTGAGCAGAACGCGCTCGGCGAAATCGACCCGCTCGTGCAGGTCCGCCACTTCCTGCCGGAGCGCATCCACTTCGGCCAGGAGCTCAGGATCCTGCATCGGCTCCGCATGGCCCCGAAGGCGATCGGCCAAAGCCTTGCCCACCGGGCTGATGGAGAGGAGGAAGAGGGTACCTCCCCCAAAAATCAGAGTTATGGCGAGTATGCCTTCCACGTCCATTCCGTCTGCGTTCTCCGACCACGGTGCGTACCCATGTCTGCCTCGACCCCGGACCTACGGGCCGAGCCCTCCCATTGTTTCACAACGAAACAACCATCTCTTCGGGACTATCGCAAAGGGCGCTAAACCAGCTCAACCGTTTCGATGGCGGCCAGGGAGACCGCGATTTCGGTGTCATCACCTCCGGCCGGCCTGAGATAGACCTCGTGAGCCGTGACGTGGGTGTCCACACTCATCGGGATCCCAACCACTTCGGTGCGCGCCGTCGTGGTGATCCGAACGGGATGCTCGTGTCCTCCCGCATAACCCAGCAGGGTGACGATTTCTTCGTAGGTCACGGAAGCTCCAGGTGGCTGGAGTTTGATAATCTAGGTCTGGGACCCCGGCCTCGCCATGCGATCGTTCCTCGGTGTCAGGATCTAGCGGCCCCCGGCCGCGGCGCGCTCGGGAGCGGCCGGACGCGGGGCTGACTTGAGATTCTGGTCGAGGTACCGAGTGATCAACTCGAACAGGTGGAGCTGGGTGTTTTTCCCCTGGCAGACACAATGAGTCCGGTTGGGGTATTCCATCATGGTGAACGTCTTGTTGGCGGCCACCAGGGCATTGATCAGAACCTCACTGTTCTGGAAATGCACGTTGTCATCGCCGCTGCCATGAACCAGCAACA
>CAZASU010000135.1:0-5531 GCA_964487785.1 uncultured Gemmatimonadaceae bacterium | reverse complement strand
TCAAGATGGCGCTGGAGCTGGACTGCCTTGGGCCGTCGGTGTATGCGGCCGCCGAAGGGCTGCTGAATCGCCGTCAGCTCGGCCTGATTGCCGGTCTGCTGGAGGCAGCGCCCCAGACCGAGACGACAGTGGCGCTCTGGCGCCATGTAGCCAGCCCGGAGCGTTTGGAGGCGGAGCTGGTACAGGATCCGCCGGACCAGGACGCCATCGAAATCCTGGTTCGGCATCTTGGCATGGAGGCGGCCAACTCGTTGCTCGATCATCTTGGACGCGCTGACGATCGGTCCACTCGCGCCACCCTCATGAAGCAGCTCCTGGCGCTTGGCCCGCGTATCGGTGAGGTTGCCGTCGCCCGGCTTCGGGACGCTCCCTGGTATCTCCAACGCAACATTCTGGTGCTGATCGGCCGATTGGGCAGCTGGCCCGATGGGTTCTCGCCGCTGAGCTACGCGGCGCACGCCGACCCGCGAATCCGCCGTGAGGGAATCAAGCTGCTGCTGGAGTCGCCTGCCCATATGGCCGAAGGAATTCAGCTTGGTCTTCCGGATGAGGATGAAGGGATCGTTGGGCTGGCACTCAGGGCAGCCCTCGACTCCTGTCCGCCTGACGCGATATCCCTGTTGGAAGAGATCGCGATGGACCCGCGGCGACCGGCGGAGATCCGGGTGCCCGCCCTCCGAATCCTGGCGCGAACCCGCACACCGGTAGCGCTTACGGTCCTGCTGGCGCAGGCCCAGCACCGCCGCCGCTGGTTCGGACGTCGGTTGCCATCGAAGTCACCGGAGCTGCTCGCAGCTGTAGCCGGGTTGGCGAGTTACTGGGGAGATCATCCAATGGCCACTGCGGTTCTCTCCCACGCTCGGCTGCATTCGGATCCCGAAATTCGCGCCGCCGCCGGCTCGACCGCCGCATGACCGATCCAGTTCGCTTCCTTACAGCGCTCACTCAGGCGCTCTCAACGATGAGCCTGTACGGGGACGACCACCCCGCGACCACTCGTGGCCTGGAGACGGCGCTCGAGCGGCTGCGGGAGCTCCAGGAACTTGACCCGAAGCTTCAGTTCACCTTCCTCTCGGGCGAGGTCGTGTTCGGATCCGAGGTGGTGCACGAGCTGGAGGGCTGGGAGTGGAGCAGCCGGCTGGTGCGGGCCGGCGTGGAGCGAATAGAAATCCTCAGCCCGGTCGATATCGATCAGTTCGGGCGGTTTCTGTCTCACATGGCGATCCGTCTGGGGATCCGCCCGGGGTCGAGCAGTGACATCTGGCAGATGGGCGAGTCGCCAATCCGCTACGGGCAGGTGACGCTGGGCCAGGGCCAGGGCCCGAGCGAGATCTTGCGGCTCGAGCCGGCCATGCCGGTGGTGGCAATGACCTACACGCTCCGGGAGGAGCGGGATACCATGGACTGGGTCCACAAGGAGATTCAGAACGGCGCCAGGATCCCCATGGTCGAGGCAGATGCGGTGGTGCGGTCGCTGTCCATTGCGATGCATGCAGAGCAGGCTATGGTGCTGCCGCTCCTGCAGCTCAAGGAGTTCGACCAGTACACGACCACGCATTCAATGAACGTGTCGGTACTCGCGATGGCCCTGGGGGAGTACCTCGACCTGGGCAATGCGACCGTCCGCGCCCTTGGCGTGGCAGGGCTGCTGCACGACCTGGGCAAGACCTGCATCCCACGGGAGATTCTGGTGAAGCCAGGGAAGCTCACCGACACCGAACGGCTGGTCATCCGGGAGCATCCCATCGTTGGTGCCCGAATGCTCCTGGCGAGCCCGGAGCCGATGGAGCTCGCCGCGGTGGTGGCCTACGAGCACCACGTGATGCTGGACGGGGGAGGCTACCCACCCCTTCACGACGCGAGAGGGGCCCAGTACGCCAGCATGCTGGTCCACGTCTGCGACGTCTACGATGCGCTACGGACCAACCGCCCCTACCGCGAGGCCTGGGAATCCGAGCGCGCCCTGGCCTATATCCAGGACCGCTCGGGCGTCGAGTTTGATCCGGGTATTGCTCAGGCGTTCATCGCGATGATGCGGCAGTGGGACCAGCGGATGGCGACGGTGCCGGCCTAGCCCCGGCGCCCGACTGCAACAGGTGCCGCACGATCAGGTCGCCATGACCGCGGGCGTTCTCGATGAACAACCGGTTCGCGTCGTTTCCGCTCGCAATGACCCCCGCCAGATAACACCCGGGTATGGGTGTTGCCATCGTAGCCTCGTCGTGGGCCGGGACGCCGGTCACCGGGTCCACCGGCACGCCGAGCCGGTGCAGCTGGGTGGTGTCGGCATGATACCCCGTCATGGCGAGAACGGCATCCGCCGCGATCATCTCCCCGGCCCCGCTCTCGTCTGACACCACGTCGACGTGAGTCGGTGTGATCGCCCGCACTCGGGAGCGCCAACGCACGGCGATGCTCCCCTCTTTCACCCGATTGACGATGTCGGGCAGCACCCACGCCTTTACCGTGCGGTCAAACCCCTCGCCAAAATGCACCAGCGTCACCGTCGCCCCTGCGCGCCAGCACTCGAGCGCCGCGTCGACGCTGCTGTTGCCCGCTCCGATCACGATCACCCGCTGATGCCAGTAGGGGTGGCCCTCGACGAAGTAGTGCCTCACGTGAGGAAGGTCTTCACCGCGAACCCTGAGGTAGTTGGGGTTGTCGTAGTAGCCGGTGGCGAAGACGACCGCCGAGGCCCGGTAGGCTTTGCTGTCGTGGCGCCGGGCGACCTGGACCCGGAAGGAGCCGTCCGGCGCCCTGGTGACCTCACCCACATCCTCCCCCGGCCGGATGTCCAGCCGGTAATGCTCCGCGACACGGCGATAGTAAATGAGCCCATCCTGCCGGGTGGGCTTCTCGTGGCTAGCAATGAATGGGACCCCACCGATCTCGATCCGCTCGGGGGTGGAGAAGAATGTCATCGCCAGCGGGTAGCGCTCAATGGTAGACACCACCGTGCGGCGGTCGAGCAGCACGCAGGTGAGGCCCGCGTGCCTGGCCGCGATCCCGGTTGCGAGCCCACAAGGCCCCGCGCCGATCACCAAAAGAGCCGTCTCTTCCATCACTGGACCTCAAAAGCGTTAACGGTGTTCATACCTCAATAATCTGGTCGCGCCGGGTCCCCACGCTCACATACCGCACCGGCACCCCGGACAGCGCCTCCAGGCGGTCGAGGTACGCTCGTGCCCCGGAAGGGAGGTCCGCTAGCCGTCGCGCGGCGCCAGTGGGTTGCTGCCAGCCGGCATGCACTTCGTAGGTCGGCCGTACCCGCCCAAGGGCCTCCACCTCGGCCGGCACTTCCTCACACCTCTCGCCATCCAGCTGGTACGCAATGCCGACCGGGATCTCCGCGAATGAGTCGAGCACGTCCAGTTTGGTGACCGCAAGCCCGGTCAGGCCGTTCACCCGGGCGGCATAGCGGACGACCGTGGCGTCGAACCAGCCGCAGCGGCGGGGCCGTCCGGTGACCGAGCCGAACTCATCGCCCAGCTCGCGCAGGCGCTCGCCAAAGGGGCTCTCGGCCTCGGTCGGCAGAGGTCCATTCCCCACCCGGGTGGTATAGGCCTTCACCACGCCGAGCACCCCGTTGATCGCTGTCGGCCCGATACCGGCTCCTACCGCGGCGCCACCCGCGGTCGTGTTGGACGAGGTCACGTAGGGATAAGTCCCGTGATCCACGTCCAGGAGTGCGCCTTGTGCCCCCTCGAGAAGTACCCGACGCCCGGCCCGGATCGCACGGTGCACCATGAGGCCGGTGTCGGCCGCCAGCGGCAGCAATCGCGGCGCCAGGCGCTGTAGCAGCTCGGCGTGATCCTCGTACCGGGCGCGCTCGCTGCTCCCCATCATGGCCAGCAGCCGGTTCGCCCGCTCCACCCGGTCGGTCAGCAACTGCTGGGCGCACTCGACCCGGCGTAGATCGGTGACCCGGATTCCCCGGCGCCCGTACTTGTCCTCGTAGGCGGGCCCGATGCCGCGGCCGGTGGTGCCGAGGTTCTGGCTTCGCTCACTAGCGGCGTCGAGCAGCTTGTGATACGGAAGCACCAGGTGCGCGCGATCGGAGACGAATAGCCGGCCGGTGGTGTCGATGCCGCGGGCGTGCAGCTGATCGAGCTCGGCAAAGAGGTTTTCCGGTTCGAGCACCACGCCGTTGCCGATAACGCAGGTGACGCTCTGATGCAGGATGCCAGACGGTATCTGACGGAGCACGAACTGGCTGTCGCCGATCACGACAGTGTGGCCCGCGTTGGCCCCGCCCTGATAACGGACCACGAAGTCGGCCCGCTCGGCCAGCACATCGACGAGCTTTCCCTTGCCCTCATCTCCCCATTGTGCCCCGACAACCACCATGCAGGTGGTCTTCTCGTCGAACATGTCGGCTCCCCCGATGAAACAACAAAAGAGCCCCTTGCGGGGCTCCTGAATCCTCGGGCAAACCTATCGTGCCCCCCGGGAAACGTCAATTCGATGCGATGGCCTTGCCGACCTGTTCGGCGGCGCGGAAGGATAGCCCGGCCGTGGTATCCGCCGCGGTGTGGATGCATCGCAAGGTGCGCCAGGTCAGCCGTCCGACGGTGACGGCCGGCGCAACCCGGGCCAGGGGCGCGCTGTCAACGAAGATTCCCATCGGCAGGCGGCGACGCTGCATAGGCAGCCCCACGACCGACAGCTGCGGCTCCACCGCGCGGGCCAGGCGCTCGCCCGCCGCGTCGTGGCTTACCAGGTACAGCGTCCCCTCCTGGTCCACGGTATCGACGTTCACGAACTCGGTATCAGCCAGATCCGTCGAGAGCCGTGCAAACACGCGGGCTCCTACCAGGCCGAATTCCTCCGCGCCGGTGATAAGGATGCCCACGGTCGAATCCGGTGCGGCCGCGGCGGCCAGGGCCGCAACGACTCCGGTCCCGTTGTCCCGGGCGCCCTGCGAGCGACCGCTGAGCCGGCCGCGTCCCGCGAGGAGGCCGGCCAGGGCCGCCAACACCGCTCCAGAACCGGCCCACCCGGGCGAGAGCGGCCCTGAGAGCCGACCGAGCGCGAGTGCGGTCAGCGCCACCATGGCGAGCCCCACTATCCAGACCGCCACCAGCCGGCCTGCCATGGAGTGGCCCTGGGCCTTGGAGTCGAGGTGGGCCACCACCCACCGACGCGGCGGGCTCTGCCCTCGAGTCGCGATCAGGTTGGCATCCTCACGAAGTCCCTCACCGAGGTGCACCCACCCCAGGCCGACACCGGTGGCCACGATGGTAAGCGCCAGGAGGCCGGTCATCCATACTGCGAGGGCAGCCCAAGTCGGGAGGCTATCGGAAGCCAGGAACGGAAACAGCACCAGGGCCAGGCCGCCGAGCCCGGCGCCGAAGATGGGAAACGCCCGGAGGCTGGATGGGGCGAAGGTAAAACTCTGCGAAACCACGGTGAAACCGAGGCCGGTGAGGTATGCGGCGACGAGCTCGCGCGCTTTCGCCGCCTCGGGCGTTCCGGCTTCACGGGGGAGCGCGAGGACCTGGAGAGCAATTTCCTTTAGCGAGGGCACGTGC
>CAZASU010000134.1:2262-5654 GCA_964487785.1 uncultured Gemmatimonadaceae bacterium | reverse complement strand
TACTCGCCGCTCGGAGTGGTCTCGCTGCTGGTGTACGTCCTGGTGGGGTTCGTAGGCGCCTGGCGTGCGAGCTTCGCGGCGGGTGTCCTGGCCGCCGCCATCGTCGGCTTTCTCGACGCCACGGCGGGACCACTCGCCGCCTGGCTGGCCGGCCCGGGGTCGCTGGGCCAGGTTATCACCGAGCCGCGCGTCTTTGCCTACGCCATTGCGGTCGGGACCGGCACGGCCGCGGTAGCGGGGCTGGTCGGCGCGGCAACCGGCAGCTGGCTCGAGCGCCGGCGCAGTTTGCGCGGCTCTGGGGTCGTCTCCCACTGACGCTTGCAGGAGCGCGGCGCTCAGAATCGAGCCTCACGATGGACCCCGCAGCAAAATCTGCCAATCAGGGAAGTCTCGGTGATCCGGTCCATCAGCTGCGGGTCAAGCCGTCCATCGATGCTGTCATTTCGAGTTGCGACCTCTCAAACCGTGTGAGTACCGTCACAGAAGACTGACGGCAAATAGTGAGTTTCTCTAGTATGCCAGTCAGGAGTCAGGAGTCAGGAGTCGGGAGTCGGATCGGGATAAAGAAACTCGAAGAAATTCGAGACCCAACTCCAGACTCCCGACTCCTGACTCCGGACTCCGACTCAGCAGGAGGGACAAATGGGTACCAAGGCGTTCATCGGCGGGGTGACCGTCGGCGCGGGGATGGTGTATCTGCTCGATCCGGAACGGGGAGAGATCCGCCGGGAGCGGCTGAGCAAGCGGCTCCGGCCGCTCCTAAATGAGATTCGTCACACCCTCGATGCCGGCTCGCCCCAGACGCTGGCCTTCCGGCCGCAAAGCTACGGCTCCCGGATCGGCGACCTCGAGGGCCTGAGTGAGGCGACACTGGGATCGACCGCGGGCGGGGGAGGCGCATCGGGTGCCGGCGGTACCGCCCTGAAGGTGGCCGGCAGCCTTCTCGCCCTGTACGGACTCACCCGGCGCGGCAAGCTGGCCACCATGGTCCGAACCCTGGGAACCGGCCTGTTGCTGGATTCGGCAAGGCGGGGCAGGCTGGCCCTACCGGGGGTTTCCCCGGTTGACCGCCGCCGCGCTGTGGATATCCAGAAGACGCTTTACATCGGCGCACCGCTCGACCGGGTGTACGCCTTCTGGAGCAACTACGAGAATTTTCCGCTCTTCATGTCCCATGTCAGAGAGGTCAAAGACCTGGGTGGCGGGCGCTCCCACTGGAGTGTCAGCGGGCCGGGCGGCCTGCCTATCGAGTGGAACGCGGTATTGACCCAGCAGGCCGCTGAAGAGGTGATTGCCTGGAGAAGTGAGGCCGGCTCGATGCTGGAGAATGCCGGAATCATCCGCTTTGCCCCGGCGGGAACCGGGACACGGGTAAACCTGCGCTTCTGCTACCACCCACCCGCGGGCGGAGCCGGCGAGGCGGTAGCCCAGCTGCTCGGCTCGGACCCCAGGGCCAAAGTGAACGAAGACCTCGGACGCATGAAATCACTGCTCGAGTCTATTACCAGGAGTGGAACACCTGGCAAGGAAGCTCAGCCGTAAGTTGCGGATAATTACACCCAAATTGAACAGGATGGTCACATGGCATCGACATACAATGGCGGCGATACGAGCGAACGGTGGGAGAATCTCCGAAGGCATAAAGACCGGGGAGAGTCGAACGTGGGAAAGACCGAGCGCCTGGTGTCCGGTCTTGCCGGCGTAGCATTGGTCGCCTTGAGCCTCCGCAAACGCCGGCTCCGGCCAATCCTGTTTCCGGTGGCCACCGGATTGATCGCGCGGGCGCTTACGGGACGTGGCCCGACCAGGCGCGCGCTGGGCGGACTGACCCGCCGGGAGATCCGGGAGCACGACAGCCCGGTGGCGAGCGTTGGCCGGGGGCAGGGAACCAAGGTTGAGCAGAGTGTCACCATCAATCGCCCGGTGCTCGAGGTCTACCGCTTCTGGCGAAACTTCGAGAACCTGCCCCGATTCATGGATCACCTCGAGGCGGTTACGGTGATCGACGAGACTCGGTCGCACTGGGTGGCCAAGGGACCGGCCGGGACCCGAGCGGAGTGGGATGCCGTCATCCACAACGAGATCGACGACGAGCTGATCGCCTGGCGGTCCCTTCGGGGTTCCGAGATCAACAATGCGGGCTCGGTCCACTTCGCGCCGTCAGCCGACGGGGCCGGTACCGAGGTTCGCGTGGTGATGAGCTATGAGCCTCCGGCCGGCAGGATGGGTGTCGCCTTCGCCAAGCTCCTCGGCGAGGAACCCTCGAAACAGGTGGCAGACGATCTGCGCCGGCTCAAGCAGGTCATGGACTCGGGCGAGGTCGTAACCGGCTCCCGCGCTCGCCGGCCGAGCCCAACCGCTCGGTGACGTACGACTGCATCGTCGTTGGAGCCGGGCCGGCCGGCCTCAGCGGGGCGCTCATGCTGGGCCGCTGCCAGCGCACCGTCCTGGTGTGCGATGCCGGTGAGCCCAGAAACGCGCAGTCCTCCGGACTGCACGGGTATCTCACCCGGGACGGAATGCATCCGGGTGAGTTTCTCCGCCTGGCTCGTGAGGATATCGCGCGTTATCCCACGGTGGAGTTTCACCGCGGCGAGGTCGTCGATGTCAGGAGAACCTCCGGCGGGTTCAGCGTAGTTTGTGACGGTGGCCTCCGGCTGAGCACCCGCAAGCTGCTGCTGGCCACCGGCGTGGTGGATGAAGTACCCGACATCGATGGCTTCCGGGAGCTTTACGGAAAGAGCGTGCACCACTGCCCCTATTGCGACGCATGGGAGTGGCGCGGCCAGCCGCTCGCGGTCTATGGCCGTGCCGAGCCGGGCACGGCGCTCGCCCTGGCGCTCACGGTGTGGAGCGACGACGTGGTGCTCTGTACCGGCGGCCCCGGCGGCCTGACAGAGGAGGAGGAGCAGCAGCTGGGGCAAGCCGGCATCGAAGTGCGGGAAGATCGCGTGGTCCGTTTGGAGGGCGGTGACGGGCTGCTGGACCGGGTCGTCTTCGCCGAGGGCGACCCGCTGAGCCGCCGCGCCCTCTTCTTCTGCTCGGGCCAGCACCAACGATCACACCTCGCAGCCGCGCTCGGCGTCACCTTCAATGCCAAGGGCACCGTGGATACCGGAAGCTGCGAAGTCACCAACGTCCCCGGCCTGTACGTGGCGGGCGATGCCTCCAAGAATGCGCAGTTCGTGATCGTAGCCGCCGCGGAAGGTACCGAGGCCGCTATGGCCATCAACAAAATTCTGCTGGAGGAAGACCTCGCTCAGAAGAGGAACTCCACCCCCAGCCGCACCAGTCGGGGCGTGCCATACGCAAAGAGGGGCTGAGTAAAGTCCTGCGCGGCTGCCAGGTAGAGCGGAAACAGCTCGTCCCGTCCTTCGAAGTAGCCGTTTCCG
>CAZASU010000134.1:0-2162 GCA_964487785.1 uncultured Gemmatimonadaceae bacterium | reverse complement strand
TTCCGCCGGTTCAGCAGGTTTCTCACATCCAGATACACGCCGCCACGCCCGCCGCCAAGCCGCAGCGGACGGCGCACCAGCAGATCGACGGTCATCGTCGCGGGCAGTCGGGAGTCGTTCGGCAGGCCGATCAGCGAGTCGCCGGCGGCGTTGCTTCGGGAGAACGGCAGCCCGGAGCTGTAACGGTCAACGGAACGCTTGCATACCTTCGGAGGTGAGGAGATCATGGAGCTATGAACGGCTGGATTCATAGCGCCGAAGGCCTCGAGACGCCGGTCCCGCTGGTGGACCTCGATCGTCTCGAGCGCAACCTCGATCGGATGGCGGTATACGCCCGCTCGCACCGGCTTGCCCTCCGCCCCCACGCCAAGACGCACAAGTCGCCGCGCATTGCGGCCGAGCAGCTGCGCCGGGGGGCCGTCGGACTGACCTGTGCCACGCTGCTCGAGGTGGAGGTGATGGCTGAGGTCGCCGACGACATTCTACTCGCATACCCGCCTGTGGGGACAGCGAAGCTCGAACGGTTAATGGAGCTTCCAGCACGGCTCGACCTCACGGTGGCGCTCGATTCAGCGCTGGTGGCCGAGCAGCTGGCCCGGTCAGCCCGGGAGTGTGGCCGGACCGTCGGCGTTTACCTGGAGCTGGATCTCGGAATGCGCCGAGTCGGACTTGCCGCCCTGGAGGACATCCTCGCCCTGGCCCGCCGGGTGGCTGCGCTGCCACCACTGGTGTACCGCGGCATCACCTTCTATCCGGGACACATCCGCGGTCCGGTCGGCGACCACGCCGCCGAGCTCGAGCGGCTCAGCACCGCGCTTCAAACGGTGATTGGAAGGTTGCAGGAGGCCGGCCTTGAGCCAGGGGTAGTGAGCGGCGGTTCGACTCCGACTGTTTGGCGAACCCATGAGATCACTGGGGTGACCGAGTTCCGGCCGGGCACCTACGTTTACAACGATCGGATCACGGCTCAGATCGGCGCCTGCGAGTGGAGCGACTGCGCTCTCACCGTGCTGGCCACTGTGGTGAGCACTGCCGTTCCGGGCCAGGCCGTGATCGATGCCGGCAGCAAGGCGCTGGGCCGCGAGCCGCCCAATCGAGACGGCGAGGGGTACGGTGCTCTGCTGGACCGGCCGGAGGTCACCGTGCAAAGACTTTCCGAGGAGCACGGCATCCTCGACCTCGGGCACAGTGGCTGGCGGCCCGCTGTGGGCGAGCAGGTCCGCGTGGTGCCCAACCACGCCTGCATCGTCGTTCACTTGCACGAAACGATCTATGGGGTTCGCGGCACCGCGGTGGAGACCAGCTGGCCGGTCAAGGCGCGAGGCAGGCAGCCCATAGCCCATAGCCAATAGCCAATAGCCCATCCCTGGATGCTTTTCAAACGGTTCTACGACCCCAAGCTCGCCCAGACCAGCTATCTCGTCGGGTGCGCCACGACCGGCGAGGGGCTGGTGGTGGATCCCAACCGAGACATCGATCCCTATCTCCAGGCGGCGGACGCCGAAGGGCTGAGGGTCGCCCATGTGACCGAGACCCACATTCACGCCGACTTCGTGTCCGGCGCTCGCGAGCTGGCCCATCGCGCCGGGGCACGTCTGTACCTGTCTGACGCCGGTGGGGACACCTGGCGCTATGGATACTCGACCGAGGCAGGTGCAACCCCGTTGCGCGAGGGATCGTGCATCAGGGTTGGAACGGTGGAGCTTCAGGTACTGCATGTTCCCGGGCACACGCCCGAGCACCTGACCCTGCTGGTGACGGATACTGCGACTGCTTCGGAGCCGATGGGCGCATTCACCGGAGATTTCATCTTCGTGGGAGACGTGGGGCGTCCGGATCTGCTCGAGCGTGCCGCACGAGTACGGGGAACGATGCAGGACAGCGCCCGCCAGCTGTTCCGATCGCTGCAGCGGTTCCGGACCCAGCCGGATTATCTCCAGATCTGGCCCGGGCACGGCGCGGGGTCCGTGTGCGGCAAGTCGCTTGGGGCGGTGCCGCAGACGACACTGGGGTACGAGAAGCGCTTCAATTGGGCCTTCGGCATGACCGACGAGTCGGAATTCGTGCGCACGGTGCTCGCGGGCCAGCCTGAGCCGCCGCGCTACTTCGCCGAGATGAAGCGGATCAATCAGTCCGGCCCCCGCCTGCTCGGCGGCATCCGC
>CAZASU010000133.1:0-5755 GCA_964487785.1 uncultured Gemmatimonadaceae bacterium | reverse complement strand
CGGCCCGACTTCGTCGCAACCTACTGACCACCAGCGGGGTACAGCCGGATGTGCGGCATTACAGGGATAGTGGCACTGAACGGACGCCCGGTCGACCTCCGCGTCTTGCAGCGGATGAACGACGTGCAGGCCCACCGGGGCCCGGACGGCGAGGGCTTTATCGTCAGCTGGCCCGAGTCGAACGGCTTCTGTTCCGCTTTCCTCCGGCACACCAGCCAACAGCGTTCCACCCCTCCAGCTCGCGTTGCGCTGGGCCACCGCCGGCTTGCAATCCTGGATCTCTCCGACCGCGGACTGCAACCGATGTCCGCGGAGGCCAGCGGCGCCTGGATTGTGTTTAACGGGGAGATCTACAACCACCAGGAGCTCCGCTCAGAGCTCGAAAGTCGCGGCCGCCACTTCAACACCCGCACCGATACCGAGGTGCTGCTCCAGAGTTACCTCGAGTGGGGCGAAGAGTGCCTCCAGCGACTGGATGGGATGTTCGCCTTCGGGATATGGGACGGAGCGCGTGGCCGGCTCTTCTGCGCCAGAGACCGCCTCGGCATCAAGCCGTTCTACTACGCCACGCCCGAGGACCATTTCATCTTCGCTTCGGAGATCAAGGGACTGCTTCCCTTTCCCGGCCTGAAGGCGGCGGCGGATGACGAGGCCGTGCTCGGTTTCCTCATGCACGGCAACTGCGACTACCGCGAGCGTACCATCTTTCGTGACGTGCTGGCGCTCCCCGCCGCACATGCCCTGACGCTCGACGTTGTCGGCCGCCAGGTCACCCGCTGGTGCTACTGGAAGCCGGCTCCAGCGCCCCTCGGTGCCGGGGTGGACGACAGCACCAGGGTGGCCACGCTGCGAGATATGCTGGAGAGCACAACTCGTTCCCACCTCATCAGCGACGTACGCGCGGGCAGCTGCCTGAGTGGCGGGCTCGACTCCTCCGCGGTGGTCGGACTGATAGGCAAGATCTGGCGGGAGCAGCCGGCCGCGGCGTCCGCCCTGGGGGATCAGTTCAACACCTTCACATCGTGCTATGAGTATCCGGAGCTGGACGAACGAGGATACGCGCTCCAGGTGGCCAACTCGATCGGCGCCACACCCCACCTGGTCTTTCCGTCAGCGTCGGATTTCTGGGACGTCTTCGGTCAGATGGCATGGCACCAGGACATGCCGTTTTCCAGCCTGAGCTTTTACGCCCAATGGCGGGTCATGCGCGCCGCCAGGGAGGCGGGCGTCAAGGTACTGCTCGATGGACAGGGGGGTGACGAAGTCTTTGGCGGCTACGCCAAGTTCCGCTACGCGTATCTCGCTTCACTCGCCCGGGCCGGCCGGCTCGGCACAATGGCCCGAGAGGCATGGGCCAGCGTGTTGCAGCGAGACCTCTACCTTCTCGACCTCCGGAAAGGGTACCGCTATCTACCCAACCGGCTGCGCTCTCTGCTTGGAGTAGACTCGCTGCTCCAGCAGGTGCTCCGCGCCGACTGGGATAGCGCCATCGACCACGAGAGCACGCCGGCGACCCGCTGGTGGCGGCACGCAACCGGTGGCGCTCGCCAGGATGGCTGGACCACCATGCAGGCAGTTCAGGTCGAAGACATTCTGGTCGATACGCTCCCGCTTCTTCTCAGAATGGAAGACCGCTCGTCGATGGCGTTTTCCATCGAGGCCCGAGTGCCCCTGCTTGACCACAGGCTGGTTGAGTACGGTCTATCCCTGCCGGATCATCTGAAGATCCAGGGCGGCACCAGCAAATTTGCCGTTCGAGAAGCCACCCGGGGCCTCATGCCCGAGGCAGTACGGCTCCGAAGGACCAAGCTGGGATTTGCGGCGCCCGACAGCCGGTGGCTGGATGGCGAGCTGCGGCCGCTGGTGACTGAGCTTATCGAGGGGAACCTCCGATGCGAGCGGTTCGTGGATCCCGCGCCGCTCCGCCAGTGGTATCGGTCCCCAGCCTCCGCCGCCGCCAATCCCGAGGCGTATGGCAGCCTCTTCCGGATCCTGGCGTTGGAAATGTGGATGCGGGCATTTGACGTGAATTAGCGTTCGTAGGCGCCGAGGTCGTAGCCGGCGCCCCGCGGGCGTGCCACGCCATCCGCGTCCTCCGGCACCTCCACCAGCGGGAGCCCGGCATCGATCGCCGGGCTATCGTACCGCAGCCGGAAATCAGGCACCTCCCGGAGCCGGGGATCGGTTCTCTCCCAGTTCCGGGAGAAGGTCACGCCACGCGGCCTGCCCACCGTCGTGACGCCCCCATACACCATGTTGTGCCGCACCGAGGCGCCGGGAAATCGCAGGTTTTCGAAATAGAGCGCCGCCGTCTTCGGTCCATGGAAAATGTTGTTCTCGATTCTGAGGCGCTCGGTGGGGCTGGCCAGGATAATGTGGCCCGGGCGATAGGAGTTCTGACCCACGAACGTGTTGTTCACGATGGTGAGCCCGCGAGCGAGGGAGTTGCGTGACGAGTAGCGGTGGACAGGCCAACCGCGCCCGAATCCATAGAAAATGTTGTTCTTGATCGTGATCCCATCGGCATCCGCCACGTAGATGCCGTGATCGTGGTTCTTGTAGTACTCGGTTCGTGGGGAACAACCTTGCTCCCCGGGGGCGTACCGGCCGATATGGTGCCAGACATTTCCGTCGAAGGTCACCCGGCGGGCGCCGGCTCCGAGTGAGGCGCCGGTTCGACCGTTGCTGGTATCGGTGCAGTTCCGCCCGACGTGATGCACGTGGTTCCGGACGATGGCTATGTCGTGCACGCGGCCGCCGTAAAAATCGAATCCGTGCTCTTGAAGATCCCGGATCTCGAATCCCTCAACCCTGATGTGGCCCACCCCGGCGTCGAAGTACCACGCGGCGAGACTCTGATCCCGGCCGTCCAGAATGGCGCCCCACCGACGCTCGGAAAGGAAGGTGATGGGGTGGCCCGGCGTGCCGCTTCTGGTGACTGACACCATGCGGCTTCCACCGGTATAGGTGCCGGGTCGAACGATGACCGTATCGCCCGCACCGGCCACATCGGCTGCCTTCTGTATGGTTCGGAACGGAGCACCAGCGCTGCCGGGGTTGGTATCCGACCCCCCGGGAGCCACGTAGTAGCGCACCGGCACCGATGTAGCCAAGGCCACCCACAGCACCGGAACGGAGCCCGCCAGCGGCATAAGCGATGCAAGGAGAGTCGCCCACTGTCTGATGGCCATCCTGGCTTCAGCCTCCCATAGGGACCGGCGGCGCTGGATTCGATCGATCGCCTCTGGGAAACAACATACACGTGCCGCAGGAGCGTCAGAGAGTGCAGAGACTTGCAGTTCTCGATGTTGCCCGTTCTCCGCATGCCGGCCCCTCTTGTTGTGGGATCCGGCCGACATCCACGACAGTCCCTATGAGCCCAAACGATGCGTGACCGTCGCTCCGGATCCCGCGCACGAGACGATTCCGCTCTGGAAGCCAGGCCGAGCTCGGCTACTCCGGCAGTGACGGACCCGGCGCTCCAGGGTGAGGGCATCACGCCGGTCCATCTGCTGCGTTTGGTCCGAGAAAACTTTGCTCTGTTCCTCGTGGTGGCAGGAGTGACGCTGGCCATCACGGCTCTCCTGGTCATGGGGAGCCCTTCGCAATATCGTGCCCGGTCGGTAATCCGGATCGCCAGTGAGCGCCGTACGCTCACGAGCGGGGTAGAGAACGCGCCCCAGACGCTGGAGCGTCCGGCCGACCCTCTGCTCTCAGCGGTACAGATCCTCTCCAGCCGTACGCTGGTAGGCGCCGTGGTAGACTCCCTCGGTCTCCGACTGCAACCCGCCGCGCCCTACACTTCTGGTGCCCCACTCATCGGTCGGCGCTTCCCGGCCAGCGCGTTTCAGCAGGTGACCGTGGCGGCCGGCGCTACGGTGGATACCCTGATATTTCGGTTCTCGGAGTATGGCGTGCTTGCCCGCTCGCGCGGTGGCGAGGCGGAGGCGGCCTTCGGAGAACGCCTGCGTCTCGGACCGGTCGGCCTCACTGTACCCGAGGTTCCGCCGGTCGGCTATACGATTGCCGTGGTACAGTCGCGTGACGTGGCCATCGACAATGCCCTCGAGAAGCTGAAGATTGTGCCCCGGCCCGGCACCGACGTGATCGACGTCAAGTATGTGGACTCCGATCCGGCGCGGGCTCAGCAGTTCGCCAATCAGCTTGCCCGGCTGTTCCAGGCGGCCAACGGCCATTCCGCCCAGGAACAGTCGGGCCGGCGGCGCGAGTTCCTGGGCGAGCAGCTTCGGGTAACCGACTCGATGCTGACTCTGGCGGAGGCCGAGCTTAGCGCATTCCGGGGCACTCAGCAGATGGGAAGTTCCCGAGACAATCTCTCCGCGGAGCAGGCCACCGCAGCGTCGCGTGGGGCGCGGCGCGGCGAGCTGGTCGCCGATCGCCGCGTGCTTGGAGCCCTGCTGCAGCGTATCAGGCGAGCGGGACCGGATGCACCCGACGCCGCATTCCAGGCGCTGGCGTTTTCGCCCGAAGTAGCTTCTGACTCGACGCTGGGGCAGCTCCAACGTCGCCTCATCGATTATCGCGCCCGGCTCGACTCGCTCACCACCGGCCCCTGGCGGAGCCGCGCCACCCATCCCGATGTCGTGCAGCTTACCACGCTGCTGGAGACAACCCAGGAACAGCTGACCGGAGCCGTTAAGGCCCGCATCGCGGCGCTCGACGCACGAATTGCGGTCCTGTCGGATCAGCAGGCGAGCGGCGCACGGTCGATTAAAGGCTTACCGGCGCAACAGGCGGTGGAGGGAACCCTGGATCGCCGGGTGGCGGTATTGCGGACCACCACCGACGCCCTTCGTCAGGCGTACCAGAAGGCCCGGATCTCGGAAGCGCTTGGCGCCGCCGACATCGAGATCCTCGACTTGGCTCCGCTTCCTTATCGCGAAGCCGGAATGCCGCGCCGAGCCGAGCTAGGCATCGGGCTCCTGCTCGGCATTCTGTTCGGATGCGCGGCTGCAGTGCTGGCCGACGTAACCAATAACGCAGTCAGGCGCCCGAGGGAGCTGCACGATCTCATTGGGACCACGGAGCTGGGAATCATTCCCAGGATCCTGCGGCTCAACCCAGGCGGCGCCGGCATGCGCGCGCTATCGGCGGGAAAGAGCCACAACGGCAATGGCCACAACGGCAACGGGAGCAGCTTTTCCTCGGAGGTCCTGTTCGCGCCGCCGGGAGTTCTCTCCAGCGAGACCGAAGCGTTCCGGATGTTGCGGATCAGCCTGGCGTTCTTGTGGGGCGACGGGCCCTGTACCCTGGTGGTGACCAGCGCCGCGCCTCAGGAAGGAAAGACGCTGATCGCCGCGAATCTCGCCGTCACCTTCGCCCGTGGCGGAGCCAGGGTTTTGCTGGTGGATTGCGACATTCATCGGCCCCGCCTGCACCGGGTGTTCCGCGCCTCCCGTGCACCGGGGCTCATGGACCTGCTGCGTGCCGGCTCAGCTGACTCCCCATTGCCCGCCGCGGTGAATCACCGTCTGGCTGCAATACGCGGAACTGGCATCGAGCGGCTCTCCCTGCTACCCTGCGGAGCCGATGCCCAGCACACGCCGGAGTTGCTGGAGCCGGCGACCCTGCGTGGGCTGCTGAAGCAGCTGCGGGTCGAATTCGATGTGATTCTGCTCGACACGCCGCCAGTTCTGGTCAGCGCGGATGCGGCTACCCTGGCCGCCTCGGCTGACGGGGTGGTCATGGTTGTGCGGGCGGGGCAAACGGATCGGGGGGCGGCCGAGCTTGCCCG
>CAZASU010000132.1:0-5760 GCA_964487785.1 uncultured Gemmatimonadaceae bacterium | reverse complement strand
GCCCGCTCGATCAGGCGAATGAGCTGCTGGTGCTCGGCGGACGGCAGCTGAAAGCCGGTATCTCCCTCCCACCGGCTCTCCAGTGCCCTGAGTAAGGCGCTGAGCTGCGCGGTCTGTCGTTCTCCAGCTTCGAGGTAGGCTGTCTGAAACGGGCCGGCCGCCGCCAGTCGTGCCGCTAGTCCGGACGAGATGAGTGCGTCGACATCGCGAACTTCGAGCACGCCGTCCAAGACGAGCCGGATACATTCCCGCCACAGCGCGGCCGTGAGCCGGCCACTGGCGTTTCCGGGAATCTCTTTTCTGAGAACGACGGGGATCCGGCCGAGCTGGCGAAGCCAGCCGCGGACGAGGTCGAGGCTGGCTCGATCGGTCAGGGGGCCGGGGACCACCTCCACGGCGGGGATGTGCTCGATCGGATCGAACCCCCGCGCCACGAGCAGCCGTCCGGGCCGACGGAGCCGGGCGCACAGCTCCGTGGGAGACAGTCCGGGCCCGCTGCAGGTCACCACCGCCGCCATGCGAGCCACACCCTCCACCTGCTCCAGGAGCCGCTGGCGGTGTAGCAGGTCGCTGGTGGTGGCGTCGATAATCCAGTCGGCGTCGGTCACCGAGTTCAGCAGGCTCCGTCCCAGGCGCGGATCTCCGGGTGTTGGCTCGCCTTCCTCAGGTACAAGCTGGATACCCGACCCCAGCGAGTGGCGCTTACGGCTGGCTATCTCCTCGCCGCCGCTCTGCAGCACCGAGGCATCCGGGTCGTAGATCGTAAGCGGCCAGCCGGCAGCGGACACCAGCGTAGCCCATCCACGGCCGGCTTCGCTCATTCCCAGGACTGCGACCTTCGGGTGGGTCGTGGACTCCATGCCTGCTCCTCACTTGAGGTTGCCTGCCCAGCTCGCCGGCCGGCACAACTACTTTAACAGGTACAACCGCTCATTCGTACTGGAGTTGAAAAGGAAACAATGAAAATCCATGCCCGGCGGTCCCGGGTCCTGGCGGCGATCCTGGTGATTATCGGCGGAAGCCCGGCCGCGGCACAGGTCTCCGAGGTGGCGGTAGAGCGCCGCCTGGCCGACGAGCTCGGTCTCTCGGTTGGAGATACCCTCCGGATCGGCCCGGCGGTGGATTCGCTCACCAAGCTAGGCGTGGTCGCGGCAATCTACGAGCCCAGGCCGGATCCGGCCGAGATCGCGAAGCGGGATCGCCGTGTCCGCCTGCACCTGCCCGACCTGGCCGCGCTGCTCGGGGTCCCAGACCGGGTAGACCGGTATGGCATCGGGCTCAGGCCCGGGGTAGCGCCGGACACTGCCGCGGCTGTCCTCAATCGCAGTGCATTTGGGTACCGGGCCTACAGTTCCCAGGCAATCGCCTCGGAGTCCTCTCAGACCTTCCTGGTCGTAAGCCGCTTTCACCGGGCGATTGCGGTGATCACCATCGTGGCCAGCGCCGTCTTTCTCCTGTGCATCATGCTGCTCAAGGTGGAAGAGCGGCGGCTCGATGCCGCGGTCATGCGCTTCGTGGGAGTGCGCCGCCGGACCATCTTTGGCGCGCTGTTGCTCGAAGCGGCGCTCGTTGCGGCGTTCGGATCGGTGGCGGGATCGGGTCTGGCGTTTCTCGCCGGTGCGGCCACCAACGCCTACTACCGACGATTTTTCGATACCGAGCTTACGTTCTCCCTGATCACGCCGGAAATCGTCCTCTTCAGCGTCGGTCTGTCGCTGGTCCTGGGCCTCGTGGCCGGAGCACTGGCTGCATGGCGCCTGGTTCACACCCGGCCGCTGGTGCTCTGGGGACGCGGATGAGCGGACTGCGCTGGGCCCTCCAGGGCCTTATTCGCCAACGGTTGCGGACAGTGCTCGCGGTGACCGGCATAGCCATATCGGCGGCGATGCTCCTGGATATGGTCATGCTCAGCGGTGGGATCGAGAAGTCGTTCGCCGAGCTGCTTCTGGCGAAAGGATACCAGATCCGGCTCACCCCCAAAGGCACTCTCCCTTTCGACACCGAGGCCACCCTCGATCGGGTCAGCAGCATCGTCGAGCGGTTGCGGCGCGATACCGCCATCGTATCGGTCGGCGCGGTTCTGGGCACGTCCTTGTACGGCCGCAGGGGAGACTCACTCGTCACTCTGGTCGGCTACGGCATCCAGCCCGAGGCACAAGGCATCTACCAGGTGCAACGTGGGAGCGACCTCTCGCCCCGTGACACGCTGGGTGTGCTGCTCAGCACCCCCGTCGCTGGCCTCATGGGAGCTGGGGTCGGGGACACGGTGAGCCTGGTTGGGCGGCTCGATCCGCAGGTAGCCGCGGCGGGAGTGAGCCGGCAACTGGTAGTCCGCGGAATCGTGCGTTGGGTTTACGACTATCGGGGCCAGCCTTCCGTCGGAACCCTACTGCCGGTCATGCAGGCCCTGGCCTCGGGAAGCCCGGACGACAGGGCATCGCTGCTGCTGGTCAAAGTGCGGGACGATGCCGCGGCTCCCGAGGTGGCGGCACGGCTACGGGAGGAATTCCCCCGCCTGGAGGTCTACAGCGTGGCGGATCTGGTCAGATTCTTCAAGCAGCGGCTGGTGTATTTCCGCCAGCTCTCCTACATCCTCGCCACGATGAGCCTGGTCGTCACGGTACTCCTGATCACCACCCTGCTCACTATTACCGTAAACGAGCGGCTCGGCGAGATTGCCACCCTGCGCGCCATCGGCATCGCCCGCTCCACGGTCGTGCGTCAGGTCCTCATCGAGGGGGCAGTGCTCACCGTCGTTGGAGCAGCGCTCGGGATCGTGCTGGGGCTGGCCACCGCGCGATATCTCGACAGCATTCTCACCAGCTTTCCAGGACTCCCTTCGGCGTTCTCCTTCTTCGTTCCGCGGCGGGATAGCCTCGCCACGGCCGCGCTGGTGCTGCTGGTGACGGGATCCCTGGCGGGGCTCTACCCCGCCTGGCTCGCCGCGCGCGCTCCGATAGCGGCCACACTCCGCGCGGAGGCAACATGAGTCGGGACGCCCCCGTCCTGATTGGCCGGGATCTTCGCAAGGACTACCCTATGGACGGAGCGGCGGTACACGCGCTTCGGGGAGTGTCCCTCGAGGTCCGATCCGGCGAATACATCGCGATCGCGGGCCCGTCGGGGAGCGGAAAGTCCACCCTGCTTCAGCTGATCGGCGGCATCGACGTGCCCACGGCCGGTGAGGTCGAGATCCTCGGCACCCGGCTCGACTCGCTCTCGGACAGGAAGCTCACCCGGCTGCGTCTCACCCGGCTCGGATTCGTTTTCCAGCGGTTTCATCTTCTCCCGGTCCTCACGGCACGAGAAAACGTGGAGCTGCCGATGGCCGAGGCGGGCGTGCCGGTTAGGGAACGGCGAGTGCGGTCGCTCGAGCTGCTCGCCTATGTAGGCCTCGAGCACCGCGCGGGTCACCGCGCCACCCAGCTCTCGGGTGGGGAGATGCAGCGGGTGGCCATCGCGCGGGCGCTCGCCAACCGGCCGGCACTTTTGCTGGCCGACGAGCCGACCGGTGAGCTCGATGCCGCCACTGGTGGAGAGATCCTGTCCCTGTTCCGGCGCCTGAATCAGGACGGCACGACGCTGGTAGTCGTCACCCACGATGAACAGCTGGCTTCCGAAGCAGGCCGGGTGATTCACATGCGGGACGGACGGATATGCGATTGACTTGGACGTGGTGTATGACGATTGGGGCCAACCGGCGTCACGGCCGCACACAGTGCGCCCCTACACGGATCTGTCCTGCCCCGCTGCCCATCCGCCCAGAGGGCACCCGCCCCGCTGCCCGCCTGTGATCGCCACCCTGGCGTTCCGCCACCTGCTGGTTCGGAAGCTCCGAGCTGTGTTTCTCCTGCTCGGCTTCGCCCTCGGCGTGGGTGTGATGATCGTGTTGCTCTCCGTGGGCGAGGCGATGCTGGATCAGTCACGCGATGTTTCCCTGGTCGGCGGCGGGGAAGTCACGGTGCTTCCTCAGGGGATCGATGTCGAAGCCATGCGCACCGGAGGGATGGGCGGGATGTTCTTCGGAATTGACCGGGCGCGCTTCCTCACCCGGCAGATTCTTGGCGGGCCCCGGCGGAACGGCCTGGTGCAAGCAGTCTCCCCGGTGATCGAGGGAAAGCTCCTCTATCTCCGTCGCGGCAACCGCACCGTCGCGGTCCGGGCAGGGGGGGAAATTCCGAGCCGGGCACGCGCTGTAGGCTCCGGTCTCGATTTGCATTCGGGACGATGGAATGACTCGCCTGCCGACTCGGACTACGTCGCTCCGACCGCTCACCGGCTCTACCACGAGCTGGACCGGTTTCACCTGCCACCCCGGCCCGACTCCAGCTGGGGCGAGTGGCATTACTTCAACCTGGTCACCGCGCCGGACGAGTGGTGGTACATCACCTATCTGGTCGGCGGAGAGGTGCCCTCTGGTAAATGGGGTGGACAGCTCCTCATCACCCGCCGTGGTCCCGGTGGGTTGCACGAACGGTTCAGCTTGCAGGCTCCTTCGAGCGAGGTGGAGTTCGACACAGCGGGTGCCGATCTGACCATCGGCGGAAACACCGTCCGGCAGCGGGACGGGATCTACCAGCTGAAGGCACGGGCGCCGGGCAAGGCAGGAGAGGTGAAGATTGACGTCACCCTCGTTCCCACCCCGAATCGCTACTTCCCTCCGGTCGAGCTGCGTGACGACGAGTTTTTGTCCGGATACGTAGTGCCCGCTCTCGACGCCAGGGCTTCCGGAAGAATCTGCGTCGCGGGGCGCTGCGACAGTTTCACGGGGGTGCCGGCATACCACGACCATAACTGGGGGGTCTGGCGGAATGTGACCTGGGAATGGGGTGCCGGTCGTGGCACCCGGCTGAACCTGCTGTACGGCGGAGTCTACGGTCCGGAAGAAGAGCGATCCATCGGGCGCTCGCGGGTGAACTCACCCTTCTTTCTCACCCTGGTCGACTCGCTGGGAGTGAAGCAGGTGATGCGCTTCGGCCAGATCGAGTACACAGGGGCGCGAGCCGTGGCTGGAGCACCTCATGCCAAGGCCCCTGATCGATTCAATCTCGTTGCAACCCGCGAAGCGGACACCGTCAGGCTCGACGTCCGGGTTCTTGACGCGCTCGCCACTGAAATGACCTCGAGCAAGTTCCGGCGAGTATTTTTGCAGATGCGCGGACGGTTCACGTTGTCCGGCAAGGTGATCGGCCAGACCGTCGCCGACTCTGGAACGGGGTTCTTCGAGACTTACGTAACGCCATAGGTCCGCTACACACCACGCTGGGGCGGGCGGCCAGTGGAACTGGGCTGAGCCCCGAAGGCTGAGCGCAAGGGGGGTGGTGAGGGGAGGTTCGCGCTTGAAGCCGAGGGGCTCGGTCCAGGGCCTCTGGCCAGGGTGGGGTGGTGGAACTCCCCCTCTTCCCAACCGCAGCGGACCCGCGCTCTCGCCTCCGCACAAAAGAACGCAGTGCTTCGGCGAGACCTCCGGCCCGCTGCTGCCGCCCTGCCTCAGGCTCTGGCGGATTCGTCAACGAACGTTCACACCAAGGAGTCTGCGATGGCGAGCCACACGCCGACGATTTCCCGCGAAGAGCTCAGGGCCAAGCTTGACCGAGGCGATGACTTTACCCTAGTCGAGACGCTACCGAAGCGGCGTCAGAATAAGTCAGCGGAGATCGTGGTCTATTGTGCCTCTTACAGGCCTAACCTCACCGTAAGCCCAGCCGATCGATAGCGAAACGCGCCGCTGGTCGAGCTGACCGCGCTGTTGGTGACCAG
>CAZASU010000131.1:0-5818 GCA_964487785.1 uncultured Gemmatimonadaceae bacterium | reverse complement strand
GCCCTTCGCCATTGCTACAACCTCTTGAAAAGGGAGCCCGAGGGCCCCGGGGGAAACCCCCGGCCGTTGTGGCCGGGTTAAAAGCCCCAAAAAAGGCCGCCCGGACTGAGTGTCCGACGGCCCAGCTTACGTCAAAAATGAAGGGGAGGCACCGCGCGTTGCATGTCATAAGGTCATACTTGGGAACGGTTTTGTCAATAAGTCGAGACCCAGTCAGGAGTCCTCACCTGAGGACTACGCCCGCCGCGCGCAGCTCATGGTCGAGCAGCCAGCGTTTCTTGGCGAGACCTCCGCCGTAGCCGACCAGGCTGCCGTCCTTGCCCACGACCCGGTGGCAGGGAAGCAGGATGGCGAGGTGATTGGCGGCAACCAGCCACCCGATCTGCCGGGGGTGGAGCCGGGTTGCCCGGGCTACATCATCGTAGGAACGGGTCTCGCCGAGGGGGATCTTGCGCACAGTCTTGAAGACGGCGGTCTGGGCCGGGGAGAGGTCGAACCAACGCTTCAAATGATTGGGATAGGGGAAAGGCTTGGGCGACCCGGTGAAGTACTCGTCGAGCCAGGCGGTGGTGACTCGGCAGGTTCCCTGCGCGATGTGCAGCTCGGGGACGGCGGCTCGCAGCCGCACCGCCCACTTGATGGTCACCGCCCGGCTGGGAAATTCGATGACGAGCGGGCCGGCTTCACACTCCACAACGGTCAGCGCGCCTATGGGCGAGCTGTACGAGGTCCATTCCACTCGCATGCCGGTCTCCGAAAACTGCGGACTCTTCAGCTGTAAGTTAGCCGTACCACCGTCTCGCTGCACGATGTACATTCTCCGCCATCCCTGCAGAGCGCTTTGACTCCGCTTTTCTGGAGGCTACGATGGTGCACCTCCTGGCGATGCTCGCCGCACTCCAGCAACAACCCACGTCGCTTCCGGCTCCGGCGCTTGCCAGGGTCACGATCGAGCCGGCCGAAGTGGCCGTGCAGGTCGGCGACACGGTGCGCCTCGCGGTAAGCGCCGTGGACTCATCCGGCCGGCCCGTCCGAGACCTCTCGATCCGCTGGTTTCAGTCCGGTGGACACTTCGAGGGCCGGGTCGATTCCACCGGTCTGGTGACCGGAGGATCGACCGGCACCCTGAACGTGAGCGCGCTGGTGAGCTCCCGGTCCGGCGGCGCCCCGGCCACCGGGTTTGCCCGGGTGACCGTGCTTCCCCAGCCGGCAGCGAAACTGGTGCTCGACCGGGAGGTCTCGAAGCTCTATGCCGGCCAGTCGCTCGTGGTAGGCGCCGCGCCCTACGCCGCCAATAACGACCGCCGCTACGACCAGATGCTCTGGACTTCGGACGCGCCGGCAGTCGTGGCGGTGAGCTCCGCTGGGCGGCTGAGCGCCGGGCGCCCCGGCCGGGCCACGATCACCGTTCGAGCCGGCCGAGCCGCAAAGTCGTTCACCGTGATCGTCGCCCCGAATCCGGTTGCGTCGCTTGTCATCGAGCCGGCGGCCGCAACGGCTCGCGCCGGGGACGTGGTGCGCTTCGGGTTTCGGGGCCGGACCCGAGACGGCCGACCAGTGGCCGACGCCGCGCCGGAATGGGGGCTCAGCCCGGGCAACGCGCAGATCGATCCGGACGGGCAGTTCGTTGCGGACATGCCGGGCAGCTATCGGATCACGGCCAGCTTCGCGGGAAAAATCACCGAGGCAACCGTCGAGGTCCGTGCCCGCGATGTTCGCCGGCCCACCTCCCTGGTTGGCCGCCTGGCGCTCCGGGTTCCCACCGCCGAGTTCTGGCTTCACCCCAACGGCCGACACGGTTATCTGAGCACCATCGGTGACCGGGTCTATGCCCTCGATCTGGGCAACCCATCGATGCCGGTGATCACCGATTCGGTGGTCGTCGATGCCCGAGCGATCAACGACATCATGACCACCGAGGACGGCAAGTACGGTGTGCTGACACGAGAGAATGCCTCCACCCGAAAGAACGGCATCGTCGTGCTCTCCTTCGAAGATCCGGCGCACCCCAAGCCGATTGCGGAGTTCACCGAGACGGTGACCGGCGGTGTGCACAGCACCTTTATATACCGGGGTTACGTCTATCTCACCGACGATGCAACCGGCTCGCTCCGGGTGATCGACATCCGCGACCCCTATAAGCCACGCCAGGTGGCCCGCTGGCAAACGCGTCCGGACGAGGCCGGAAATTTCCTCCATGACATCGACGTAAAGGATGGCCTGGCCTATCTGAGCTACTGGAACCAGGGGCTGGTGATCCTCGATGTGGGAAACGGGGTAAGGAACGGCAGCCCGGAGAACCCCCAGCTCGTCTCGCAGTACAAATACGACCTGAACTCGTTGTATCGAGACGTCGAAGCGGTGGGCGGTCCCGGCTTCATCCGGGGAACGCATACCGCCTGGCGGGCGGGAAAGTACGTGTTCGTGGGTGACGAGGTGTTCTCCGCCCGGCCGCGCCGCACCGAAGGCGGTGGCGTGGTCGGTCTGGGCCGGGCCTATGGCAGGCTCCACGTCATCGACGTCAGCGATATCGCCAGCCCGAAGGAGGTGGCGTACTACGAGCCCAAGGACGGTGGGAGCCACAACGTCTGGGTGGCCGGGGACACCCTCTATCTGGGTGACTACCAGGGCGGCCTACGAGTGCTCGATATCTCCGGCGAGCTCAGGGGCGACCTGCAGCGCCAGGGGCGGGAGATCGCTCACGTGGTGACCGGCGATGGCAATGGTACCGTTCCCAATGCTCCGAACGCATGGGGCGCCATTTACCGGAACGGATTGATCTACGTCCCCGACATCAACTCGGGCCTCTGGATCGTCCGGGTGGAGCCGAAGTCGGAGCTGGTTCCTTAGCCCCGCTGCCCCGCTATATTCTCCTCATGGCCACTCCTCAAACACTCGTTGTCCGCACCTTTACCGATCGTGCGGAGGGGCTCTCTCACTTCATGCTCCGGGCCGGTGAGGCACCCCGGCTCCTGGCGTTCGATGACGCGCTGGGATGCCCGGTAGAGACCGCCCTGGCGGCGTTGGAGTGGACCGGGGCTGTCGGGATTCTCCAGGATGACGACCTGTTGCACGCGGCTCGCCTGACCAGCGAAACCGCGGCTGCCGTCATCGAGCGAAAAGGGCAAGACGCCCGGCGCTACGTCTATCTGGGCCCGCGTCTCGACGCTCCGCCCATGGACGTGTTCGAGGGAGCCATCCTGTTCGACGAGCCGGGAGTGAAGGCGGTCGAATTCTCTCAGCGGGCGCATGGACTGGCGCACTTTCTCCGTGCCACCTCGGGATCCGGAGCCCTGCTCGCACTCCTGGGACGGCGCGCTCCCGAAATTCGCCACCTGCGTCGCTGGCTCGGCTCCATCATTCAGGAGCTCGATTTTCCCAGACCGCTGGTTGCCGGGTGGTTCGCCGCGAGCTCGGCCGGGTGTCTCTTCTCTTCCCCTGAGGGCGAGCCGACGTACCGCTACATCGAAGTAGGGACAGAATCATGAGCCGTTGGTATCTCGTCGTGACCGTCATGTTGTTCGCGCAAAGCCTCGCGGCCCAGGGCACGGTGGTGCGTCCGGAGCCCGTGCTGGACGCCGGGCGCGCCACCCTCCGAGACGCGCTGCTCCAGTTCCGCGATTCACTGAGCTCCATCGATGCCGCCGCCTCGCGGCTCCAGCGGGACTATCGTCAGGCTTCTCCGGCTTCGCTGACCTCCCGCGCCCGGGTCATGCGTGAGGCCTGTGCCCGCTCGGTGCGCAGCCTTCCAGCAACCCGGAAGGCGGTGCTCGCGGCCGCGGCATCCGACGAACAGCGGCTGCGGCGCCGGGGTGAGATGGTGGCCGCTCTGGATCAACTCCAGAAGGCCCTGGCCCGATGCGAATCGGACTTCATCACCATGAGCCGGCCGGGCGAGGCAGAAAGGGTCAGGGGGTATGCGAACGATCGAGCCGTGCGGGTTCAGACTGCCCTTCGCCGGTACGAGCGGGTGCTGGGGACATTTTTCAACGCTATGAAAATCAAAGTGAGCCCCTTGGGCACCCAAGCGGGACCGTTGGCAGGCTAGACCACCGAACTCCCATGTGGATATACATGTCCACATTGTGTTGATGGAGGCGGTAGGGTGCGTCCTAGAAGTGAGTTAGGTTTCCACATCTCTTCCACACATTAAACGCTGTAAGCTTAAGAAACATGGGCACTTGCGCGGTGCGCGCGGGTGCCTATCTTGTTGTCACGCACCTCATCGGAAACGTACTGAGACCCCGTGTCACAGCGGCAACCGACTGGTGGGTTCGAGCGGTATGTCAGGGGAGAGGGCCGACGCAACCAAGGGCTTAGGTTCTCGTAGATCCTGGTGATCACTCCGGCTTGAACAGGTGAAGCCAGTCGCGTGCTTCATCCGCCCCGATTCAGCGCCTCGGGGTGCAGTGCGAAAGGTCGATCCGCGACTCGATCTGACTCGCAGCGCTCCCATAGACGAACCAGGCGGGATGGCCATCCCACCTGGGGATGGAAGCCAAGGCTTCATCGCGCCCTCCCGAGCGGCGAATCAGCCAACCGGCGGCAGGTGAAAGAAGAACGGTGGCAGAGATGCTCCGACCTTGGGTAGTCAATGTGGGGAACGGCCGCCCAGCCACGACTGGGCGGCCGTTCCGTTTTATAGGCTATTGGCTAAGGGCTATTGGCTAATAGGCGTTCTTATGAGACTCTGCCCTGATACAAAATTCCGGGCGTACAATCCCCTATCGATAGCCCACAGCCTAAGCCAATAGCCAATAGCCAATAGCCCCGGTAACCTTCCAGACATGAAGCCGCTGCATTTTCTGGTGCTGGATCGAAATCCCGAGCGGCGCGAGGAGCTCGTGGCGCTGCTTCAGGGCGCCGAACATCGGGTGGATGCCGTGTCAGATCAGGCCCCTGCCGCCGAGTTACTCGGCGGGACCAGCATCGACGCGGTACTGCTCGATTTGGGAATGCCTGGTCTCGATCTGCCCGCGCTCCGCAGGGCCATCTTCGCGCCGGACTCCGGTGAGCCTGAATCGCTCGAGGCCGTGGAACGGCGGCACCTGGCCTTGGTGCTCCGACATACCGGTGGCAACAAGCGCAAGGCGGCGCATCTGCTGGGCATTGCCCGATCCACTCTCTTGAACAAGGTGAGAAAGTACGGTCTCACCCTTGCCCTGCTTGCGTACCACGGACTCACTGGGACTGTGGGGTTGAGCGCTCAAGGGCGCCCCGTTCCCAGTGGGCGGGTCGACTCCGGGACGCTCAGCTTCGACGGCCGTGCGACCGTGGGTGACTTCGTTGGTACCACCAAGGTGGTGTCGGGGCAGATAACCGCCGGCCCGGATATCAGCGCGCTACGAGGCTGGGTGGAGGCCCCGGTACGGACCCTCACGACCGGAAACGGGAAACGAGACAAGGACCTGAACAAGTCGATGGAATCGAGCAAGTATCCCAACATCCGTTTCGAGCTGAGCGGGATGACTCCGAAAGGAGGAACGGCGGATAGCGTGGTTGTGGTGCTGCATGGCGCGCTCGTCATCCATGGCGTGACCCGGAAAGTGGATCTGCCAGGAACCATACAATTTCAGGGATCCACGGCCCGGGTTCGCTCGGACTTTCCGCTCAAGCTGAAGGACTATCGCATCGGCGGTCTCAGCAAGATGCTCGGCATCCTGAAGATGTACGATGACATCGAGGTACACGTCGATCTGCTTTTCGGGCTCGACCCGGGCAATTGAGACCGGCGGCCCGAGGGGGAGAGGGGTGGCCCGGATCCGTCCCGGCGTCCGGGCCGGTCGTCCGCTCGAAGGGGCCGTCGCCCTCCGCTCGT
>CAZASU010000130.1:0-5919 GCA_964487785.1 uncultured Gemmatimonadaceae bacterium | reverse complement strand
GTCATCTGGTTCTGGGAATGGACGAAGTCGATCCTCGTGGCACTCCTGGTCTGGTTCTTCCTCCGAACATTTCTGGTCGAGGCGTTCCGGATTCCGTCGGGCAGCATGGAGAACACCCTCCTCATCGGCGACTTTCTCTTCGTCAATAAGGCCTTGTATGGCGCCGAGGTCCCGGTGATCGGCGCGCGGCTCCCCGCGGTGCGGGAGCCGCACCGGAACGACATTCTGGTATTCGACTCGGTCGAGGATAAGGGGCTCAAGGTGGTCAAGCGGCTGATCGGCATGCCGGGCGACACCCTGAGCATGGAGAATGGGGAGCTGTTCCGGAACGGCGAGCGGATCAACGAGCCTTATGCCGTACGCTCGGACCCCACCCGCTCGGAGGATCCCATTCAACGCGCCAAGATGCGTGAGTGGCAACTACCTCATCTGGTGAACCGTGACGAGGCCACCTACCAGCCCGATCTTCAGGAATGGGGACCCATTGTGGTGCCGCCCGACTCGTTCTTCATGATGGGCGACAACCGGGACAGCTCATATGATGGGCGTTACTGGGGATTCCTGCCGCGAGCGAACGTAAGGGGCAGGCCGCTGGTGGTTTACTTCAGCTACGATCCGAGCAGCTGGCGCGCACTGCCGTTTCTGACGGCGGTTCGCTGGCGCCGGCTGTTCACGTCTCCCGAGTAGTGGTGAAAGTGAGAGGCGTTGTCATCCTGAGCAAGGTTGTCACCCTGAGGGAGCCCAGCGACCGAGGGGGCCAGAGCCCAGGGTCAGGGTGACACCGAGCTTCTGTTCTGCGGGTCTAGTGCGGCCGAGGGGCCTCGGGAAGCGAAGAGCGGTTGAGGGTCCGGGGTATGTAGGCGGCGGTGCGGCTGCATGCCGGGCACTGGAGAGTGACTCGTCCACCCTGGGCGTCTTCGGCACTGGAGCGTTCAGGCACGCGCTCGACGTCTACCGAGCCGCAGGAGGGACAGACCAGTGGTTTCTGGTCCCGATCCGCGGCGATCAGAATCAGCGCTTCCGGTGCCCGGTACTCTTTAATGCCCCGACGTCCCACGGTCGGCCCTTCCAGCGGGGGATGTGGCACGGATCTGGCTACCCCGCTCAAGCACAGAATTTACCGGTTATTCAGCGGTCGCGCAAAGGCTTCACGGCCCTCGCGTCATCTTTCGGAGTCACATAATGCGCAGGTTCTTGCTGGTCTCCTTATGGTCGCTGGTGTTGGTCAGCGGGGTAACGGCCAGGGCCGAAGCCCAGAAGGTTCACGAGATTCGCCTCGAGGCAAATCCGGAGAAGGAGATTTTCCGGTTCAGTCCCGCGCAGGTGACCGCCCGTCCGGGTGACGTGCTCCTCTTCAAAGCGGTGAGCGGTACACCTCACAGCATCGTCTTCGAGAGTGGCGGGCTTTCAGGTCCGGCCCATGAGGCACTCAACGGCGCGTTGAGCCGCCGCTCCGGCGATCTCAGCAGCCCTCTGCTCACGCTAAATGGAGCCGAGTATAGAATGGTCGTTCCGGTCCTGGCTCCGGGGAAGTACGCCTTCTTCTGCCTGCCCCATCGGGCGTATGACATGCGGGGCGAGCTTAAAATCACGAAGTAGTCTCTCATACTACTAGCGTCCGACTGTCACCAGTGCGAGAATTCGGTCTCTGATGGGCGCGACTCGGCACTTGGTCGCTTGCCCTGTAGCCCGGCTTGGTGGCAGGTAAGGAGGACGTGTGGTATCGGAACTCGGTGGTTCACAGATCTCGACCCTGTTGGAGACCCTGCCCGGCATCGCGAACGTGTTGCGGAGCCCGGTGGCTGACGCCTTGGGGAGTGTTATCCGTGCCGCGGCGCGCATCGGCGACTTCAACGTGGCGGACGCAGAGGAGCTGATCCGCTATGCCACCCGCCGCAGCTTGCTGGGCAACGAAGAGGGCGACCGGATTCTGGCTGAAGTGCATGCGGCCCAGCAGAAGCGCCTGGACAAAGCGGCCGATCGAGAGAAGGCCATGAAGGCGAAGGCCCGGGTGAAGGGCAAGGCGGTTAAGGCGGTGAAGACGGTCAAGAAGGCTGTGAAAGGCAAGCGGAAGCGGTAGAGCCCGCTCCTCAGGTCTTGAAATCTTGCATCAGTGCCGTGAGTCGCGTGGCGCCCTGAAGTAGGTCGCCCGCGGCCGCCGCCATCTGCTCGGTCGAGGCCGTCTGCTCCTGGGCGGCGGCGGTCACCTGTTCGCTGGCCGAGGCATGCTCGGTGGCGGCCTGGCTCACCTCCTGGGTTCTCTCTCCCAGCTGCACCACGATTCGGCGGTTGGCTTCCGCCTCCCGCACGACCTCACCCGCGGCGGTGTGGACCTCCTGCACCGCTTTGGCGATCTCCTCCAGGGCCCGCGCGGCGGCCAAGGCCACCGCTTCGATGCCGTGTACCTTGGCCGATCCCACATCCATCGTCGCCGACACATCCCGCACCTGGTTGCGAATGAACTGGACCGTCTTGGCCACCTCCTCCGCCGCACTGGAGCTGGAGTCGGCCAGCCGGCGGACCTCTTCGGCTACGACCGCGAAGCCGCGACCGTGCTCGCCGGCCCGCGCCGCCTCGATGGCCGCGTTCAGGGCCAGCAAGTTGGTCTGGGACGAGATCTGCCGGATGAGATCGATGAAGTCGGTGATCGGCTCGGACAGCCTGGCGAGCTCCTGCACCTGGCGGGCGGAGGTGCCCACGACTTCACGGATGTCGAGCAGGGTCTGACCGGCGGCAGCAACGTCCGCCTGGTTGCGCGCGGCGAGCTGCTGGATCCGTTCGCCCAGCTCCAGCACCCGCGCCGACGCGGTCGCGTTGGTCTCGGCAATCTGTCTGAGATTGAGGAGCAGGGCGTCCGCCTTCTCCATTCCCCGGACCTGCTGCTCCGCGCTCGAGGCCACTTTGACCATGGCCGTCGAAATCTCACTGCTGCTCGCGGCCAGCTCCTCGCTCATGGCGGAGAAATCGGTGGCGCTGTTGCCGATCTGACTGGCCTCACCTACCACCGAGACCACCACTCCCCGCAGTCGCGAAGCCATTCCGTCCATCGCCCGGGCCAATAGGTCCAGCTCGGTGGGCATCTGGCCCAGCTGCACCCGTCTCAGGTCGCCGGCACCGAACCGGTCGGCCGCACCGATCAGCCGCCGGAGCGGCCGGTCTACCATCCGCACCGTGAACACCGAGATTCCGATTCCGGCCGTGAGCGAAACCAGGAACAGGAGCCATAAGACCGATCGGCGATCTCCCGCCTCCCGCAGCAGCTCGTTGGCCCGCGCCATCGACCGGTTGTTTTGCGCCAGCACCAGAGCACGCACGTCGCTCAGGAGGGTATCCGCCGGGGCCCGCGCCCGTTCCGCCTGCCGGCGAGCCTCGTCGGCGCGCCCGAGGTCGGCGAGCGCGTGGGCGGTGGCATAGGCGACCTCGATCTCGGCCTGATTGGCCGCGATCTTGTTGACGATGTAGCGATCCGAGGTGGTGAGCGCGTTGAGGGTCCGGTACCGGCGCTGATAGACGTACGCCGAATCGCCCTCGTCGAGGGCGCGCCGCTTCAAGGCGTTCGAGTGCAGGAGCAGATACTGCTCGGCGGAGCGCACTTCAGAGCCGAGCGAGGCGATCAACCCGTTGCTCAGGTCGGCACTCTCGAGCAGGAGCGAGAGCTCCCGATCCACCGACTTGTCGAGCGAGCTGATTGAGTTGACACCGAGCAGGGCGATGGCAAAAACCAGCACGATCAACACGGTCATGCCGCCGATGACCCGGCTGCGGAGGCTACGCAGGATCGTCACTGTGTCCCTGCAAGTCGGACGGCGCCGTTGCGCACGACCCCGATGTAGACTGCCTGCTTGGGGACGTCTCCCTTGGAGTCGAACGCCACGATTCCGGTGACTCCCCGGAAGGCGGGGGCACCGGAACCGACCCGGGCGAGCTCGCGGCGAACCGCCTGCCGCTTGGGTCCAGCCCGCGCGATCACATCGCGCAGTAGGTATACCGCGTCGTAGGTCGCTGCCGCGGGCTGGTTCGGCAGGCCTGCGGCGGGGAACTTCTTACGGTACGCCTGGAGGAAAGTCTTATTGGCGGCGGTGGCCAGGGTCGGGAGATAAGCCGACGAAAGATACACGCCCTCGGCCAGTGCACCCGCCTCTTCGATGCCTTCGAGTCCGTCGCCGCCCAGCACGGGCATGGTGAGGCCGCGCTTGCGCGCCTGGCGGAGGATCTCCTCGGCCTCGGCACGATTCCCCGCTACGAGGAGAAAGTCGGCCCCGCCGGTCTTGGCCAGGCGGTCGAGGTAGGGACCGACGCGCGGAAGATCGCCCAGGTAGGGATCGATCGATTGGAGCACGCCGCCCCGGCGAGTAAAATCCTTGACGAAGGTCTGGCGCACGCCCCGGCCATATTGGTCGTTCAGGTACAGCACTGCTCCCCGGTGGAGACCCAGCGTGTCATAGACCCAGCGGGCGAGCGCTGCCCCATGCGCGAGGTCGCTGGGGCAGATGCGGAAGGTGTAATCGCCGGCGGTAGAGACCTCGGGCGATGAGGACGAGGGAGAAATGGCGGCGACCGGATCCGCCCCCCCGTTGTACACCGGAGCGGCGGCCAGGGTGGGTCCGGAGAACAGGTGTCCGATGACGGCCGACACCCCGGCCTCGTACAGATCGGTCGCCACAAATACGGCGGAATCCGTGTCGGCATAGTCGTCGCGCTGGACCAGCTCCAGCGGCCGGCCACCGATGCCGCCGGCAGCGTTGATCTCTTCCACCGCGAGCTCGGCGGCATGTTTCATCGGCACGCCGACCGGATCGCTCAAGGACCCGGCCAATCCGATCCGGACAGGACCGGGAGAGAAGCGGCAGGCGGAGAGGAGCAGCGAGGCCGCCAGCACGAATGCGCGAGCCGGGCGCCTGCTATGCCAGGGATGATGGAGTCTGCCGGTCACCAAGAGATCCACGCACTTCCCCCATCTGGACGGAGTCCGGGCCCAGGCCCGGAATATCGACGATGCTCGATTGGACTGACCGATCACCCGATGCGACCTTCGACCTGCATGGCCAGAGCGTGGTCGAGGCTGTGACCAACGCCGAGCGCTTTCTGCGAGCCCAGGCCAAGGCTCGCCCGGGCGGCATCGTCCGGCTCATCACCGGTCGGGGGCGAAGCGGTGGGGGAGCGCCCATCCGCACTCGGGTCCGGGGCCTGCTGCGCACACTGAAAGAGTCCGGCAGCGTGGTCCGCGACTACCAGCTGGAGGAGAGCGAAGGCAGCTATCTGGCCCGGCTGGCAGGCTGAACCGGGACCGGTTTCGCCGAGGCAGAGCCACTGCGTCCCCATCCGTCGAGCACGTGACCGTCCACCAGACTTACCGAGGCAACCTTCTCGCCCCGCTCCAATCTCCAGGTCAGGCGGATCATGCGACCCCGCTGCACCCACTGCAGCATCCATTGGGCCCCTTGGATCCGGGTCACGACCCGGCCGTAGCTTCCCTCCAACGTGCCACGCCAGCGTTCCAGTTGTCCGGGGGCAACCACGCCCGACAGCGTGATCACCCCCGCCAGGCTGTCTATGGCGGAAACCCACAGCTCCACTGAGCCGCCCGACTCCTGGTCGTTGAGTACGGCGCGGCACTCGCTTACCCGCCGATCGACCCGGGACTGACGGCAACGCAGGCGGCCGCCACCGATACCACGGAGGTGGCGTTGGAGCTCGTCAAGCCGGGCTCCCGCGCGGAAGCCGAGGAACTGCAGTCCAGAGGTGTCTGGTGCCATGGTGGCGGCATTGGCACCTAACAGGGTGGGAGCCAGGAGCAGGCTCGCAACGGCTAGCGCGCGGAGTGGTGTCAGCATTGCGGCAACGACCTCGATGGGACGTGACGAAGAGGAGTATCGGTCAGGCGGGCGGTGAACTGGAGACACCAACAGCCCCCGCCCC
>CAZASU010000129.1:2948-5934 GCA_964487785.1 uncultured Gemmatimonadaceae bacterium | reverse complement strand
GCGGCGGTGAGCAGGCGCAACCGGCTCCGCTCGGGACGCTCGAAAAGGTCCGGCTCCTCAGCGGTTCCCAGGTTGGTGGCGGCGATGCCGATCAGCCGCACCCCCCGATCGCGTTGCCTCACCTCCTCGAACGCACTGCGGAAGAGCGCCCGGGCCGCAAGGTAGAGCTCGGCGTCGAGGTCGGTGGCGGTCTCCAGCGTCTGGCGCCGGGTAACGGTGCGGAAGTCGTCGTGCCGCAGCTTCATCGTCACCGTCCGGGTCAGGATCTGTTCATCCCGCAGCTGGGCGGCGACCCGTGCGGTGAGCAGGGCGAGTATCCGCTCCAGCTCCGCCGGATCCCGGACGTCGTACGAGATCGTGGTTTCACGGCTGACAGATTTCGGTACCCGGTCGGCCCGGAGCGTGGTGCCGCCCTGACCCTGCGCTCTAAGCTTGAGCGGGCGCGCATCCGGGCCAATGAGGCGTTCGAGCGCCCGCTCCTCCATCTGCTGCACCTGATGCACCTCCACCAGCCCGAGCTCGGCCCAGCGCTCCGCCGTCTTGGGTCCCACGCCCGGCATTGCGCGCAGGGGCAGCCCCGCCAGAAACCCCTTCTCCCAGCCGGCCCGAACCTCCATCAGACCCCGCGGCTTGGCACAGTCGGATGCCAGCTTGGCAATCATGCGGTTGGGCCCGATACCCACGCTGCAATCGAGTCCGGTATCCTGCCGCACCCGGTCCCGCAGCTGCTCCGCCACCGGAAGCAGGGATGTGGGGTGAAGCCGCTCGGTCCCGGCGAAGTCGAGATAGGCCTCGTCCAGCGAGGACATTACTACGGTGGGCGAGAAGTCGTCCAGGACCAGCCGCACCGCCGTGGACGCGTTGCGGTAGTTGGTAAAGGCGCCCTGAAAAAAAGTGGCCTGGGGGCAGAGCCGCACCGCTTCGGCGATCGGCATGCCGGCGTGAATGCCGACGCGTCTGGCGGCGTAGGACGCCGACTGCACCACTCCCCGCTGATCGCGTCTGCCGCCGACCACCAGCAGCTCGATCTCGCGCAGCTCCGGATGGCGCTGGCGGCACACTTCGACGAAGAAGGCATCGAGATCGACGTGGAGAATGCGAGCCGGCATAGGCTGGAGCTTACACCAGGAGGATCGCAGTGGCCTTGAACGCTACCATGACCGGTTTCCCGGCCTGGAGCTCCATCTCCTCCACCGACTGGGTGGTGAGCGACGCGATCAACGGCCGTCCCACATCCAGATGCACGAGGGTGACCGGCCCGATCCGCTCGAGCCGCACGACCTGCCCAGCCATGTGGTTGCGAGCCGAGCCCGGGTGATGAGTGAGGCTCAGGACGATGTCCTCCGGCCGGATGACGGCGTGGATCGGACCGTCGCGCTCGGCGACCACGTCCAGGACCAGCGAGCCGCCGCGGAAGCTACCCCGGAACGAGCCGGGTCCGTTGCCTGGCTCGGTTCGCTCCACCACTCCTGCGATCACGTTGCCGGTGCCCACAAAGCGCGCGACGAAAGCCGAGTTGGGATAGCGAAACACCTCCTCGGGGGTACCGCTCTGGGCTATCCGGCCTTCGGCCAGAACCGCCACCAGGTCGCCCAGGCGAAGGGCCTCGTCGAAGTCGTGGGTTACCTGAAGCGTGGTAATGCCCTCCCGCTCGTGCAGCTCCCGTAGCTCGCGCCGCAGCACTTGACGGGTGGCGGGGTCCACCGCCGCGAACGGCTCGTCCAGCAAGAGGATGGAGGGGCGCGGCGCCAGGGCCCGGGCCAGCGCCACACGCTGCTGCTCTCCGCCGCTCAGGCCCCGCACCGGGCGGTCGAGCAGAGGCTCGATCGCGAGCATGTCCGCGAGCTCGGCGATCCGGGTCTCCGGGCCGGTGCGGTCCCGCTGCCCTCGTGCCCGTTTCAGTCCATAACCGATGTTGTCCCGCACGCTCAGATGAGGAAACAGGTGGTACTGCTGGTAGACGAACCCGAGCCCGCGCCGCTCGGGCGGCAGGTGGGTCACATCGTCGTCGTGCATGAAGACCCGCCCGGACTCGAGTCTCGCATGGCCGGCTACGGCCTCGAGCAGGGTGGTCTTGCCCGATCCGGTGGGCCCGATGATCAGGGCATAACCCCCCTTCGGCACCTCGAGGGTGATGTCCCGCAAATCGAAGGTGCCCACTCGAACGTGCAGGTTCTCCAGCCGGATCACCGTCGCTCCTCGGGCTGCAGTACCCGGACCACCACGAGCACGGTCAGCGCAACCAGCAGGAGAATGACCGCGGCGGGCACAGCCGCCTGAAGCCCGAATGCGGTGAACCGGTCGAAGATGTAGATGCTGGCGACCTTGGGGTTGTAGGTGAGGATCACGATCGAGCCGAACTCGCTGACGCTGCGGGACCACGCCAGGATGGAGCCGGCGAGCACGCCGCGCCCGGCGAGCGGAAGAGTCACCCGCCTGAAGGCACCCCACCCGGTGTCGCCCAGGGTCCGGGCCACCCGCTCGAGCTGGGGATCGACGCCTCGAAAGGCCTCGCGCGCCCCGCTCACCAGGATGGGGGCGGAGACAAAGAGCATGGCCGCCACGATACCGGGAACGTGGCTCACGAACTCGAGTCCGAGGTGGGCCAGCGCGCCTCCCACCTCCGAGCGCCGTCCCAGAAACAGCAGCAGCGCGATACCGGCGACGGGATGCGGAACCACCACCGGGAGCTCGATCAACCCCTGCACCAGCCGCCGCCCGGGAAAGTTGCGCCGGGCCAGCAGGTAGGCCAGCGGCACCCCGAAGAGCGCCGCGATGAGCGTGGCCAGGCTGGCGGTGAAAACCGTGAGCACGATCGAGTCCCGCAGCTCGCTGTCGCGCAGGGCCGCACTCAGGCTTTCCGGCGACGCGAAGAATAACAGCCGCAGCAGAGGGCCGACAATAAAAAGCACCAGGCAGGCACCGAGAGCGGCAAGCACGACGCGGGACAGGAGCGAACGGACCGGCATGGTTACCCTTGGCGTGA
>CAZASU010000129.1:0-2848 GCA_964487785.1 uncultured Gemmatimonadaceae bacterium | reverse complement strand
CGGCATTCGCTCACCGTGTGGAACCGCACCGCCGAGCGGGCCACGGAGTTCGCGGCGATCCACGGGGCCCGCGCGGTTCGCACCCCTCGGGAAGCGGCCGCGGGGGCGGAGGTCGTCCTCACCTGTTTGCCGACATCGCTCGAAGTGGCTCAGCTGCTCGACGGCCCCGATGGGCTGGAAGCCGGGCTCGAGCGTGGCACCCTCCTGATCGATTGTACCTCCGGCGACCCGGGAACCTCCCGCGACATTGCCCAGCGCCTGGCTCGACACGGTGTAGCCTTCGCCGATGCCCCGGTGAGCGGCGGCGTCAGCGGCGCGGAGGCGGGTACGCTCACGGTCATGGTCGGTGGAGATGAGGAGACCTTCATCCGAGCCCGGCCGCTGCTCGCCGCGTTCGGAAAACGGATCGAGCACCTCGGCCCGGTCGGCGCCGGCCACGCCATGAAGGCGGTCAACAACGCCCTGCTCGCGGTGAATCTTTTCGCCGTGGGCGAGGCCCTCGCCGCGCTCGTAAAAGCCGGCGTCTCGGCCCGCACCGCGGTCGAGGTGCTGAACGCCTCCAGCGGACGTTCCTTCGTGAGCGAGGCGCTGGTACCCGAACGGGTGCTCACAGGCCGCTGGCCCCAGACCTTCCGGCTGGCGCTGCTGGACAAGGACGTTGGGATCGCGCGGACCTTCCTGCATGACGCGGGGGTCGAGGGTCCGATGCTCGAACTCGCCGGGCAGCTCCTGAGCCAGGCCCGAGCCGAGCTGGGCGAGGCGGCCGATCACGTGGAAGTAGTCCGCCTGATCGAGCGCCGGGCCGGGGTCGAGATCCGGGGGTGAGGCCCGATGGCACTTGCCGCAACTGGCTTGCTCCGTTCAGTTTCCGGGATTATGCAACGCACCACTGACCACTAGATGAACGACTGGGGAGCCACCCAGCGGGTAACGGCCGAGGTGGTGCTGGCGGATGGGGTCGTGCTGGAAGGCGATCTGCACCTGGCCTCCCGCAGCGCCTTCTCGGAGGACGCGGAGAGCCCGCTGGATATGCTCAACCGGGCCGAGCCGTTCTTTGCCCTGACACTGGAGCAAGGCGGGGTGGCGTTCGTGTCCAAGGCGCAAGTGGCGGTGGTGTCCTGTCGGGACCAGCTCCCATTGAGCGACCCCGCGCGCGCCTCGGCCGCCCGGCTGGTGGCTCTGGAGGTCGCGCTTGCCACCGGAGCCGAGTACCGGGGGCGCTCGACCTTCGAGCTTCCGCCCTCCCGGGCCCGGGCCCTGGACTACGTGAACGCGCCGGGGCCCTTTTTCACGGTCTGGAGCAACGATCTCACCCGGTACTTCAACAAAGCTCTCGTCCGCCTCATCCGTCCTCTCGACTGAGACCGACATTGGCACGAATAGACAAGCTCATCCAGGTGATGCACGATCAGCGCGCCGAAGCACTCCAACTCGCCGTCGGTAAGCCGGCCTCCCTCATGCAAAATGGCGCGCTCAGGAATGTGACCCGCGAGCCGCTCAGCGATGCTCAGATTCAGGCGCTGGTACGTGAGATCGCATCGCCGGAGACGGCGACGCAGGTGGGATCCGCTGGAGGAGTGTCGTTTGCCTACCGGGCCCCGAGCGGCGAAGTGCATGTCGAGCTGAAGGCGGGGAACGGGGGGACGGCCATGCTGCGGCCGGTTGCCGCGGCAGCCCGGGAGGGCGCAGCCCAGATTCCTCCACTGTCCGCTGTGCCACCCGGCCGACAGGCGCAGGACCTGGCCGGGGCCCGGTCCGAGCTCGATGCGCTTTTCCGCGTCCTGGTGGAGTCAGGCGCGTCCGATCTTCACCTGCGCACCGGTGAGCCGCCGATGCTCCGTAATAACGGGGAGCTGGCCCGGCAGTCGCATCCGGCGCTCAGTGCCGATAAGCTGGACGCCATGCTGGTCAGCATCATGACCCCGAAAGAGCTGGGCGAGTTCCGGGAAGCGGGAGATACCGACTGGGCCTACGAGATCACCGGGCTCGCCCGCTTCCGCTGCAACGCGGGGCGCGATCGCTTCGGCCCAATGGCCGTGTTCCGGGTGATTCCCAATCAGATCCGCACCGCCGACGAGATGGGGCTGAGCCGGGAAGTGCAGAACCTCTGCTATCTCACGAAAGGCCTCGTTGTCGTCACCGGGCCTACCGGCTGCGGGAAGAGCACCACTCTGGCCGGGCTGGTCGATCTCATCAATCGCACCCGGACCGATCATATCATCACGATCGAAGACCCCATCGAGTTCGTTCATCCCAGCAAGAAGTGCCTGGTGACCCAGCGGCAGGTAGGGCTTCACACCCGCTCGTTCAAGCAAGCCCTCCGTGCGGCGCTGCGGGAGGACCCGGACATCATCCTCGTTGGGGAAATGCGCGACCTGGAGACCGTCTCCATTGCTATCGAGACGGCCGAGACGGGGCACCTCGTCTTTGGCACCCTGCACACCACCACAGCCTCATCGACCATCGACCGGATCATCGATCAGTTCCCGCCCGACCGGCAGTCGCAGGTCAGGGTGATGCTGTCGGAGTCGTTGCGGGGCGTCATCGCCCAGACGCTCTGCAAGAAGGTCGGCGGCGGGCGAGTGGCGGCCCGCGAGATCCTGTTGTCCATACCGGCCGTCTCCAACCTCATCCGTGAAGGAAAAACCTTCCAGATCCCTTCCATCATGCAGACCAACCGGAAGATCGGAATGGTCACGCTGAACGACGCCCTCATGGAGCTGGTGGACGCCAGGCTGGTCGAGCCCAAGGAGGCGTACATGAAGGCGGTCGAAAAGACCGGGTTTGCGGCCGGATTGAAGGCCAAGAAACACGACGTGTCATTCTTGGGAGAGGCATGATCAAGGCG
>CAZASU010000128.1:0-5944 GCA_964487785.1 uncultured Gemmatimonadaceae bacterium | reverse complement strand
CGAGGCGCTGCGAGCCCGCCGGAGCCGCCCGGCATGACCACCAGGTTCCAGGTGTTCGGGATGGTGCAAGGGGTCGGTTTCCGCTGGTTCGTCGCCCGGCACGCCCGATCGCTCGGCCTCACCGGTTATGCCCGCAACCTGCCGAATGGCAGTGTGGAGGTAATGGCCGACGGCCCCGAGGAAGCGATGCCCGCGCTCGAGCGGCTACTCCGAACCGGGCCGGCGAGTGCACAGGTCGACCGGGTACAGCGATCCACCGAGTCCGCGACGATCCCGACCGGGAAGAGCTTCGATGTCATGTAACCTGGCACCCACCCGAATCCCGTGACCCGATGACGACGGTTGCCGACCGAGTTCAGCAGTGCTTGCGCGCCATTCCGGACTACCCCAAGCCCGGCATCCTGTTTCAGGATATCACTCCGGTTCTCCGAGACGGGCGCCTGCTTCAGGACGTCGTCTCCGACCTGTGCCGTCCGTTCCGCGAGCGCCAGGTCACTCACGTGATGGGGATCGAGGCGAGGGGGTTCATCCTGGGTGGAGCAGTAGCTGCCGCGCTTGGAGCCGGATTCGTGCCGGCCAGGAAGCCGGGGAAACTGCCCTGGGAGCGCGCGACCGAGTCCTACGATCTCGAGTACGGCAGCGACTCGCTGGAGGCCCACCGCGACGCGTTGGATCCGGGAAATCGGGTACTGATCGTGGATGACGTGCTGGCTACCGGGGGCACGGCGCGAGCCGCAGGACAGTTGGCCAGGACCCTCGGCGCGGAGCTTGTCGGCTGGAGTTTTCTGCTGGAGATCGAGGCGCTTCGAGGGCGTCAGCGGCTGGAAGGGGCGCGGTGCCACGTCGTGGCCAGCTGTTGACCCAGTCTATCGCAGAGGGGCACCGCTCGCCAATATTCAGCTGATGATCCTACGCCAGTCGTGGGCACCACTTTCCTGTCTGATTTCAGCCGCTACCGCAATCGCCATCGCTTGCGGCGGGGAGAACGTTCTGGACGTGCCGACCACCGGCACCTTGGAGCTGACCACCTCTACGACCGGGATCGAGCCGGATCTGGACGGCTATACCGTCCAGATCGACGCCCAGCCCGCCGAGCCGATCGCTCCGTCGGGCAGCCTGCAGAAGACGGGCATCGAGGCCGGCGATCACACCATCCTGCTCGGAGGGGTGGCAGCGAACTGCACCGTCGCGGGCGCGAACCCGCGTAACGTCAGCGTCACCGCTGGGGAAACGACGCCCGTCCCCTTCCATGTAATCTGTAACGCTACATCCGGCAGTCTCCGGGTCGCCTCGTCCACTACTGGCGGGGCATACGATCCGGACGGGTACATGATTACCCTCGATGGCAGCGCGAGCCAACAGCTCGGGGTGTCCGCGGAAGTCACCCTCGACCTGATTACGCCCGGTGCCCATTCGATCGGCCTCAGCGGTGTTGCCGATAACTGCCAGGTTCAGGAGACCAATCCACGCAACGTGGTAGTCGCGGCTGGCAGTGTGGCGGTGCTCGCCTTCTCGGTGAGGTGCGTGGACCCCCCGCCGCTGTCGGGGACCCTCCGGATCAACATCTCTACCACCGGACCCGATCAGGACGAGGATGGTTACGCGGTAGCTGTGGACGGGGGAGCCGACCAGCCGATCGGCCTAACCGCAACTGCAACGCTCGCCAACATCGCAGCGGGCGACCACCCGGTGCAGCTCTCCGGTATCACGGCCAACTGCACCCTGGCGGGTGCCAATCCGCGCACTGTCACCGTGCCCAGCGGGGGCGTGGTGGACGTCAGCTTCAATGTCACCTGTGTCGACCGTCCGCCCACCGTGGGAGCCCTCCAAGTCAACATGGCCACAACCGGCGCTGGATCGGACCCGGATGGCTATACCGTGAGCGTGGACGGCGGAGTCGGGGCGCACATCGACATCAATGCCAGCCTCCCAATCGGTGAACTGACGCTCGGAGATCACAGCGTCGGGCTCTCCGGGATTTCCGACAATTGCCAGGTGAGCGGCGAGAACCCCAGGTCGGTTGCGATAACCTCAGGAGGGGCGTCGCTGGTGACCTTCGAGATTGCGTGCGCGGAGGTCCCTACCACAACTGGGACCCTGAACGTAACCATCACAACCACCGGTCCCGATCCTGATCCCGATGGGTACACCTTGGACATCGATGCTGCGGCCGCCCAGGCAGTTGGCGTCACTACGAGGGTCAGTGTAGCCAATCTGGCCGCTGGACCTCATAGCGTCGGCCTCACCGGCCTGGCGGCCAACTGTACGCTGGAAGGAGAAAACCCGAGGAGCGTCACGGTGCCGCTTGGAGGCACCGCGGACCTGAGCTTCGCCGTGACCTGCGTACCGGGTACGGGGAGTTTGGCCATTCTGGTCGCCACGACAGGAGCACCCATCGATCCCGATGGTTACGAGGTGAGCGTCGGTAATGGGGCACCGCAGACTATCGCCGTGAACGGGGCTCTCAGCCTACCCGCACTCGGCTTGGGTGAGCACGTCGTTGCGCTCACCGGCCTGGCGCCCAACTGCGAGGTCACGGGCGAGAATCCCCGCCCTGTGACTGTGAACGCTTCGGAGGAAGCAACACTGGCCTTCGCAGTCACCTGCACGGCAACGACGGGAAGCCTGGTGGTAACCATCTCGGGCCTTCCCCCCGGCTCCGCGGCTGCGGTGACAGTGACCGGACCCAACGGCTACACCCAGCTCGTGACGGCTGACCGCTTGCTGTCCGATCTCACAGCAGGCACCTACACCGTGACTGCAGCGAGTGTCCCGTTCGGTGGGACGACCTATACAGGTAATCCAGACGTCCAAACCTTCGATGTGTCGCCCAACACGAGCGTGGCCGCGACCGTCACCTATGGCTCTTCTACCGGCACGTCGCTCAACCTGCGGATAGACGGGCTGTACCTCACGCAGAGTACTCAGACATACGCCAACACGGTGCCTCTGGTGGCGCGACGGGACGGCTATTTGCGCGTCTTCGTGGTGGCCAACGAAGCGAGTACCGCACGGCCCGCAGTGCGGGTACGATTCTTCATGGGCGGCTCGGTGACGAGCACTTTGACTCTTTCACCGACCGCGGCCTCGACGCCCACGGCCGTGGAGGAAGGCGAGTTGGCACTCTCCTGGAACATCCCGGTTCCGGGCTCGGTCATCGTGCCAGGGCTGTCGATCCTGGCCGAGGTGGACCCGGACAATGCTGTGCTCGAAAGCGATGACAGCGACAATGACTTCCCGCTGTCAGGCACGCCGCAGGCTCTCCAAGTCCGCACGGTGCCTGTGTTCGCCATCCGATTCGTTCCGGTGCGCCAGCGGGGAAATGGTCTCCAGGGTAACGTCACGGAGGCGAACAAGGACCAGTTCCTCAATCTGACGCGGCGCATCTACCCGCTGTCCGGGTACACCGCCGATGTGCATGCCGTGTACACCACGACGACAACGGCCACCCTCTCTGGTAATCTGGGCAGCTGGTCCACGATCCTGAGCGAGATATACTCGCTTCGGATCGTCGAAGGATCCTCCTCGTACTACTACGGTGTGGTGAACCCCGGGCCCAACACGCTCTGGGCGGGGGTAGCGTATCTGGGCGCTCCGGCTGCCCTGGGCTACGATAACCAGTTCGATCGGAGCCGGGTTGCGGCGCACGAGCTCGGCCATAATTGGAATCGATACCACGCCCCGTGCGGAAGCCCAGGGGACCCTGATCCGGGCTATCCGTACCCGGGTGGCCAGATCGGGGTCTACGGTTTCGATGTGCCCTTCTCCAGCCTCCAGCGGCCCTACCAGTCCGACATCATGGGTTACTGCAGCGGTGCGTGGATCAGCGACTACACCTACAAGGCGATACTGGCCTACCGTGGTTTCAGCGGCGTACGCGCCGGCGCCTCCCTGCAGGAGCAACCCAGCCTGCTCGTCTGGGGCCGCATCGTCGACGGCAAGCCGGTGCTCGAGCCGGCCTTCCAGGTCATCACCCGGCCGGTACTCCCGAGCCGGCCGGGACCCTACAGGATCGAGGGCCGGACGGCGGCCGGAACTACTCTCTTCACTCTGTCCTTCGAGGCCTTGCAAGTAGCAGACGACCCAAGCGGCTCCCGACACTTTGCGTTCGCGGTGCCGTTGGATGAGACCCGCGCTGCGCAGCTCGAGAGCCTCCGCTTTACCGCGCCGGGCACACCGGCCGCGGTACGGACGCGACCGGCTCCCCAGCTTCGACTCCGAAACGGGTACGACTTGGTCAGAGCACAGCGGACGGCCACGGGTGTAACGCTCCGGTGGGACTCGGCCGCGCACCCCATGCTGCTGGTGCGGGACCCGGACACGGGGGAGGTGCTCTCGTTTGCCCGAGGCGGGGAGGTGGAAGTGGGGACAACCAAGGGTGCACTCGACGTGACCGTGTCCGACCAGGTGCTGAGCGGCCACTCCCGGGTAGTGGTCAACCAACCTTAGATCCAGCCATGGTTACTGACTTTCGGAAGATGGTCAACCGGATTAGCATACCCGGTATGAGCACTCCCACCGCTCGCCCGCCGGGCTACGATCGACCATCTCATGCTGACACCACGGGTTCGAGCAAAAGGTGAGCGAAAGCGCATAACCGGCTTTAATGTAGTATCTTGCCCCCGTAGCTCAGATGGATAGAGCAGCAGTTTCCTAAACTGTTGGCCGCGTGTTCGAGTCACGCCGGGGGCATGCGCGCGGTGCCGTCGAGGCCGCAGGATCTCGTCAAGAACCTTATTGCTGGATAAACATGGCAACGACAGTGGAACCGACCCGGGCAGGCCCAACTCCAATTCCTGCGGCAACGACGCCGTGGTACCAGAGGCACCGGCGGTATTTGCTGGCAGGGCTCGTGGTCCTGGCGGTAGGGACGCTCGCCGCGTGGTTCGTGATGGCGAGCGAGAGGCGGAAGGAGGAATTTGCCGCCCGCAGCCTCAACCAGGCGAGAGCGGCCGCAGAGGCAGGGAATCTGCCGCTGGCGTCCAGTGAGCTCCAGAGGCTGATCTCCGCCTACAAAGGCACCGACGCGGCCAGCGAGGCGGTAATCACGCTCAACCAGGTGCGGATGGTCAACGGCCAGAGCGATCTGGCGATCGTCGGGCTCAGAGAGTTCCTGGCCGGCAAGCCCGAGCCGCAGTATGTCCCGCCGGCTACCGGACTGCTGGCCGCCGCGCTGGAGAATTCCAAGAAATGGATCGAGGCGGCCAACGCATATACCCAGGCCTCGAACGCCTCGGACGTCGAATACCTCAAGGCCAAGTATTTGGTGGACGCGGGCCGAGCCTTCCGCGAAGGGGGCAAGCTGGAGGACGCGGCCAAGGCATACCGAACGGTGCTGCAGAAGTATCCCAAGACGCCGAGCGTGACCGAGGCCGAGGTACGCCTGGCGGAGGTGACCGACGGGAAGATGTAGGGCGCGGGTCAGCGGGTCAGCGGGTCAGCCCGAAGGTATGGTACGGGGTCTATACGCGTAGGCCCCTTTTATTGTGGTGCTGATCGAACGACGTATAAGATATGTTATGTTAAGTGCGGTTGGGGAAAACTGTGGAGAACTGTGGAGTACTGCCCCACGAGCCTGCCTATGTTGTTATAGTATAAAGGCATACGGAAGAATCCCACCTGAACCACGACCCGCGCTACTTGCCCTCCCACACCCCCCGGAACAGCAAGCGCCCTTGGCCTGCCAGCCATACGTCTGCGGCGCGACCCCCGTCCCGTTGAGCTCGGACGGTTAGCTCCGGCCCTCCCCTGCTTCGAAAGGTCAGGGGCAATTCCGCCTCTTCCCGGCTGGCCAGGGCCAGCGCAGCGGCCACCGTTCCTGTCCCACAAGCGAGGGTTTCTCCCTCCACGCCACGCTCGAAGGTCCGGATCAGCCAGGCACCCCCACGCTCCCTGGGAGGGCTCACGAAGTTCACATTGGCCCCGGCTGGGCCGACCCGGGAGT
>CAZASU010000127.1:4215-5945 GCA_964487785.1 uncultured Gemmatimonadaceae bacterium | reverse complement strand
CGGTAATATCCCGGAGGATCGCCAATGCCGGTTCCCGCCACTCGCCGGTAACGTCGCCTGCTGGGGTCCATTCGGATCCACCCGGAACCCGTGACCAGAAGCCGTGCTCGGCGTGCAGCGCAATCGGCAGAGCGCCCAGCCAGCGCTCCAGCGCCTCGCGAGCCCGCCCGCTGACCACGTGCAGCTCGGTTCGGGGGCGGCTAGCCAGCTCTTTGAGCAGCTCCATCAGTCCCGCGTCCGGCCTCGCGAGATCTGGCGTCGTTGTATACGGAACCAGCGTGCCATCGTAGTCCAGAAAGACCAACAGGTCTTCTGCATCACGCTGCCGCTCCAGCAGGGCCTGTCGTGCGGCAGCAGGGCCTGCCGGGGGCCGAATCGAAGTGATAATGCGGCGGGTGATCGTCTCGAGCTGTTCCAGAAAGGTGGCCGCCCAGCGATGCACATCGTAGGTGTCCACCCGTACTCGAAGCGGCGCCAGCCGGGTTCTCCGCTCTTCCGGTTCCATCATGAGCGCGCGGTAGCAGGCCTCAGCCATGCCATCCACATCGTAGGGGTTGACCTGCACCGCCTCCGGCAGCTCCCAGGATGCGCCGGCAAACTCACTCAGGACCAGGACTCCGTCCCCATCGGTGCGAGACGCGACGAACTCCTTGGCCACCAGGTTCATGCCGTCCCGCAGCGGGGTGACGAGCATAACGTCGGCCGCCCGGTACAGCGCCACCAGCTCCCGCTCCGATAAAGAGCGATAGATGTAGTGCACCGGCACCCAATGCGGGGTTCCGAAGTCGCCGTTGATTCTACCGACCAGCCCGTCCACCAAGGCCCGGATTTCCTGATATGCCCCCACTCCGGTGCGAGATGGCACCGCCACCTGAACCAGCCGCACCCGTTCACGCAGCTCCGGATGGGTTTGAAGCATCTTCTCGTAAGACAGGAGCCGGTGAGGAATTCCCTTGGTATAGTCCAGCCGGTCGACCCCTACCAGGAGCCGGACGCTTTCGTCCCCCCGGAGAGTCTTTGCTTCTGCCTGCACCGCCGGATCCTCCGCCAGGGTCCGGAATGACTCGGCATCGATCCCCATGGGAAAGACGCCGAGCCGCACTTCCCGATCGGTGAGCTGGACTCGGTCAATGTCGACCGTGAGCCCGAGCTGGGTGAGCGATGCGGCGAAGTGACGGAGATAGGCTGGCGTGTGGAAACCAATGAGATCGGCGCCCAGGAGTCCCCGAAGCAGACGGTCACGCTCCGGCAGCGTGCGGAAGAGCTCCTCAGAGGGAAAGGGGATGTGGAGGAAGAATCCGATCCGGGCATCCGGCAGCCGCTGGCGCAGAAACCCCGGGAGGAGGAAGAGCTGGTAGTCGTGTACCCAGATCAGGTCCCCCGCCTGGTACTGCTGTGCCACGATGTCGGCGAATTTCTCGTTCACCTCCACGTAGGCGTCCCAGTCGCGTACGTGCAGCGGCACCTGATCGAGGAGATAGTGGAAGAGGGGCCAGAGGACCCCATTGGAGAACCCCTCGTAGTAGCGGGTTACCTGATCCGCGGTGAGGGGAACCGCCACCAGGCGCAGGGCAGCGAGCTGTTCGTCCAGTTGAGACTGCTGGGCGGGTGTCAGCCCCTCAGGTGCACCCGACCAACCGATCCAGAGGCCACCCGACTGCTCGTGGGGCCGGAGGAGCCCGGTGGCCAGTCCACCCGAGCTCCGCTGGACTTCGACTCCCGTATCGGTT
>CAZASU010000127.1:0-4115 GCA_964487785.1 uncultured Gemmatimonadaceae bacterium | reverse complement strand
GGAGCCTTTCCGCGGTTCTCGATCACCACGTCGAGCGAGTCGCCGGACGGACTGACGGTGTCGATGGCCTGGTCCAGCTTCCAGGTTTGGTAGAGCCAGGTACGCCAGAACCAGGACAGGTCCTGACCCGAGACGTCCTCAAAGGTGTGGAACAGGTCGGATGGTGACGGGTGCTTGTAGAGCCAGCGTCGGGCGTATTCCGTGTACGCCTTGTTGAAGGTCTCCGTTCCCAGTACGCCCCGGAGGGCGACAAGCATGGTGGCCGGCTTGTGGTAGCTGGCGACACCGTAGGAGCTGTAGGACGGATACCGGTCGCCGTGACGCATCAGCTCGACCTCACCTCCGCTCTCGGCGAGGTTGAGATAGTTCCTGCGATTGCGCTCCTCGTCATCGAAGCCCTTGAAGAAATCGGCCATGGCCTGCGACTGATCGAACTGGGTGAGCCCCTCGTCCATCCAGGCGTACCGCTTCTCGTCCGAGCCGACCAGCATGGGGAACCACATGTGCCCGATCTCGTGGGTCGTGACCTCGTACAGCCCGAGCGTGTCCCATTGTCCGCCGATGCAGGTCATCATCGGGTACTCCATCCCGCCACACGACGTTGGACCGTCCACCGCCGTCATGTGCGGATAGGGGTACGGCAACAGGTAGCGGGAGAAGAACTCCACCGAGTGCCGGCTATAGCGCGCGCTTTCCTCCCAGTGGCTGGCCCGCAGCTCGGGACGGTAGAAGGCATTGATCGCCGTGGTATCGGGACGGCCGTCACCGTTCGCGTCGCCGACGGCGGCGTTGGTCGCATCCCAGAGATACCTGGACGAGGTAGCCCAGGAGACGTCGCGCACGCTGTCCGCCCGGAAGCGCCAGGTGAGCTTGCCGTTGATCCCCACCGTGGTCGAGGTGCCTGCACTACGGTCGGCTTCCGTCACCACCCGCACTATTCCTCGTGCGTGACTGGCCGTGTCCAGGCGATCCCGGGTCTGGGTGGACAGGACCTCGCTCGGGTTGATCAGCCGGCCGGTGGAAGTCACCAGCCAACCGGCCGGCAGCGTCAGGGCCACGTCGTAGTTGCCATACCCCATGTAGAACTCGGCGTTCCCCAGGTACTGGTCGGTCTGCCAGCCGTTGACGTCGTCATACACCGCCATCTGGGGGTACCAGTAGTTGATGAAGAACGCCTCGCCGTCCTGGCCACCCCGGGGAGCACCGTCGGGTGGAATCCGGAGCTTCCAGGCGAAGTCGAATGCGGCTGACCCGCCCGGCGGCAGCGGCTTCGGCAGTCTGATCCGCAGGATCGTGCCATCCACTTGGTACCCCGCACCTTCCTTCTCGCTCGCCTTGAGCTGCTGTCCTTGGGCGGCCACCCGGCTGAGCTCGACTCCCTCGACTGACCAGGGCACGTCGGTGTTTTGCCGTGCGCCCGGTGCGAAGAGGTTGTGCAGCAGGTGCACGTATGCCTCATGGAGTGTGTCGGGCGAGCGGTTGTAGTAGGTCACCGTCGCTTGCCCCGTCAACCGCTTGGAGATCGGATTGAGCTCGGCCTCCAGGCGGTAGTCAGCCCACTGCTGCCAGTAGCGAGGTCCCGGGGCGCCGGTGCGCGTCCGGGTGCCCTCAGCCACCCCACGCTCGAAAGCCTCGGAGACAGGGATCTCCAGGCCACGGACGGCGGACGCGGTCGTTCCCGGTGCCGCCGCCGTAACCGGGGGCGCGCTTCGGCCGCCGCCGCAGGCTGAAAGGGCAGTGACGAGGGAGAGGCCGGCAAGCGCGCTCCGGCGAGAAGTGGTCCTGCTATCCATCAGCTTCTCCGACTGTCAGGGGTCTGGGTTATCCGTCCGGCGGGATGATGTTCGCACCGAAGGGGTGAGGCAAATCTTACTGCCGGTCCGTCCGAATGATATACGGAACGGCATCGGGAAACGGCAGCGGAACCCCTTCGGCGTCTCCTTGCCGTAGCCGTGCCGAGTGCTGTTGACCAGCACCGAGGCACCCATGCCCTGCACCATGGTCTTGCCGGTGGTGGTGTCCCGGACCACGATGCGTTTCACCAGCTCAGGATGAAGGGCGCGGGCCATCCGGTCCGGGTTTCCTTCATACCAGCCTTCGGCGTAATCGAGGGCAGTGGCTCGAATGGCACTCGAATCGGCGGCGGCTTGTGCCCGGGCCCTGCCGGTCACCGCTGTGGATAGCAGCATCAATGCGTGCAGTAACAATCTCATAGAAGATCCAGAGGTCGAGGGGTTGGAAGGCGGCGGTAGGTGCACCCTACCGCCACCCGTACGGTAGCCGGCGGCGGTCCGTTTCATGGTGGGGCTGTGGGCCATGAGCTATGGGCTACCCCGTTCAAGGAACGACCCATAGCCAATAGCCAATAGCTTCCACCCCGCGACGGAAACCCCCTCACAGGCATCAGACTATCCGATCGGGGCAATTCGGCTCCGACCCTATCGCAAGCTCATGCAGGAGTTGATATGTCCGAAGGATGGTTGCGTCGCCTCAGAACCAGCGGCGTCGGATTCGCGTTTGCCCTCGGCCTGCTGTCCGCGGGCCTGTTCCACCTACCTTATCAGTCGTCGGCCCAACAGCAGACGGTCTCGGCCCCGGCGCCAAAGCTGCCGTCCGGCACAGCGTCGCTCCAGGACCTGAGCGAAGCCTTCGCCTCGGTCGCCGAACACGTCAAGCCGAGCGTGGTGTACATCAGGTCCGGCCAGAAGGCCCAGACGGCACGCCGGAGCGGGCCAGAGACGAGACCGCGGATGCAGGTGCCCCCTGGCTTGGAAGAGTTCTTCCGTGGCATGCCCCCGACGCACGAGGAGCCCCGGTTCCGGGAAGGCTCCGGCTCGGGATTCATCGTCTCCAAGGACGGCTACATCCTGACCAACAACCACGTGGTAGACGGCTCCGATCAGGTCACGGTGCGCCTGCTGGACCGGCGTGAGTTCAAGGCCAAGATCGTCGGGACCGATCCGAACACCGACCTGGCCGTGCTCAAGATCGAGGCCAAGAATCTGGTTCCCGCACCGTTGGGCAAAAGCAGCACCGCCCGGGTCGGTGAGTGGGTCCTCGCGGTGGGTAATCCGCTGGGTGATAACCTCACCTTCACGGTGACCTCCGGCATCATCAGCGCGAAGGGACGCAGTCTTGCGCTGCCGGGGCAGAACGACCGCAGCATCCAGGACTTCATTCAGACCGATGCGGCCATCAATCCGGGCAACTCCGGTGGCCCGCTGGTGAGCGTACGGGGCGAAGTCATTGGAGTGAACTCGGCGATCGCCAGCCAGACCGGGTACTACTCGGGCTATGGCTTTGCCATTCCGATCGACCTGGCCCACCGGGTCATGGATCAGATCATCGCCGGCGGCCGGGTGAACCGGGTCGCCATGGGGGTGAGCGTTCAAAACGCCACCGCCAACGATGCGGAGTACGTCGGTCTTCCCGAGATCCGCGGCGTGCTGGTGCAGGATTTCAGCGAAGGCTCGGCGGCCAGGAAGGCCGGTATTGAAGCCGGTGACATCATCGTGTCGGTAGACGGAGCACCGGTCGAGTACGTCGGCCAGCTTCAGCAGCAGGTCGCCTTCCGGAAGGCAGGCGAGAAGGTGAAGGTCGAAGTCGCGCGGAAGGGTGGAGTACGCAAGACCTTCGAGGTGCGTCTCCAGGATGTGTCGGCACCGAAGGATACCGCGGCACGCGACAAGGATGCCACGGATAACGCAGTCGATTCGAGCGATGGGGGCGCCGCCGACATCGACCTGCTCGGCCTGACCGTGCAGCCTGTGGATCAGGATGCGGTGGAGCAGTTCGAGCTCAAGCCCGAGCAGCGCGGTCTGATGGTCACTGGAGTCACCGCTGGTGGGCCGGCACAGGGCGAGATCGCGGCGCCGGACAACGGCGGTCCGGACATTATCCTCTCAGTGGAAGGCAAGTCGGTGAAGAGTGTGGCCGACCTGAAGCAGGCCCTCAAGGGTGACAAGTCAGGCGATATCGTGACTCTCAGGCTTTATAACACGCGGGCCAAGGCCCACCGGATCGAACGGATTCGACTGGGCGAGTAAATCGCTACAATTCTGTAATGAGCTCATGAGCGCGCGCCCATTTGCCGGGTTGCGCGCTCGACTCGTATT
>CAZASU010000126.1:4480-5965 GCA_964487785.1 uncultured Gemmatimonadaceae bacterium | reverse complement strand
TCCCAGGTGAGCGGGTCGATGGTGAAGTCGAACCGGGCGGCAAAGCGGATGGCCCGGAGAATCCGGAGATAGTCCTCCCGGAATCGCTGGGCCGGGTCGCCCACCGCTCGCACCAGGTGGTTGGCCAGGTCCCTCGCGCCCTCGAACGGATCTCTCCACTCGTGACGGAGCGGGTGGTAGGCGAGGGCATTGATGGTGAAATCACGCCGCGCCAGGTCCTCCTCCAGCGTCACCCCATAGGCCACGACGGCGTGGCGGCCATCGGTCGCGACGTCGCGGCGGAAGGTGGTGACCTCGTGCAGCTGACGGGCACGGTCGAGCACGCCAACCGTGCCGTACTTGATCCCCACTTCCACCGTCTTGGAGAAGAGTTTCTGCACCTGGTCCGGCGTGGCGGAGGTGGCGATGTCGTAGTCTGAATGAGGGTGCTCGAGGAAGGCGTCGCGCAGGTTACCGCCGACGCACCAGGCTTCAAACCCGGCGCCTTCGAGCTTCCGCGCGATCTCCAGGACCGGCTCCGGAATTTGGATGGGTGGGAAACTCACTTCAGCTACCGTATGCCGTGCCGGCGGAAACAGCGATCATCAGCTCCATCCGGGCCTGCGAAAGGGCGCGGGGCCCCGCCGGAATGGCGCCCATAGCCACCAGGCGCGCCCCCCCACCGTCGAAGGCGTACAGTGGAGACACCACCCCCGAAGCGCACCGCGTTCCCAACACCACCGGCTTGCCCTCCTCGATCCAGCGAGCAATCGCCGGCACCGCGCCTGGAGGCACGTTCCCGCTGCCGAAGGCAACCACGACGACCCCGTCATGCTTCGGGCGGGCCAGGTCGAGCAGCTCCCCGGCGTCACCCACCACCATCGGCACCAGGGCGATCCGCGCTGACAACCCGGAGGGATTCACCTTGCCTAGCCGCCCCGCTGCCCCCCTGCCCCGCTGCCCCGCCTCATAAATCACGCGCTCCTGCTCTACTCTCCCCAGTACCCCCCCATGCGGTGCGGTGAAGGCGTCGATGTCGGTGGTATGCGCCTTTACGGCGCTGCACCCGGCGAAAATTCTGCCGTTGAACACCACCATTACTCCGCGTCCGGCGCTCTGATCGGCGGCGGCCACTGCCGCTGCATCCAACAGGTTCTGGGGGCCATCCCAGCCGTCATCGCTCGACGTGCGCATGGCGCCGGTGATCGCGACGGGCACCGTCCGCTCCAGGGTGCGATCGAGCAGATAGGCGGTTTCCTCGAGAGTGTCGGTGCCATGGGCAATGACGATACCCCGCACCTCGCCCGATTCCGCGATCAGGCGCACTCGCTCGCGGAGCGCCCAGAGTCGGTCCGGCCCAAGGTGACAGGCCGGGACCTTGGCCCAATTCTCGATGCGGTAGGGGCTGATCCGATCCAGCCCCCCGGCGAACGCCACCAGGGCCTCGCCACCGTGGGCCGGGACGTTCCCGCCCGCCGCGGGATCGCGCTGCATCGAAATGGTGCC
>CAZASU010000126.1:0-4380 GCA_964487785.1 uncultured Gemmatimonadaceae bacterium | reverse complement strand
ACGCTCCCCCCATTGACGTTCAGCACCTCGCCGGTAATGTGACGGGCAAGGGTGCTGCAGAGGAAGAGAATGGGGCCGGCGATGTCCTCCGCGCTGGCGATACGCCCGATCGGGATGCTCTCCTGGATACGCTGGCGATTCTCCGGGGTGAAAGCCGGCGCGCTCATCTCGGTATCGACCCAGCCTGGTGCGACGCAGTTCACCACCAGGGTGGGCGCATACTCGATGGCGAGCGACTTGGTCAGCGAGATGAGGGCGCCCTTGGTGGCCGCATAGTCCGAGTGAAAGGCTTCACCTCGCTGGCCGGCCGTGCTGGAGACAATGACGACCCGGCCTCCGGGCCGCATGAGCGGCAGCACCGCGCGGGTCGAGACGAACACCGAGTCGAGGTTGGCTCGCACCGTGGCGCGCCAGCGCTGTACCGCCATCTCCCCGAGCCGCACCTCCTCGGCGGGCCACACGCCGGCATTGGCCACGAAGATGTCGAGTCCGCCAAACTCGCGCTCGAGCCCCGAAGCCAGCCGCTGGGCGACCTCCGGATCCGCCAGATCACCACCCACCACAAAGGCCCGGCGACCCAGCGCGCGAACCTCGGCGGCGGTGGCGTCCGCTTCGCGCGCTCGGGTGTGATAGGTGATCGCCACATCTGCACCCGAGCGTGCCAGCAGCAGCGCGGCCGCGCGCCCGATGCCCCGGCTGCCGCCGGTGACGAGGGCAGTCAGACCGCTGAGATCGATCATGACCCGAAGAGCTCGGCCTCGACCGTCTCCACGATCAGATGCTGGAGCGCCAGGTGAATCAGCTGCACCAGACTGGTCTCGTGGGAGGGTACGATCACGGTCTCGTCCACCAGACCGGCGAGCGCACCGCCACCCTTCCCCAGGAACGCGACCGTGGGCACTCCGACTTTGCGGGCGGCCCTGGCAGCTGCCAGAAGGTTGGGGCTCTGGCCGCTGGTGCTATGCAGGACCAGCAGGTCGCTCCGGGTGCACAGAGCCTCGACCTGCCGGGCGAAGATCTGCTCGAACCCGAGATCGTTGCCCGCTGCCGTCAGGATGGAAGTGTCGGTGGTGAGGGCCACCGCGGCCAGGGGTCGACGATCCAGTGCGTAGCGGACAACGTACTCGGCGGCGAGATGCTGCGCGTCGGCCGCGCTGCCACCATTTCCGCAGAAGTAGAGCGTGCCGCCACCCTGCAGCACCTGCACATACCGGGCGGCCACGCCGGCTACCGTGCCGCTCAGGGCCTTCGACGCCTGGGCGGCCCGGATCAGCGCCTCGAGGCCTTCGTCGATGCGGGTACGGCTCACTTGCCCCCCTCCAGGAACTGCTTGATCCGGCTCATCCAGCTCTGACGGATTCGGAGCGGGGGGACCGGATACAGATCCCCGTCCTCGAGTATCGCGGCCGGATTGCGGCGCACCAGCAAATCGACCTGCTCAAAGCCATCCTGGGCCCGCAGAAACCGAGCTCCGGTGGCCACGGTACGATCGTCGCCATGATTATCCCCGGCCAGGATATCGGCCAGTCCCTCGGACACGAGCTGCCGCGCCCGCTGGCCCCGGGCCTGGGAGCTGAGCAGCGTCGTCGCATCCACCTGGCTCTTGGATCCGAGCGAGCGCCAGTGCCGCACCGCATCCACCGAGCAGCAGCTGTATCGCTCCGGGTGAGCCAGCATCGGGATCAGGCCGAGCTCGACGACTTGCTTCAGCGCGTTGGTGACGGTCTCGTACGGCACCAGCCGGGGAAACTCGACCAGAATGTACCGGGTGCCGGCCAGAGTGACGTTGCGAGCCAACGCCACCGGGCGGGTGATTGGCCGGTCCAGCATGATCTCGGCGCCGCGGTGAAGCCGCGGCATCTGCGGCGCCTGAGCCCGGAGCGCCTCGAAGGCACCGTTGTGTGCCGGTGGGGGTCCGGCCTCGGCACGCCCCGACTTGAGGTGAGGGGTGAGGCAGACGTCGGTGACACCCTGTCGCGCCATCTCGAACAGCACCTTCACCGACTGCTCCACCGATCGGGAGCCGTCGTCTACGGCCGGAAGAAGATGGGAGTGGAGGTCGATCACGGGTCCGGCCGCGCCGTTCGAAGCACGGAGGTGGCGAATTCCTCGAGCCGCTCAGGCGCATCCTCGGCCTGGGCCTGGAGCGCCAGCGTGATCAGGGCATCGGCGGCGAGCAGGTCGAGGGCCGCCGAGCGGTCCCCGGGATGGGAAAGAACCCGGGCCAGGGCCGATTGCGCAGCAGCGGCGAGTGCGCTCACGCAGGTTGAGCCTGACGCCGCAAGCGCGTACTCTCTGACCCGGCCTCGGAGCGCCGTGGGAGCCTGACTGGTGTGCCGGTCCAGCCAGTCACCGGGAACCATCAGGCGCCGGTCGCTTCGGGAACGCGCCGGCTTTCCAGCCAGGCCGCCACCAGATCAGGGGTGGCCGCGCGAGCGGCAGGCAGACGCTCCGGGTCACCGGCGCCGGCCGACGCGAAGTGGGGCCGCCCCCCGCCCTTGCCGCCGCTGAGCGCGGCAATTCGATTGACCAGGTCTCCCGCCTTGCGCCCACTGCTCACCAGATCGTCGGTGAGGGTGACGTGAATGGCGCCGCGCCCCGCCGAGCCGAACAGCACCAGCACCGCGTTCCGCTTTCCCTCCCGGAACGCGTCGGCGATCCGTCCCAGCTCGGCGCGATCCTCGGTGGCGGTGTGCGCGATCGTCAGCTCCACCCCCGCGACGCTGGAGACGTCACCCTGCACCGCGGCGCCCGATCCGGCCCGGAGCGTTTCTGCCAGACGTGCCTCCAGACGCGCGCGCTCCTCCAGCAGCTGCTCCACTCGGCGCACCAGGTGCTCGGGCTGAGCCTTCAGCACCTCCGCCACCGCCGCCAACCGTTGCTCCAGCTCCCGAACTGCCCGCAGCGCCGCGCTGCCGGTGACCGCCTCGATCCGCCGCACGCCGGCCGCGACGCCCGACTGGCCGGAGAAGCGGAAGGTGCCGATCTGTCCGGTGGTCCGGACATGGGTGCCGCCGCAAAGCTCGATCGACGGCCCCATCTGAACTACCCGTACCACGTCCCCATACTTCTCTGAGAAGAACGCCATGGCCCCGAGCGAAAGGGCGTCCGCGTACGGTAACTCGCGGGTGCCGACCGCATCGTTCGCCAGGATGAGGTCGTTCACCTCCGACTCGATCGCGTGGAGCGTGGCAGCGTCGACCGGCCCATGATGGGAGAAGTCGAAGCGCAGGCGGTCCGGCTGGACCAGGGAGCCCTGCTGCCTCACATGGGTGCCGAGCCGTCGACGCAACACATGGTGAACCAGATGGGTGGCGCTGTGGTTGCGCTCGATATCGTGGCGCCGGGGCGCATCGACGGCGGCGTGGAGCGTCGCGGGCTCAAACTCCCCGGCGAAGCTCCCGCCCAGGACGGTACCCTTGGGGTCCTTCCGGACACTGTCCACCGCGAGCGACCAGTCCTTGCCCTCCACCACGCCGACATCGCTCACCTGGCCGCCCGACTCGGCGTAGAAGGGGTTCTCCTTCAGCACCAGCTCGACCCGGGCCCCCTCCTGCCGGAAGGCGAGGATATCGGTGTCGGCTTCGGTAGCACCGTAGCCCACGAACTTCTGCTTCCCACGCTTGACCGTGCGCCACTTGCCCGGCTTGGAAATGTGCACCGCCGGGGCATGACCCTCGATCGCGAGCACCCCTGTGCCCGGAGTCACCCGCGCGTCTCGTGACCGCTTTCGCTGCTCCTCGAGCGCGCGCTCGAATCCTCCGAGGTCTACCTCCACCCCATGCTCCTCGGCAATGATCTGCGTGAGGTCAATGGGAAAGCCGAAGGTATCGTAGAGCTTGAACGCCTCGTCGCCCGGGATTGCCTTGGCGCCGGACGCGAAGATCTCTTCCAAACGCCGGAGCCCCCCTTCGATCGTCTCGAGAAATCGGCGCTCCTCGGCCTCGGTGATCTCGTGGATTTCACCAGCCTTGGCCACCAGCTCGGGATAGATGGGACCCATCTGACGCACGACAATATCCGTAAGCGGTGCGAGCGTTGGCTCCCGCCGTCCCAGAAGCCAGGCGTGGCGGACCGCCCGGCGGAGGATACGGCGGAGCACATAACCGCGCCCTTCGTTGCTGGGATACACTCCATCGGCCAGGAGGAAGCTCACGGCGCGCGCGTGGTCGGCCAGGACGCGATAGGAGGCCCGCTCCTCCACACTCCGGTCGTACGACCGGCCCACCAGCTCGCCGACCCGCTCGATCAGCGGCAGGAAGACGTCGGTATGGAAGTTGTCGTCCTCGCCCTGCATGACCGCCGCGATACGCTCCAACCCCGCGCCCGTGTCCACCGACGGCTTCGGCAGCGGGGTCAGCGTCCCGTCGGCGGAACGGT
>CAZASU010000125.1:3748-5974 GCA_964487785.1 uncultured Gemmatimonadaceae bacterium | reverse complement strand
CCTCCCGGCGCGCGTCATCGTCCAGGCGGCTTCTCGCGTGCAGGGTGAATGAAGCGCCTCGGCGGTGGCTCGATCGCCGCGGGGAAGAACGACTCGATCGCGAGCTCGCAGTTCCTTCGCGGAGAGCCGCGCCGCGCCCGGGTGCGGAGCGCCCGCATCGTCGCCTCGATCATCGCGTCCAGCGCGCTGGTGGAGAGCGCTTGACCCTTTAGTCCCTGCAGGTCGGCCAGATCCTGCTTCACCGAATCTGCCAGGAGAGCCACGTGAGCAAGCAGCCGATGATCCCAGAGATGCTCGAGCTGATCGCCGAGCGATTCAAGGCTCTCGCCGAGCCGGCGCGCCTGGCGATCCTGCGCACGCGCTTCGCGCCCGGGAGAGGAGGTCACGGAGCTCGTCGAGGAGACCGGCCTCAACTAGGCGTACGTCTCCAAGCACCTTCAGCTCCTGCACAGCCAACTGGAGGGGCCCAACGCGAACGAATGACGCCGAATTCGCCCCGTCACCCTTGCATTGTCCCGGTTGCGCTCAGACCTTGGGGCGAGCCCCAAGAAAATGGCCGGCGCTGATGCGCCGGCCATTGCCCCGCCTGGGCTCGAACCAACCGGACTTACGGTCTGAAGACCAGCTTCGCGACCGTGGGCAGGTACGAGTGCTCGATCTGGGCATTATCGAACACTGCCACCCCGAAGGCGTACGCTCGGCTGAGGTCGTCGAATTCGACATCCGTCACATCGGCGGTCAGGAGCTGACGCCGAATCTCCAGAGTCCAGGTCTCGTTCACCGCGTCGTACACGCCTACCGCATCGATGTCCGCTCGCCCGCCCGTCGGGCCCGAGGTGATCATGTTGGCGATCTCGGTGCCGATTGGAAGTCCAACGGCCTCGTCATCGGTCAGCGCCACCTTTTGGTTGTCAAAGATATAGTAGGGAGGCACATCGAGGCTCGGCCCGCGATAGGTCGGATGCCCGTTCGTGGCCGGATTGCCGGCGTACCCTGGCGTTCCCGCATCGCCGTGACGGCCCGCGTCCGCCTCTCCACCCGACCCTGGGACCCAATACCCGACGTACTGGTCGTCGATTTTGGCGTGCTGATTCATGCGGACCATCTTCCAGTGCCACAGATCCGCGATCTCGCTCGGGGTGTTCGTATATTTCTTCGCGGCTTGATTCTCGTCCACGTGGTTGTATGTCGTGCCGGGGTCCCCGCGGTTGGCGGGGTCATGGCAGGTGACCGAACAGCCGCTCGTCTCAAACCCAGCCACCGTGCTCGGCCCATAGGTGTTCCACATGATGGCCAGCTTGTCCTCGTAATTGAAATGGGTGTGATCCTCCTCCAGCAAGTGTGGCGCGAACTGCTTCCAGCCGCCTCCCTTGTACTGCTCCCACGTTGTGCCATCCGGCGGGAGCGGAGTCTTCTCCGGAACCACCAGCCAGGAACCGTCGGCCTGTTTCACCCACGGGATCCTCCGGTCGCTCCGCGCGTCATCCGACCAGGTCAGTTGGAGATAAACATACGAGGCATCGTACGCCGCTCTCATGCTAATTGCCTCGGCGTCGGCCCAGCCGCCAGAGATGGGATAGGAAGTGCTCGGCGCCTGATCCCATACCGGATCGGCCAAGCCGTCGATCACCGGGACCGTGAGGCCCGTCGCGCCACCGACTTTGATCGCCGTGAGGACCTGACTGGTTGATGGCGGCAGCAGGGCGATCCAACCCTTGACCAGATCTTGGTCGGCAGCCGAGAAGGGCAGGATTACTCCCCCGCCATGAGGCGCAACGCCGGTGGGTTTGAGAATCACCATGCTCTGGCCGGGGTTGGTGGGGTCAACCAAGCCCGACTGCTGCAATTGGGCCGAGTCAAAGACGGTCGTGAAGATGCGCCCGGTGCCGGTGCCATGACACCCGCTGCAGTCAGCCGTCAACGTGGACTGGACCTCGGCGAAGGTCACCGCTGGCTGGCCTGGAGCGTTGCTGTCTCCACATGACGTGATCGCGACGGTGGCCACCATCATCGCAGCGGCACGTCCTACTGCCCACAGGTTTGGCATAGACGCCTCGAACTGAGCCTCTCAGGAACCGGAAGGGTAAGAAGGCCCGGTCATCCAAGAAGCACCGCCCTTTATGAAGCAATCTAGAAGGAAGTAGGAATTATTTCTCAGGATTACCCACAGAACACGATTGACGCCCCGTTGGGCCAGCGGGGACCGACGACGGCCTCCCTTGCGGG
>CAZASU010000125.1:0-3648 GCA_964487785.1 uncultured Gemmatimonadaceae bacterium | reverse complement strand
CAGGGTCGACGCGCCCGCAAGACCGACCGAACCGACAGCCCGGCCACCCATACGGGCCACCCCAGGATCCCCCGCCACAAGGCCTGCCGCTACCAGACCCAGGCTCACCGTACCATAGACTTCCGGTTGGCCGAAGTGCCGAAAGAGCCTTGCGGCATCGTCGGTCGTCGAGGTGCGGTGATCCTGCGCAAACCGCTTCACCCGCGCGTCCACCAGCATGAGCAGCGAGGTTCGGCCGCGACCGCCGCGGCGTGATATCAGCGGACTATCGTGGGGCGCGAAGACTGCACCTGGGACCCGATCAGCGAGTCCGCCTGCTGCGCGGCAAGCGGTGTCGCGCTCATCGTCAGTGCGCCGCCGAGTGTGAGTAGGGCTACCCAGCGGGCGCGGACGCCCAATACCGCCATCAGGCTCATAGCAACAAGTCTCCCCATAGGAACAAGGACCGAATCGTAGGCGGGCTGGGCGTCCGGCACCATGAGACCGATCCCTATTGTCATCGGGACCGCCTCATTGCATCATGCGAGTCGATGGATGGTCCCGCGACCGGCGAAGGTCGCAGGGGCATCCGGGGCCGCCAGCCGCCATCGCGTTCCGCATGCCCTCGTCCTTGCTGACCGTCTCTACCAGATCCGTCCCCGCTCGAGTGAACTGGCCGGCTCGCTCACTCAGTCCTCCTGAACAATTCCCCGAACAGCTCCTGGACCTTGCGCTTCCCGGCCCGGAGCGCGCGCCGGCCTGTCGGCGTGAGCCGGTAGACCCGGCGGACCCGGCGGCCCTCCCGCTTCTCCGTGGAGCGCAGATAGCCCTTGGCTTCCAGCGCGTGGAGGATGGGGTACAGGGTCCCCGGGCTGAGCCGGTAGCCGTGATGCGCGAGTTTCTTCGATCATCCACAGTCCGTAGATGGGGCGCTCGGCGGCGTGGTGCAGGATATGGAGGCGAATCAGGGCAGTATAGTCCTCGCGCTGATCTTCGCGTGTTCCCACGGGGCTCCGTCGGCGGTCTCGCACCGCGAGACAATACCCACTCCGCTTCCGGCATGGAAGAGCAAAGCTCCGCCCCGACGGGGTTGCCCTCGGCCTGCCACGCCAATAGTATCGGCCCACGATAACGGGCGGCGATCAGTTGCCGTCTGTATGGTCCCCCCGCCGGCCCTACCGTGGAGGCGCACGCGTGCAAACCGACACCCCGGCACTCCCCTCCCCCTTCTCCCGCGTGCTCGCTGCCGGAGGCACCCGCTGGGCCGTGGTGATCCGGCTGCTGGTCGGGGCCGTCTTCCTCTCCGAGGGTATCCAGAAGTTCCTCTTCCCCGATGCTCTGGGAGTCGGACGCTTCATCAAGATCGGGATTCCCGCCCCGGAGGTGATGGCCCCCTTCGTGGGTGTCGTGGAGACGGCCGGCGGCCTCCTCATCCTCACCGGGCTCGCCACGCGACCCGCGGCGCTGGTGCTCATGATCAACATGCTCGTCGCGTTTTCGACCACCAAGGTCCCCATCCTCCTTTCCCAGGGGTTTTGGCCTATGGCTCACGAAGCGCGCACCGACTGGTCGATGTTCCTTGGGTCGTTCTTTCTCCTGCTGGAGGGTGCCGGGCCCTGGTCGCTGGACGCCCGCCTCGGCTCCGGCGTCCGTCGAATCGGACGCCACGTCGCGTCGCTGGTGCTCTTTCTTCTCGTAGGGTTCAGCCTGACCGGCTGCCAGGCGCCCCCTCCCGCCGCGGCGCCCTATCAGCCCCAGCGCCGCGACATCACCATCACCACCATTCCGTTGCTGACCAAGGAGCTTCAGAAGGTTTACCCGTTCCTCGCCGAGGCCTTCGCGCCCGGTGGCCTCCTGGCGGGGAAGGAGATCTACGCCTTCATGCCCAGCACCGTCACGGTGATCGAAGGGGATACCATCGAGTTCCACTTCATCAATCCGGAGGACGACCTGCACTCGTTCGTCCTTCCCCCCGAGCTCTCCGTGGCCCTCCTAGGGCTGCGGACCACGACGGCCACCTACGTCGCCCGACACGCGGGCGTCTTCACGTTCACCTGCAGCATCCCGGCCCATCTGCCCGCGATGTGGGGGCAGTTGGTAGTGCTCAATCCCCAGGCGATCGGCCGGGCCGCTGCACCGGACGGCGCGGACACGGCCCGTGGGTCCTGATGAGTCGGCCCATACCCCGGACGCGGCGTTGGGACATCGGCAGGGGGAACCGAGGCCGGGGGCGGGGCAGCGATCCCGCCTCTGGGAGTTGGCCGGGCTGTTCCTGAAGCTGGGAACGATCGCATTCGGAGGGCCGGCCGCCCACATCGCCATGATGGAGGATGAGGTGGTCCGGCGCCGGGGGTGGCTGACCCAGGCCGAGTTCCTCGACTATCTCGGCGCCACCAATCTCATCCCCGGCCCCAACTCGACCGAACTGGCGATCCACATCGGCCATGCCCGCGCCGGGTGGGCGGGTCTGCTGGTGGCGGGAACCTGCTTCATCTTACCGGCGACCCTCATCGTGGGGATGATCGCGTGGGCCTACGTACGCTTCGGTACGCTGCCTGAGATCAAAGGAGCGCTCTACGGGGTCAAACCCGTGGTGATCGCGGTGGTGGCACAGGCGCTCTGGGGCCTCGGCCGAACGGCGCTCAAGACGCCGACTCTTGTCGTACTGGGCGTGGCAGCGGTTCTCGCTGCCGCACTCGGCGTGCACGAGCTCCTCATCCTGTTCGGCGCCGGCCTGATCACGGCGGCCTTGCGTGGGTTGGTCGCGCCTGCGGCGCAGAGTCCCGCATTGCTGTTGTCGGGAGCGACCCGCGATCTGCCTCCGGCGGTCGACTCGCCGATAGGCCTGTCCGCGCACTCGGCAACCGTCGCCGCGGGCAGCGCGTCCATTGCGGCTGCGGCGGCGCCATTTGGGCTATGGCCGCTCTTCTGGACCTTTGCCAAGATCGGCGCGGTACTGTTCGGCAGCGGCTACGTGCTGCTCGCCTTCCTCCGGGCAGATCTGGTCGAGCGACTTGGCTGGCTCACGGAGCGCCAGTTGCTCGACGCCGTGGCCGTGGGCCAGGTGACGCCTGGGCCGGTCTTCACCACGGCGACCTTCATCGGCTACCTGCTAGGGGGTACACCGGGTGCAATTGTGGCGACCGTCGGAATCTTCCTGCCGGCGTTCATCTTCGTGGCGCTCAGCGGTCCCCTGGTACCTCGGCTCCGCCGTTCGCCGACAGCGGGGGCCGTGCTCGATGGCGTCAACGTCGCCTCCCTGGCGCTCATGGCTGTGGTAACCTGGCAGTTGGGCCGCGCGGCGCTGGTCGACTCGCTCGCAATAGCCCTCGCCGCGGTCAGCGCGGTCCTGCTTCTGCGATTCCGCGTAAACTCGGCCTGGCTCGTGTTCGGAGGCGCGCTGGTTGGTGTGATTGCAACGTCGTGGAATCTATGATTTCACCACTTCATACGCGGCCCTCACGCATTGGCTCAATTCCCCGGCTCTCGGCCTCGTAACGCGTGTCGATCAAGAGTGTCCATGTCTGTGGTGGATGTCCGGGTAGTGGGGATGCGAATGCGCTAACCGGCCATGCCGGTGCGGATGCGTATGAGGCTCTCCCGGTGGATCCCCAGGTCCGTGCGCATGCTGGTGGTGTTCATCGTGCAGGTGCGCATGGGTATGCTCGA
>CAZASU010000124.1:0-6047 GCA_964487785.1 uncultured Gemmatimonadaceae bacterium | reverse complement strand
ACGCAGATGACCTGCCGTTCCAGGGCCGCACGGAAGAAGGACATGCCGTCGTTGATCGACTCGGGAAGCGCCGAGACGTCACCCCAGCAATAAAAGGTCCCTTCCGGCTCGACATCGAAGCGCACGCCCGCCTGCTTCAGCCCCTGGCTCAGGATCTCGCGCTTCGGGAGGAAGGACCGACGGATAGCCGCAGTTTCGGCCCGCACCAGGTCGGCAGCCAGGAGGGGAATGGCCGATCGTTGTAGTGGCTTGCTGCCGCCACCGTCGAGGAACGAGCCGCTACTGGAAACCGCCTCGATCACCGGCTGAGGCGCCACGATCCAGGAGCACCTCCAGCCGGGATAGCGCCAGTTCTTGGTCAGTCCATCGAAGAGCACGATCGGGTCGGTGTCGACGTCCTCCACGTAGCGCGCCGCGGACACGAAACCTGCATTCTGTTCCGAGCCCTGCCAGACGTAATGGGAATAGAACTCGTCGATCAGGAGCGAGCAGCCCAGCTCGCGCGCTACGCCCACCCAGCTCTCCAGCTCCGGGCCCTGGATGACCTTGCCGGTCGGATTGCACGGGTTGGAGAGCAGCAGGGCAGAGAGTCCCCGCCCGGTGATCTCCCGGCGCAGCTCGTCGAGGGCGAAGTGGTATCCGGTCTGTCCCTCGAGGAGGATGGGAATTGAGGTGAACAGCTTGAAAATGTCGAGCAGCTCCTCGTAGGCGGTGTAATCCGGCAGGAAGTGGCCCAGGTTCACCTCTCCCAGCGCAGCCACCGCCCGAGTGAGCGACGCACGCCCTCCCCCGCAAATGCACACGTTGTGTTCGGTGTACTGTGATGACCGGCCCTCGCGATAGAGCTCGTTGTAGAGATCGGCCACCGCACGGCGCAGCTCCCACAGGCCCGGAACCGGAGCGTAGTCCTGGTCTCCCGGTCCGATCTCGACCTGGCCGACGCGCGGGGGCGACCCGGGGAGTGGTCCGGTCTCCGGTTGTCCCTGGCCGAGATTGCACCAGTCCGGATGGCCGTAGCGATAGCCACGACGCCCGGCCTCGGCCATGACGAAGATGACTCCGGTGAAGGGGACCGAGCGAAAACCTGGGATGGTCATCTAGAGCACTCGGCGCGGCACGTGCCGCATGTAGGTCTTGTACGCCGGGAACCGGTCCATTAGCCACCTCTCCTCCGCACCCGCCTTCGCCTGGAAATACTGAAGCGCGATGAACCCCATCACGAGGCCGAGCGTCCAGTTGCTCCAGGCTATGGTATAGCCCGCCAGCAGCAGCACCACGCCGGCGTAAATCGGGTGCCGGAAGTGGGCGTAGGCACCGGTGGTGACGAGCTGGGCTCCGGGAAGCGGCTCCGTACCGGGAGTCAGATTCCTCCCCAGCGATCGAATTCCCCATGCGCCCACCAGCGCACCGCCGGTCATCAGGGCTGCCCCAAGCCAGCGGATCCAGTCCGGATCGATCCGGTTCAAGAGGGAATCGGCGGCGCCGAGATTCACATGCCGTGGCAGAAGCGGAGCGGCAAGGCCGATCAGGAGAAAGAGGGCGAGCTGCCCCCACACCCAAGGGTCCCGCGCTGCCTTGGCTAGGTCCATGGGTCTAATCTAAGTTCCACCGTCGTCCGACCCCCCAGGAGCGCATCGCCTTGACCGCAATTCTCCCGATCCGCCACCAGCGCGACCTTCCGCTCGACAGGCTGATCCTGCGTGACCCGCCCAGCCCCGAGGCCATCGAGATGGACGTGGTGATCGTCGGGGCCGGACCGGCCGGGCTCTCCTGCGCCATCGAGCTTGCCCGGCTGGTGAAGCAGGATCAGGAAACCGGCGGCGGCACGAGCGATCTCAACATCGCGGTGCTGGAAAAAGCCGGGAGCCTGGGTGAGCACAACCTCTCGGGTGCAGTGGTCAACCCCAGAGCCTTCCAGGAGCTGTTCCCGGACATTCCGGTTGGGGAGCTCCCGTTTCGGCAGGCGGTAGAGGCGGAGTCGGTGTATCTCCTGACCGAACGCCGGGCGCAGCGGATTCCGACGCCACCCACCATGCACAACAAGAGCTATTACACCGCTTCGATTTGTGAGATCGTTCGCTGGCTGGGGGAGCGGGCCGAGGGGCTCGGCATCAACCTGTTCACCGGCTTTCCGGCGGATGGCCTGCTGGTGGACGGCAATGCGGTTCGCGGAGTGCGCACCACTCCATCGGGGCTCGACCGGGGTGGTCAGCCTACGGGTGACTACACCGAGCCGACCGATCTTACCGCCCGGGTGACGGTCATCGCCGAGGGCACCCGCGGCTTGCTGTCTCAGGCATACCGGCAATGGCAAAAGGTCGGCTCGTCCAATCCCCAGCTCTTCGCTTTGGGCGTGAAAGAGGTGTGGGAGACCAGGAGACCGCTGGATCGCGTGGTTCACACCCTGGGCTGGCCGCTGCCAGCAGATGCGTTCGGGGGGAGCTTCATGTACCCGCTGGGTCCGAACCAGATCGCGATAGGCCTGGTGGTCGGGCTCGATTATCACCAAGCCGGTCTCGATGTGCACCAGCTGCTCCAGCAGATGAAGCTGCATCCGTTTTTCCGCCAGTATCTCGAGGGAGGCCAGCTGCTGGAGTGGGGGGCCAAGACCATTCCCGAGGGCGGCTACTACTCCCTTCCCGAGCGACGCTATGGGGAAGGCATCCTTACGGTGGGTGATGCCGCCGGATTCGTGGATGTGCCATCCCTCAAGGGCATCCATTACGCCATGCACTCGGGCATCTACGCCGCCCGGGCGGCGTTCTCCGCCCTCAAGGCGGGAGCCGTCTCCGCGCCCGCGCTGGCGTCGTACGACCGCATGGTGAACGAGAGCTATATCGCGACCGATCTCTACCGGACCCGAAACATGCGTCTGGCCTTCAAGGACGGCTTCTTCGTCGGCGGCGCCAAGGCAGGCCTGATGACCGTCACCGGGGGACGCTTTCCTGGTGGCAAGATCGACATGCCGGACGATGCCTCCGCCCCGCGCGCCGTCACGTCCGAACGTCCGTTCGTCCCCGACAACGTGCTGACCTTCGGCAAGTTGGACGCGGTCTTCAAGTCAGGAAACGCGACCCGGGACACGATCCCCTCACACCTGCTGGTGGGAAGGGACATTTCTCCCGAAGTGGCCGACTTTTATGCCCACCTGTGTCCGGCGGGGGTCTACGAGCGGGTGGGAGACGAGCTCCGGGTGAACGCGCCCAACTGCGTGGACTGCAAGGCGACCGATGTGCTCGGGCCCCGCTGGACCCCGCGGGAAGGCGGCAGCGGGCCGAAATACCGTCTCATGTGACCACGCTTCAAATTAAAGCTGCAATTGTCTGCAGTATCACATCCCCTCGCCAGGGAGGTAGTTGCCTGAGTTCCAGCTTTTAAGCCTAAACCCACCTGCAGCACTCCTTGACACCGTCGCATTCTTATGACTTGTGAGAACCCATCCTCCTTCCGAGAATAGGTATACCTCTTCTGCGCCGGTTCGATGCGGGAGGAATCTATGGCTCGAGCTCGACACATCTACGGTCTCGTGCTCGCTCTGAGCGTTGGTGCTGCTCAGGTGGCGCCGGCCCAGAGCGCGAACGCGACCTGGCAGGCGACCCCGGCGTCGATCCTCAAGTCCACATTGAGGAACGTCGTGGCCGCGCAGGACAAGTACCGCGCGACGCACCCGGGCTTCGCTAGCTCGGTGGAGGCGTTGCGGGTGAGTCCTGGGACGGATGTCAAAGTCCAGATCCTCGGTGTCACGCCGAGTAGCTGGCGCGCCAAGGCCACCCATAAGGCGCGCCCGGGACGGAGCTGTGTCGTGTTCGTAGGCAAGCTGAGAAAAACCGAGTTCCCTCGAACCGATGGGGACGGCGAGATGGCTGGAGAGGAGAGGGTACCGCTCTGTGACCGGATGGAGTAAGGCCGGACCTGTGGTCGGAACAAGGCAAGACACCAACCCAACCCCGCGCCCGCATGGCCTCATCAGCCACGCCTGGCGCTGGGGCGCCGGCTTCATTTCGGCCGGTGCCGGGCTGGTGTCGATCCTCTCGTACACCCATTCGATGAAGGTCAAGTTCGACCCTGATTCGGTGGCAGTCAGCGGCCTGAGGGCGGTGCGGTGGGTGGGAGTCACTCCGGCTTCGGATACTGCCCGCTCAATCGGGGACACGATCAACCTGGCGGTCACCGCGACGGACCCCCGCGGCAATGCGTTGCTGGGGGCACCGACGGCCTGGAGCACCAGCGACTCGATCGTGGCCTCGGTGGACAGCGCCGGAACCGTCGTGGCTCGGAGCGCGGGAACAGCCGCGATCGCAGTTACCGTCGGCCGGAAGGTGGCCACCGCGCACGTCGTGGTGCGGCAACGGCCGGCCGAGGTCCGGATCGTGGGCGATTCGATCATCCGGGTGCCCGAAGGGGAGCGCGGCCAGGTGGTGGGGTACGTGGCCGACGCGAGGCGGCAGAAAATCCTGGGCCTGACGGTCAGGTGGCGATCCGCCGATCCCTCCATCGCCGCGGTGGACAGCGTCGGAAACGTGACGGGAACCGCCCCTGGACGGACGATGTTCACCGCGATGCACGAGGGCATGGTCACCCAGCTGCCGGCCGAAGTGTATCCGGTGCCCGCCTCCCTGACGCTGCTCGGCGGCGACGGGCAGCGCGCACCGGCGGGACGGCGGGTAGCCAATCCGGTTGCGGTTCAGGTCGTCTCACGGAGCGGCAGGCCGATTGAAGGCGTTCCGGTTCGGTTCGTTCTTCCGGAAGGTGCTGGGGAGACGGACCCCCAGTCGGGCAGCTCCGACGTCCAGGGCATCGTCCGGGCGACCTGGACGCTCGCCGGGGTCCCGGGTCGTCAGTCGCTGGCGATCAGCGCCGAAGGAGTGCCGAGCCACACGGTTATCACGGCCGAGGCAGAGCCGGTCGGTGCCAACACCCGCCTGGCTCAGGTGAGTGAAAGTCTCGAGGGTCCGGCCGGCGGAGCGCTGCCGGAGCCCGTGGTTGTTCGGGTGACGGATTCCAGCGGCGTGGCCCTGGCGGATGTTCCGGTCGCCTGGTCGGCGGATGACGACGGCCGCGTCGTGGCATCCGAGTCGCGAACCGATTCACTGGGCGAGGCTCGGGGCCGCTGGACGTTGGGACCCAAGTCGGGAGCCCAGCGGGCTTATGTGCAGGTCGGGAGCCCGCGCGCCGTGCCGCGCTTTGCGGTACGCGCAACGGCGCAAGCGGGCCGGGCGGTTACGGTCGCCGTGGTGGCGGTCGCCAAGCGTGAAGGCTTGGTGAGCAAGGTGCTCAAGCCGTTGGTCGAGCTGCGGGTGCTCGATCGGGCCAAGAATCCGGTGCCGGGAGTGCCGGTCAGCCTGTTGCCGGTCCACGGCAGCGTGGACGACAGCATCCTGACCACCGATTCGACCGGGCGAGTCCTGGTGTCGTGGACCCTGGGACGCACCGCCGGGTTGCACCGCATGAGCGCGCGGGTGGAGGGTATCGAGCGGCCGGTGGAAATCTCCGCCCGGGCCCGCCCTGCCGCGCCGGCCAATCTGGCGTTCGTGGAGCCCAAGGCGGGCACGGCTACTCGAGCGGTGCAGTCTCTGGACGCCGACCTGACGGATGCTTACGGCAACCCCGTGGCTGATCAGCCGGTCGTGTTCAGCACCAGGTTCGGCAGCGTCAGTCCGGCTCGGGTGATGACCGACGCACGCGGTCGTGCGCACACCCGCTGGACGCCCGGCTCCAAGGTTGGGGAGCGCACTCTGCTGGCAGCGGTAAAAGGCTCGGACGCCCGCGCCACCGTTGTCTTGAAGGCACCTGAGCCGGCCACGCCGGCCAAGAAAGTTGTACCGAGCAAGAAGGAAGCGCCGGCGAAGAAGCCGGCTGTGAAGCGCGCAGCACACTAAGAAGTACCATCAGCAGGTTTATACGGGTCCAACAGAAAGAGTGTTCAACAGGTTCGTACAGGTCCCCGGAGTCTGAATCAGTTCACGCTTAACGAGAGGGCATTTAACCGTAGTTCCACCTTCGCGGCATGGAGGTAATATGACCGGCCCACGCATCCCCACTGTGCA
>CAZASU010000123.1:0-6065 GCA_964487785.1 uncultured Gemmatimonadaceae bacterium | reverse complement strand
CGCCGATGCCACCGAGGAGAGCCGAGAGCCGATTCACGAGGAGCCGGAGCCTTTGCGTTAGAGCCGCGAAACACCAGGTTATCGCGCGGGGGGCTGGACCGATATGAGGTGGATCACAGGGACCGGCCGCCGGCGTGTTCTGGAGGGCGCCTAGGGGCTACGGACGCACTGTGATGGTGAAGGTGTGGGGGACGCTGGTGTCGTTTCCTCCGTTGGCCGTGCCGCCGTCGTCCTTCAGGTCCGTCTCCTTGACCACGATCGGATCCGGCAGCTGAGTGCCGGCGGTGCCCGCCTGATCGTCGCCTCTGAACGCGGTAATGGCCGCCGGAAAACCCGGCTCGCGCGGCAGCGTCAGGTCACTCCCCCCACAGCTCCAAACACGAGGAGCGAGGAGAGAGCGGTAGCAAGGATGAGAGTACCTGAAGACCGATGCACAGCCGAGCCTTGGGAGAGGTAAGCCGCACGCTAGTAGACCCTAGCGTGCGGCTGGCTCGACAGATATGAGGTGGATCACATGCGAGTGAGATGAGGTTCGCTACCTATCACGATCGTTACGAGATCACGATCGATGCGGTGCCAGTAGCTGAGCCACCTCGCCCGTCGTTCACAGTGTAGGTAAAGGAGTCAATCCCTGTAAAGCCTAGTAGAGGCGTGTAGTCAAACGAACCGTCAGTTCCGATAGTGACGCTGCCACCGCCGGTTGTACCTGCGGCGGTTACGGACGTGGTGGATAGGGGATCCCCGTCGAGGTCCTCGTCGTTGTTGAGGAGACTAGGCCTATCGCCTCCTGGCGCGTGAAAACCCGCATCGACAGTTGTAAGGTACAAGTCATCATTGGCCAGCGGTGCCATGTTCGTGACGACGTGTTCCGCGGTGCCCGAGCTTCCAGTGAATGCGGAGCTGCCCTCGTATGTCGCCGTAATCGTACGGGTACCCGCTCCGCCTGGCGTGTACTGACAGCTCCCAGCCGCGACGCTTGCGCTGCAGCTCCCACCTTGAGGATCGGTCACCTGTACGTTACCAGTCGGAGTCCCGGCCGAGGATGTCACGGTGAAGGTGACGGTTATCTCTACGCCAGCAGCCGAGGGATCCTGGTTGTCACTCGTGATCGTCGTCGTCGTGCTGGCCGGCGCCGCAGGGTTCACCCGGTGGTTTTCTGTGTCGGTGTCGCCAGAGAACCGGGCGTCACCCCCATAGGTCGCAGTGATAATACGCCGGTTGTCCGCGCCTGTCCCAGGCTGCGTCACAGGAAGAACACAAGAGCCGGATCCGCCCGAGAGCGTCCCCGTACAAGTCTCGGTCGGCAATCCGCCGTTTATCGTTACGACCACATCACCGGTCGGCGTGCCGCCGCTCCCTTCGACCGTGAATTCCACGGTTACGTTCGTGCCCGCGGTTGAGGGGTCAGGGTCATCGTTGGTGATCTCCACCGTCGAGCCGACCTTCTGAACATTGACAGTTGCCTGGTCGGTTATTGTCACGCCGCCCGCCGTCGCCATGATGGTCTTGCTCTCGGCCACAGTGGAGCTGAAGGTGAAGGTCGCCACGCCGTTGGTGCCGGTGGACTCCGAAATGGGATTGAAGGTGTTTCCGCTGCCGGACGCTTCCGGTGTTACCGAGACTCCGCTCACAGGATTGTTCCCGGCGTCCCGCACCGTGACGGTGATGGTGCTGGACCCTGTTCCCACGTTGATCGTGGCCGGCGAGGCCGAGACGGAGGAATTCGACGCGCTCGGCTCACCCGCAGTGGCGGTTGCGCTGAAGGTGGCTGGTGCCAATCCCGACACCACCGCGTTCACCGTGTTGGGCCCCACGCCGGGGCCCAGCGTCCAGCGGGTGCTGGCGTTACCCTGGGCGTCGGTGGTGGTGTTCACCGGCGCGACACTTCCTCCGCCTTCTCCGATCGTCCAAGTCAGGGCGCGATTGGGGATCGGGTTACCCGCGCCATCGAGAACCTGCACCACCAGGGGCAGGGCCAGCTCGGCGCCGGGGCTGCCGCTTTGGTTGTCGCCCGAGACCTTCACCACTCCCGTCGCCGTGCCCGCGGTAGCCGTATGGGTGAACGTCACCGGAGATCCGGCCAGCCCCGCAGCAGTGGCCACGGCGGTCTGCGCTCCGGCGCCGGAGCCGAGCGTACGGGTGACCGACGCCTGTCCATTGGCACCGGTGACGGTGGTGGCGTTGCTCACGCTGCCACCCCCGGTGACGGTCCACTCCACGGTGACACCAGCGATGGGATTGCCAAAGGCGTCGGTGACCGCCACGACCAACGCCGCCGAGAGCTCGGTGCCTACCGCACCGGTCTGATCATTGCCCGAGACGAGGGCAATGCCGTCGGCATTGTCGGAGACAGCAGTGGCCGTAATCGCGGCCTGGACCGGCGTCACCCCGGCGTCGACCGGGACACTCACGGTGCCGGTGACCGGGCCAACCCGGGTCCCCAGCACCAGGCGCGATGCCGCCCGCCCATCGCCATCGGTACTCGCGGTGGCTGGGCTCGCGGCGGATCCATCGGCGGTGAAGTCGAAGAGCACGTTCGCGCCTGCCACCGGGCGGTCCTGGGTATCGGTCACCTTGACCACCAGCGATTCGGCCAGCGTCGAGCCCACCCGGCCGCTCTGGCCGTTACCCGACATGACCTCGATGTTGGCGGCGGCGCCGTCGGGTGGGAGGGTGAGACCCTCTCCGCCGCAGGCAGCGAGTATGAGCGAAAGACCGAGGAGGAGCGCACCGGGCTGGCGGATGGTCACTATGAATCCTGAGAACGAGAATATTCCAGAGGCGATCAGGGCAAGAGTTTAGGCCCGTGGTACCCTGAAAGAAAGGATCTGGGTCACAGAACAGCGTAACTTCTTAATTTACAGGAACTTCGAATATCAGGTGGCGAGGCTCGACGGAGGGAAAACCGCCCGGCCCTCATCCTGGACCGGGTCAAAGCAGGTAGTATGCCGTGCGGGACAGCCGATACTGCGCTGTAACTCCCGGTGCCTTCGAAGCTTAGTCAGGCACCTCAGAGCACCTGTTGTCGCGTTGCCACGGCACTCGGGCCCGACCAACCCGGGAGTTAGAACAGAACCGTGGCGGTGAAACTCAACGGCGAGCCGGTGATGGGGCCGACCGTGGCCGTCAGCCGCTGGACTCCCACCCGGTTCCCCAAGGTCCAGTCCACCGTGGCGGTGCCGGCCTCATTGGTAAGGGTGATTGCCTCGCTCACCCTTCCCTCCCCTATGGTCACCTGCCACGCCACCGGAACCTCGGGCACGGGGTTGCCGAACCGGTCCACCACCTGAATCACGGGCTGGGTTCCGACTTTCTTCCCGCGGCGGCCGGGCTGACTGGTGGGACTCTTCGCGCTGAGGGTGTCCGGAGCGGCGGGCCTGGCTTCGGCGGTGAACTCCTCGATCTGGGGCTCGGCATCGCCGACCACCAGCCGGGCCGCTACTGACTGAGGACCCGGCTCGTTACCGAGCTCCCAATTGGCGAATGCCTGACCCTCGGTGTTGGTGACTGCCTGGGCTGGGGTGACCACCCCGGCGGCATCGGTGAATACGAACTCCACCGCAAGGCCGTTCGCGGGCAGCCCGCGCGCCGTCATCACCTGCACCACCAACGGCTGTTGAAGCTGCTCGCCCACCACGCCCACCTGTTTATCGCCCCTCACCTTGGAGAGCTCGACGTTCTCACCCCCTCCGGGAGGGTCGGGCAGCAGCAGGTCGCTGCCGCAGGCGAACACCCCGGAGAGGATGAGTACGAGGGCACGGCTGGCGAGAGGGAACCTTGTAGCCATGAGATCACGCGGTCTATGAGTATTCGACGGCCTGTAGACGGCCGGAGTGAAGGGTGGGGCTATCTAGAATAGCGACGGGTGGGCGGGATCGGAAGTGGCTTGAGACGAAACCTTACCTGCCCGTCTGTAACAGTATGCCCAACCCAAAGTTGACCAGGCGTTCTCGGTAGCTTCCGCCGAGCCGGTCGCTATATCTGTGGCCCACGAAATCGATCATCGGATTGAGATAGACCCGGAGGCTGAGCAGGGTCGTCACCCCGAGCTCAGCGAGGGGCCGAGACGGCGTCTCCCGCTGACGTTAACTTTGAGTTTTACGCCTGCGTGCAGCAATCCGCCGTTCGCCATCGCAGAGGTGGGACCAACCCATGTCTTCCCGTGCCCGCCTGGTAGTGATCATCTGCTTCACCGGCGTGGCCCTGGTGTTCGCCCGCCTGGGCCTGTGGCAGGTGAGCCGGTTGCGGGAACGGCGCGCGGCCAATGTGGTAGCGCTCGAGGCCAGGTCGGCGCCACGGATTCGCCTCGACCGCGCAACTGCGATCACGGCGAAGCTGAATGGCCGGGAGGTGTCGGTGACCGGCCGCTATGACCACGAGCACGACATGGTGCTCCGGGGAAAGGCGTACGGCGGCTCACCCGGGGTGGAGGTGGTGACGCCGCTGGTGCTCGATGGAGGAGGGATGGCGGTGCTGGTGAATCGAGGCTTCCTGCCCACACCCGACGCCGTCACCGCCCAGACCGATTCGGTCCGGGAACTCGGCCGGGTTGGGGTGAATGGTACGGCGCTTTCCCTCCCGTCCGGAGGCGGTGCGCCCCTGGATCAGGGCGGCTCCACCACTTGGGCCCGTCTCGACCGTGGGGCCATCGGCGCCCGGCTGCCGTACCCGATTGCCCCGGTCTACATCCGCCAGGCGCCCGACCCTGCCCTGCCCCGTTTCCCCCGCCGGCTGGAGCCGCTACCGATCGATGATGGACCGCATCTGAGCTATGCGATCCAGTGGTTCGCGTTTGCGGTAATGGCACTGGTATTCGGGGGAGTGATTCTAAAAACGAAGCGGTGAGCGGAATTTCTGTCACCCTGAGGGGGCGTAGCGCCCGAGGGGGCCGAAGCTTGACCCGCGCTATGGTCCCTTCGCCTTCGCTGCGCTACGGCTCAGGGTGACAATGGTTTTTGCTTTCTTCCATCGAGGTCCTCGATCGTCTTCGTCGACGCCTCTCGCGTCTTCTGAAGCCTGGCGGCCGTTGCCTCCGCAGCCCGCAATGCTCGCAGCACGTTCTGCCCCGCCAGCTTCTTGAGGTCCCGGTCGCTCCAGCCGCGGCGGATCAGCTCGGCAAACAGCTCGGGAAACCTGGAGACGTCCTCCAGCCCTTCCGGCACGGTATCGATCCCGTCGAAGTCGCTGCCGATGCCGACGTGATTGCTGCCAGCGACCTTGCGCACGTGGTCGATATGATCAGCCACCTGCTTCAGGGTGGCTCTTGGGCTGGGGTGCATCGCCTTCCACTCCTCGAAGCGCCGTTTCTGCTCGACCGAGTCGGTCACCGCCTCCTTGATCGCGGTCCCCTGCTCCTTGGCTTGGGCCTCCCAGGCCGCAACCTCGGGCGACACGAACGCCGGCACGAAGGTGACCATCACCACCCCGCCGTTCCTGGCCAAGCGGGCCAGGATCGAGTCGGGAACGTTCCGCGGGTGATCGGTGAGCGCCTTGGCCGCGGAGTGGGAGAAGATGACCGGCGCCTCGGTCACGTCGAGGACATCGCTCATGGTGGCGGGGGAAACATGGGACAGATCCACCAGCATGCCGAGCCGGTTCATCTCCCGCACCACCTCGCGGCCGAACTCGGTGAGCCCATTGTGGCGGGTGGAGTCGAGCGCCGCGTCGGCCCAGTCGAGCGTCACGTTGTGAGTGAGGGTCAGGTACCGGGCGCCGAGATCGTAGTAGGAGCGGAGGGCACCGAGGGAGTTCTCGATGGCGTGGCCACCTTCCATACCCAGGAGTGACGCGACCTTGCGCCGCTTGAAGCTGCGCTCGATGTCGGCGGCGGAAAGCGCCAGCGACAGGCGCTCGGGATAACGCGCGATTACCCGCCGGGCGATGTCGAATTCCTCCAGCTGTACCTTGGCATACCCGCTGTCCTTGATCTCCCCGGGGATGTAGATCGACCAGAACTGGGCACCCACCTGGCCCTGCGCCAGCCGGCTCAGATCGGTGTGTCCCGTCGTCTGGGTCCGGAGGTCGTAGGCCGCCACGTCGCGCGGAGCCTTCTCCGACTCCCGGAT
>CAZASU010000122.1:0-6114 GCA_964487785.1 uncultured Gemmatimonadaceae bacterium | reverse complement strand
GGGTTCACCCTGCCGATCTTCGCCGGCGGACGGCAACTCAAGATGCGGCAGGAGACCGAGGCGATGCAGCGCATGGCCGCGGCGGATCTCCAGGCGATGCGGGCGGAGACCCGAGGCCGCGTCGCGGAGCTCTATGCGGATGTCGTCCGGGCCCGCAACTTGGGCACGCTCTACCGCGCGACCATCCTGCCGCAGTCCGACGCCACCGTGGCCTCAGCCGGGGCCGCCTACCGCGTCGGGGGCGTGGACTTCATGACCCTGCTCGACGCACGGATGACGGTAAACAAGTACCGCCAGGACCTCTACCAACTCGAGGCGGAGGAGGGCAAGGCACTGGCGGAGCTGGAAATGCTGGTCGGGCAGGAGCTGCTCGACCCCGACGCCGCCAGGCAGCAGGCCGCCCGTGGAGGTGACCAGTGACGACCGTAAAAGACTCCCCGACCACCGGCGGGCCGGTCCATCCGGCGGACACTCCCTTCGGACCGACCGGCAGAGGAGTCAGGGGACGCTGGCTCAAGGTGGGCCTCTTCGGCGTCCTCCTGGCCGCCGCAGTGGGCGGGGCTTACCTGGTGACCCGGAAGGCCGCGGCGCCGGCCGCACCGGCGGGGCACGCCCATGGAGCGGCCAAGGCGGCCGACAGCGCGCGAGCCGTCACCCTCTCCTCGGGGAACGAGAGGAAGATTGGAGTCGTCTTCGCGCCGGCGACGCTGGGCCCGCTCGCGCGTCGCGTCCGGACGGTGGGACTGGTGACCTACGACGAGACCCGGGTAGAGAGCGTCTCCCCGCTGATCGACGGCCTGGTGGATCGGCTGTTCGTGAACTTCACGGGACAGGCGGTGCGGCGGGGCGACCCGTTGCTCAGCATCTATTCGCCGATGGTGGTCTCCACCGCCCAGGAGCTCGTACTCGCCAAGCGGCTCCGAGACGAAGTAGCCGGCGGAACGCCGGAAGCCGTGCGCGGGGCGGAGGACCTCCTGGCATCCGCGCGGCGGCGCCTGCTCTACTGGAACATCCCTCCGAGTGAAGTCGAACGCCTCGAACGCACCGGCGAGATCCGCAAGACGGTGACGCTGCGATCGCCGGTGAACGGCGTGGTGATCGAAAAGGCGGTGCTCGGGGGCCAGCGGATCATGGCCGGTGAGCCGGCCTACAAGATCGCCGACCTCAGCACCGTATGGCTGGAGGGTCAAGTGTTCGAGCAGGACCTGCCGGCGGTCCGAATCGGCCAGGAGGTGACCGCCGAGTTCCAGGCCTTCCCGGGGAAGGACCGTACCGGGCGGATCACCTACATCTACCCGACCCTCGATCCGGAAACCCGCACCGCGCGGGTACGGGTGGCGCTGGCCAACCCTGGCCTCCGCCTCAAGCCCGGGATGTACGCCACCTTCCGGTTCGACGCACCGACCCCACCGGTCATCAGCGTGCCCCGCTCGGCGGTGCTCTCCACCGGCAAGCGCGATATGGTGTTCGTGCGCCAGGCCGACGGCGCGCTCGCGCCCCGAGTGGTGGTCCTCGGCGTCGCGACCGACGACCGGGTGCAGGTGCTCAAGGGGGTCACTCCGGGTGAGACGGTGGTCGCCTCGGGCACCTTCCTGGTCGATGCCGAATCCAACCTGGGCTCGGCGCTCGGCGGTATGGCGAACATGCCGGGCATGGACGTCCCGGAAGAGACGCCTGCCGCGCCCCGGAAGGAGTGACCACGATGCTCAAGCGCATCATCGACTGGGCGGTGGCCAACCGGTTGATCGTGCTCCTGTTCACGGCGGCGGCGATCGGCGGCGGGATCTGGGCGGTGCAACACACGCCGCTGGAGGCGCTGCCCGACCTCAGCGACGTGCAGGTCATCGTCCAGGCGGACTACAACGAGCAGGCGCCGCGGATCGTGGAGGACCAGGTCACCTACCCCATCGCGGCCGAGATGCTCAAGGTCCCCGGCGCCCGGACCGTGCGTGGGTACTCGTTCTTCGGGGTGTCGTTCGTCTACGTCATCTTCGAAGACGGCACCGACCTCTACTGGGCCCGGACCCGCGTGCTGGAGTACATGAGCGGCATCAAGGGCAAACTGCCGGCCAGCGTCACGCCCTCGCTGGGGCCCGACGCCACCGGCTTGGGCTGGGTCTACCAGTACGCGCTCGAGGACACGACCGGACGGATGAGCCTGGCCCAGCTCCGGTCGGTGCAGGACTGGTACCTCCGCTACGCGCTCACCGCGGTGCCCGGCGTCTCCGAGGTCGCCTCCCTCGGCGGGTTCGAGAAGCAGTACCAGATCGACCTCGATCCCGCCAAGCTGCAGGGCTACGGGATCCCCATCACGGGAGTGATGTCGGCTATCCGGAATGCCAATTCAGACGTCGGCGCGATGGTCATGGAGCTCTCGGAGCGGGAGTACATGGTCCGCGGGCTGGGGTATCTGAAATCGATGGAGGACATCCAGAACGTCGTGGTGGGCGCCACCGCGAACGGCACCCCGATCCGGGTTGCGGAGCTCGGGCGGGTGAGCATCGGGCCGGCGGTGCGGCGGGGCATCGCGGAGCTCGACGGCCGGGGAGACGCCGTCGGCGGAATCGTCATCATGCGGTTTGGGGAGAATGCGCTCAAGACGATCCAGGCGATCAAGGCGAAGCTGGAGCAGGTCAAGTCGGGACTCCCGCCTGGCGTGGTGGTCCTGCCGGTGTACGACCGGAGCGACCTGATCGAGCGGGCGATCGAGAATCTCCGCGGCAAGCTCCTGGAGGAGAGCCTGGTCGTCGCCCTCGTGTGCGTCGTCTTCCTGCTGCACGCCCGCTCGGCCCTGGTCGCCATCATCACGCTGCCGGTCGGCATCCTTATGGCGTTCATCGCCATGCGCTGGGTCGGCGTCGGCGCGGACATCATGTCGCTCGGCGGCATCGCGATCGCGATCGGCGCGATGATCGACGGAGCGATCGTGATGATCGAGAACATGCACAAGCACCTGGAGCGCGCGATCGACGCCAAAGGGCGGGCGGGACCGGGCCGCGCGCCGGCTCGACGCCTGGACAGTGCCGTGCTCAGCCCGCGCGAGCGCTGGGAAGTGGTGAAGGCGTCGTCCAAGGAGGTCGGGCCGGCGCTCTTCTTCTGCCTGCTGATCATCACGGTGTCGTTCCTGCCGGTCTTCACGCTCGAGGGCCAGGAGGGCCGGCTCTTCAAGCCGCTCGCGTTCACCAAGACCTTCGCGATGGCGGCCGCGAGCCTCCTCTCCGTGACCTTGGTCCCGGTGGCGATGGGACTCTTCATCCGCGGGCGTGTGTTCCGGGAGCAGGCCAACCCGGTCAACCGTGTGCTCCTGTGGCTGTACCGGCCGGTCATGAGGGTGGTGCTGCGCCACCGATGGGGTGTGGTGGGGGCAGCCAGCCTCGTGCTCGTCCTCACCTGGATTCCCTGGGCCCGCACCGGCAGCGAGTTCATGCCCCCGCTCGGTGAGGGCTCCATCCTCTTCATGCCCGTGACGCTGCCCGGGGTGAGCGTGGCCCGCGCGCGCGAGATCCTCCGGATCCAAGACGGCATCCTCAAGCGCTTCCCCGAGGTGGACCACGTCTGGGGCAAGGCCGGGCGGGCGACGACGGCCACCGACCCAGCCGGGCTCGACATGTTCGAGACGACCATCACGCTTAAGCACGAGAGCGAGTGGCGGCCCGGCATGACGTACGACCGGCTTGTCGCCGAGATGGATTCCGCGGTCCGACTCCCGGGAATCACCAATGCGTGGACCATGCCGATCAAGGCCCGGATCGACATGCTGGCCACCGGGATCCGGACGCCGGTGGGGATCAAGCTGTTCGGTCCCGACCTGAGTGAACTGGAGCGGCTCGGCAAGGAGGTCGAGCAGGTTGTCCAAGCCGTGCCCGGCACCCGAAGTGCGTTCGCCGAGCGGGCCGTCTCCGGGTACTACCTGGACATCGATATCGACCGGGCCGCGGCCGCCCGGCACGGCCTCAACGTGGGCGACGTGCAGGCGGTCATCGCGACCGCCGTGGGCGGCATGACCATCACCCAGACGGTGGAGGGCCGGGAACGCTACGGGGTGCGGATCCGCTACCCCCAGGAGCTACGCGACACGCCCGAGCGACTGGCCTCGGTCCTTGTCCCCACAGCCCATGGCCTGGGGGGTGCCGCCAGGGGTGGCGAGAGCGCGATGGGCATGGCCGGGGCCGTCGCCGGGCCAGGCCGGGGGTCCTACGTGCCGCTCGGGCAGGTCGCCGTGATCCGCAAAGTGGCGGGCCCGATGGTGGTGCGGACCGAGGACGCGCTCCCCACCGCGTGGGTCTACGTGGACGTGGCCGGACGGGACATCGGGAGCTACGTCGCCGAGGCGCAGCGACGAGTGGCGGCGGAGGTCAACCTGCCCGCGGGCTACACCGTCGCCTGGAGCGGCCAGTACGAGTACATGCAGCGCGCCGCAGCCAAGCTCCGACTGGTGGTGCCTGCCACTCTGGCGATCATCTTCCTCCTGCTCTACTTCAACTTTCGGGGTGTAGGTGAGACGGCCATCGTGATGCTCTCGTTGCCGTTCGCGTTGGTGGGCGGGATCTGGTTCATTTGGCTGCTGGGCTACAACTGGTCGGTCGCCGTGGCCATCGGGTTCATCGCTTTGGCGGGCGTGGCCGCGGAGACCGTGGTGATCATGCTGATCTACCTCGATCACGCGTGGAAGGCCCGCGTGGCGCGGCCCGGCAGTCCCACGCTCCGCGACCTTTACGAGGCCGTCATCGAAGGCGGAGTCGAACGGGTGCGGCCGCTCATGATGACGGTGACCGCCATCATGGCCGGCCTGCTGCCCATCCTCTTGGGGAGCGGCACCGGGGCCAGCGTCATGAAGCGCATCGCGGCCCCCATGGTCGGGGGGATGATCAGCACGACCGCCCTGACTCTTGTCGTCATTCCCGCGATCTATTCGCTATGGAAGGAGCGCCAGGTGGCCCGCCTCGCGGCCTATCCTGCCCTGGATGTAGTGCCGGCCACGGCTGCGCAGGCCCAACCATGAAGGAGGCCAAGTGTGAAGATTCCTTCTTGAATTTCCTTCCTCTCCCGTCACGCCTGGCGCCGTAGGTTCCCCCTCGGGGTGCGGCTCCCGTACTGCGGGGGAGCTCCCGACATTGCGGAGTCGAACGGAACATGACCTCATCACTCGGCGTGCTGGCCACGGCGCGCCACCTCCCCCATCTCACCCGAGTCCTCCGGGTCATCTCCCGTCACGGCTTCCCCGCCGGTGCCCAAGGGCGGGACGGGCACTGAGTCACCGCTGGAGACGCTGCAGCGACGGTACGCGCGGGGCGAGATCAACACGGCGGAGTACGAAGAGCGTAAGGCGCGACTGATGGCAGACCGGAGCGCCGGCTCGGCATCATCATCACCGCGGCATCGGCAGCACTGACGCTGAAAGGGAGGGATCATGTCCAGGATTCTCGTCATCGACGACGACCGTGGGGTCACCGGTGTGCTGAAGCGTGGACTCACGTACGAGGGCTATACCGTTGACACCGCGGACTCGGGATACGAGGGCCTCACAATCGCGCGCGATCACGTGCCCGACCTCGTGATTCTCGATCTCATGCTCCCGGGGCTGGACGGACTGGGTGTGCTCGAGCGTCTGCGCTCCGCCGACGCCTACCTTCCGGTCATCATGCTTACGGCACGCGACGCGCCGGCCGATCAGGTCCAGGGGCTCGAGCGCGGGGCCGACGACTACGTCGTCAAGCCGTTCACCTTCGACGTCCTGGCGGCGCGGGTCAAGGCGGTGCTGCGCCGCCGGGAGCTCCACCAGCCGGAGGTGCTCCACTTTGCGGATCTGTTCCTCGACACCGGTGGCCGACGCGCCCGGCGCGGCGAGCGGGAGATCGATCTCACCTCGACGGAGTACGAGGTCCTGCGGCAGTTCCTCCTGCACCCGCGACAGGTGCTGCCCAAGTACCTGCTGATGGACCGCATCTGGGGGTACGACGTCGAGGGCAGCTCGAACGTGGTTGAGGTCTACGTCAAGCAGCTGCGCCAGAAGCTCGAGGCGGCGGGCGAGTCGCGGCTCATTCACACCCTGCGTGGAGCGGGCTACATCCTCCGAGAGGGCTGAGGGTGTCCTTCCGAAGCCGCCTGGCACTC
>CAZASU010000121.1:0-6237 GCA_964487785.1 uncultured Gemmatimonadaceae bacterium | reverse complement strand
CTGTCCGTCTGTCCGCCTGTCCGCCTGTCCGCCCATCAGCCTTACGCATGGCTTCCTCTGGGCGTAGAATTGTTGTTCTACCTGGGACGGGTCGGGCCGGCACCGCGGTTCTCGACCCCCCAGCGAACCGCCCTTCTCGTGGGAGGGGCTCCCGGCCGTGAACTCGGCCCCGGAGCCGTCATGCCCACGAAGTCCCATCTTCCCCGCCCCGATCTCCGCCTTGTCAGCGGGCTCCCCCAGATCGAACCGGTCACCCTCACCGCTCGGGCCGAGGCATTCGACGACCCCGCATGGTTGTTCGAGCCGAAATACGACGGCTTTCGCGGCTTGGTCTACAACTCACCCGCCGGCTGCGAGATTCGATCGCGCCGAGACTTTCGTTTCGAACGCTTCGGGGACCTTTGCCAGCGGATCTCCGGGATACTCGGTAGTCGGGAGGCCATCCTCGACGGAGAAGTTGTCGCCCTCAACCGGCAGGGAAAGCCGGTCTTTCGCGACCTGCTCCGGGGTGCGGGGTACGTTGCGTTCGCGGCGTTCGACCTCCTGTGGCTCGACGGGGCCGACCTCCGGCCACTCCCGTTGGCGGAGCGCAAACGAGCCCTGGGAGACCTCCTGCCGAAGGATACCGGCCCGCTGTACAAGGTTCTGACTCTCGAGGAGGACGGGCGCGCCCTGTTCAGCGCGGCCAGGAAGATGGATCTGGAGGGAATCGTGGCCAAACGAAAGAGTGATCCGTACGAGCCGGCAGCAACCTGGTACAAGATCAAGAATCCGGTCTACAGCCAGGTTGAGGGACGGGTAGATCTGTTTCGGCCGCGCGATCGTAGGCAGGCTCGGCGCGTGGGGGGGTGACGGTCTCAGGTTCGTTACGCTGTCGTGACGAAAGTGGCTGGCGATCTGGAAGCACCCGGTGGATATCTAGTACGGCTTCTATATGACTACTCGAGACCCTTCGGCCCAACCCCGCCTCGCTGCCATTGACGTCGGAACCAATACGATCAGGCTGATCGTGGCCGAGGTCCAGGACGATGACACCTACCGGATTCTGGATGAAGAGCGTGAAATGGTCCGTCTGGGTGAAAAGCTTGATCGCACCGGCCGCCTGTCGGACGAGGCGGTAGAGCGAGGGCTGGCGGCGCTTGGGAAGATGAAGGCCATCGCCGACGGGTTCGGGGTCGCCGAGATCCGGGCGATCGCGACCAGTGCCGTCAGGGAGGCCGCCAACGGGCGCGGGTTTATCCGGGAGGTCCTGAAGCAGCACCGGCTCCGCATCGAGGTGATCTCCGGCGAGGAGGAGGCGCAGCTGGCCTTTCGCAGCGCGGCCCGGCATTTCGACCTCGAGGGGCGCTCGACCGCCGTCGTCGACATCGGCGGCGGCAGTGTGGAGGTCATCCTCTCCGCGGGAACCGCAATCGACCAGGTCTACTCGCTTCCACTCGGAGCGGTCAGGGTCACTGAGCGCCTCGTCCGGTCGGATCCGCTGCGCGACAAGCACTGGAAGGCCATGAAGGACGAGATCGACCGCAGCATCCGCGCGGCCATCCGCCAGCCCGCTCACCGGGCCGAGATCATGATCGGGAGCGGCGGAAGCTTCACCGCCCTGGCCCACATGTCGAAGTGGCAGCGGGAGGGACGCCATGGATCGGTCCAGGGGTATGTGCTTACCCCGGCGGAGGTCATTCATCTGCTCGACCGGCTCAGGGAAGCGCCGCTCGAGGCTCGCCGCCAGATGCAGGGACTCAGCAGCGACCGTGCCGACATCATCGTGGCGGGGGCCAGCGTCATCGCTCGCTTGGTGAGGCGACTCGGAAGCCAGCGGATCCTGGTCAACGAACGGGGGATTCGGGATGGTCTCCTGCTGCACATGATCTCGGAGCTGCCCGGGCGTTCTGCCGTTGCCCAGCTCCCGCTGCCGGGCAACCGGATGGAGTGGGCCCGGCACTTCGCGCGTAAGTGCCGTTCGAATGAGCGGCACTGCGAGCAGGTAGCCACTCTGGCCCTCCAGATCTTCGACGGCATCAAGACTCGCTTCGGACTGCCTGCCGCAAGCCGGGACGTGCTGCAGGCTGCCGCGCTGCTGCACGACATCGGCTACCTGATCAGCCACTCAAAGCACCATAAGCACGCCTACCACCTGATCATGCACGGCGATCTGCCCGGCTTCTCACCTCACGAGGTCGAGTTGGTCGCCAACGTTGCGCGGTATCACCGCCGAGCCTTTCCCAAGAAGTCTCATGAGAATCTCGCCCGCCTGCCCGGCGATGACCGCCGACTCATCGGCCGGCTGAGCGGCATTCTGCGCATCGCCGACGGCCTGGACCGGACCCACTCCCAATCGGTAACCGGCGTCAGGGTGCGCGCGCTTCGAGGCCGCCTTCGGCTCAATATCGAGGCAAGCTCCTCACCGGAGGTCGAGTCGGCTGACGCCGAGCGCAAGTCCGACCTGTTCAGCAAGGCCTTTGATACGGAAGTGGAGCTGGTCTGGCGTCCTTCGCGGTCGCGGGCCAGGGTGGCCCCCGGCCCGCGGTTGCACCTGGCAGCGGCAGGTTAACCCCTGAAGAGAATGCCCAAGAACCTACCCGTCTTTTCTCCGGAGCATTACCTCAACCGCGAATTGAGCTGGCTGGACTTCAACTCGCGCGTGCTTGAGGAGGCGGCGGATCCGACCAACCCCGGCCTGGAGCGGATCAAGTTCCTGTCGATCGTCAGCTCAAACCTGGACGAGTTCTTCGAGATCCGTGTCGCTGGGCTGCAAGAGCAGCTTTACGCCGGTCTGGAGCCACAGGATTTCCCGGCGGATGGGCTGGCGCCGACCGAGCAGCTGACCAGGATCGCGCAGCGGGTGCACCACCTTGTCGCTGAGCAGTACCGGCTGCTCCACCAGGAGCTGATCGGCGAGCTGCAACAGAGCGGCATCGAATGGGTGCGGCTGGCGGAGCTTTCGCCGGCGGAGCTGGCCTACGTTGATACCCTCTTCGCCAGCAGCATCTACCCAGTCCTTACCCCGCTGGCCATAGATCCGGGTCATCCATTTCCGCACGTTCACAACAAGAGCCTCAACATCGCGCTGCTGGTCGAGAGAAAGCACGCCAATCAGCTCCAGGAGCTCTTTGCCGTGGTGCAGGTACCGGCGGTTCTCGACCGGGTGGTGCTCCTTCCGGGGACTCCCGACCGGGTTCGTTTCGTCCTCCTGGAGGATGTAGTTGCGGCCCATCTCGGCACCCTGTTCGGCGGCTTTCGGGTACTCGGCCATACCGTGTTCCGGGTAACCCGCAACACCGATCTGACCATCGATGAGGACGATGCCGAAGACCTGCTCCAGACGATCCAGGAAAACCTGCGCCAGCGCATGCGGGGCGACGCGGTTCGGCTGGAGATCTCCGATGCCGCGGACGAGCGGTTCGTGCAGATGCTGGTAGGCGCCCTCGATCTACAGGGTCGGGATATCTACCGGGTTCCCGGACCGGTGGACCTCACGGTCTTCATGGCACTCCATAGACTGGACGGATTTCGCGCCCTGAAGGACGAGCCGGTGATTCCCGGTGTGCCTCCGGCGTTCGCCTCTGGCGCGGATGTTTTCGACTTGATTCGCGGCCAGGATGTCCTGGTGCATCATCCGTTCGAATCATTCGGCTGCGTGGTGAACTTCATCGACCGCGCGGCCGACGACCCCCAGGTTCTCGCCATCAAACAAACCCTGTATCGCACCAGCGGAGCGAGCCCCATCATCCGCGCACTGGAGCGGGCGGCGCAGAACGGGAAGCAAGTGACCGCTCTGGTTGAGCTCAAGGCCCGGTTCGATGAGGAGAACAACATTGTCTGGGCCCGCTCGCTCGAGCATGCGGGTGTGCACGTGGTCTACGGCGTGGTTGGACTCAAGACCCATTGCAAGGCCTCCCTGGTGGTACGCCGCGAGGGTGAGGGTATCCGGCGCTACGTACACCTCTCCACCGGCAACTACAACCCGACGACCGCCAGGGTCTATACCGATCTTGGCCTATTCACGGCCAAACCGGAATTCGGTGAAGACACCAGCGAGCTCTTCAACTTGCTCACCGGCTACTCCCAGGGACGCCGCTGGCGAAGATTCCTCGTTGCCCCCCTCGGATTGCGGGAGCAGATCGTCGAACTGATCGACCGCGAGGGACGCAACGCGGAAACGGGGCGGCCTTCCCGGATTATCGCCAAGATGAACGCGCTGGTCGAGCCTACCGTCATCGACGCCTTGTATCGCGCCGCTCGAGCCGGCGTGCGCATCGATCTGGTGGTCCGGGGAACCTGCTGCCTCAGACCGGGCATCCCGGGCCTGTCCGAAAACATCCGGGTCATCAGCATCGTGGACCGGTTCCTGGAGCACAGCCGCATCTTCTACTTCGAGAATGCCGGCGACCCGGAGGTCCTCCTGAGCAGCGCCGACTGGATGCCCCGCAATTTCTTCCGGCGCATCGAGGTGATGTTTCCGGTCGAGGATCCGCGGCTCAAGGCTCGGCTGACCGACGAGCTCCTTGCGGGTGTGTTGAATGACAACATCAAGGCCCGGCAGCTTCAAGCGGACGGCACCTATACGCGGGTGATGCCCGCCGATGGCCAGGAGGGGCTCCGGTCCCAGACCGTCTTCCAATCCATGGCCCGAGAATCCGCCCGGGTGGCCGCGGATTCGGGCCTCCGCTTCGTTCCGATCTTTGGTCCCGCCGGGGCTCCTCCGGCCGACGAACCCGCCTTAACTAACGGTGCCGCCGGTCCGCGTTCCAAACCCCCCCGGGTCCGCACGCCTCGGGGACGGAAACGTCCCGAGCCGGCGTGAAGCTGGTCATCATCCGTCACGGGCCAGCGGGTGACCGTGAGGAGTGGGAGGCCCAAGGCCATGATGATCGGCTCAGGCCGCTTACGCCCGAAGGTAGAAGGGAGATGCAGCGAGTGGCTCCCGGGCTCGCCCGGCTGGTGCCCACCATTGACGTCCTGGCGACGAGTCCGCTAACGAGGGCTGCGGAGACCGCCGAGATCGTGGCCCGGGAATACGACGCCGAGACCGTTACCCTGGAGGCACTGGCTCCCGACCACGACCCTGAAGGGGTCGTGCGCTGGCTGCAGGAGCAGCCACCCAATCAAACGGTCGGATTGTTGGGACACGAGCCGCAGCTGAGCATGCTAGCAGGCTACTTGCTGACCGGTACACGCACGTCTTTCATCGATCTGAAAAAGGGAGGCGCGTGCCGGCTCGATCTGCCCGGCGCTCCCAAGCCCGGTGATGGCAGCCTGGAGTGGCTGCTTACACCGCGCGAGCTTCGCCGTCTCGGGAAGTAGCATGAGTGCGCGTCTTCTCTCCGACCTGCTGGCCCGGCCCGCCGAAGAATCTTCGCGCTTGCTTGCTTTAGGTTACCTCGATGAGATTGGCCGGGTCGAGAAGCGGCTGGAGGATCCTCATGATGTGGAGGCCCTGCACGATTTTCGGGTTGGCCTTCGGCGTTTGCGAAGCTGCAGCCGAGCGTATCGCGTGCAACTCAAAGGCAGCGTCACCAAGGGACTGCGGCAGCGCCTGCGGAAGCTCACCCAGACCACGAATGCCGGCCGGGATACCGAGGTGCACCTGACGTGGCTGCGCCACCAGGCGGAGCGACTCGGTCCGGAAGACCTTCAGGGGCTGTCCTGGCTGATCGGGCGTCTCGAAGGTCGGAGGTACGATATTGCCCGTACCAGTATTACCGATGTGAGGCGCCAGTTCTTAAAGTCGGCCGCGAAGCTTCGGCCACGGCTCGGAACATTCCGTATGGAGATTCGGACTGGCCCTGGCCAGGAGCACCGCTCGTTCGGACGAGTAACCGGGGAGTTGATTCGAGCGCAGGTCGCCGAATTGGCGGACGATCTCACGCGCGTGCAAGGAGCTGAAGACGTGAAAGGCGCGCACGCGGCCAGGATCAGCGCCAAGCGGCTGCGTTATCTGCTGGAGCCACTGGCCCGACGGGCGCCAGGTGTGAGAAGCCTGGTGACGCAGTTGAAGGAGGTCCAGGATAGCCTGGGGAATCTGCATGACCGGCATGTCCTCGCCGAGGAGATCGCATCTACCCGCTCGGCTCTCTCCAGTATCGATTCGGATCGCCTTACGGGATGCGAGGCCGGGCTCCACACCCTGGAGCGCCTCGCGGGCGAGCAGGCGGCCGCCGCGTTTGCACGTTTCGACACCCTATGGGGCGGCGAGCACGCCGGCCGGTTTATTCTGCGGGCAGAAAGGCTGGCTAC
>CAZASU010000120.1:3960-6268 GCA_964487785.1 uncultured Gemmatimonadaceae bacterium | reverse complement strand
CGGCGGTGGCGGTAGTCCTGGCGGCGGAGGTAAGGGTCCCGGCGGTGGCGGTAGTCCTGGCGGCGGTGGTGGAGGAGGTAAAGGTCCCGGTGGCGGCGGCGGGCCCGGTGGTGGTGGAGGCGGTGGCGCCCCCAGAGGTCCGGGCGGCGGGGGTGGTGGTGGTCAAGGTGGTGGTGGTCAAGGCGGTGGTGGCGGCGGAGGCAAAGGTCCGGGTGGCGGCCAGGGTGGAGGTGGAGGACAAGGCGGCGGCCACGGGGGTCGTCCTGGTGGTGGAGGCAATCGGTAGGTTCCGGACCGTCCGGCGGGCGCCGAGTGCGCCCGCTTGGCGTTTCCCTAACTCGCGTCCCCGGCCTGCCCTTTCTCATCGGCCGCGATCCCAGGCCACATTCTGTCCACCGGCCGAACTCCGTATACATTGGCTGTTAGGATCCATCCAACTTGGAGGCGCTCGTGAGCACGCCGCGCGGTCGGCAGGCGAGACTCCGGACGGAGTATGCGGGGCTCTACCCCGCACTCAAGTCGGGTGTCTGGATGCCAGTGGAGAAGCTGCTCCGTCTTGTCACCGACCTGATTCATAAAGACCGCTCGAAGTCGGGTGTCATCACCGGTCGGCGGCTTCTGCACGACGATCACTTCGAGTACCGGGGGACCTCGGCCCGTCCCCAGGGCCTGCCGGAGGGCTATACTCGCCTGAGCGACTCCAGCGCGGAGCCGAGTCACCCAACAGCATCGAGCGGTCCCTCCCGTGGAGAGGCGCCTCAAGGAGGAAAGAGTCACGGATGAGCGAACAGCGTCGAGCAGGGTTGGAGCGGGGGGCCCGGGCCAGAGCCGACGTGCGGCAGGCTCTGCTCAAGTCGGCATACAGCCACCTGTATCCGGGCATACCGCCGGGCGAGTGGCAGCCCGTGGCCGTAATGGTCAACCTGGTGTTGTCCGTGCGGTCCGGCGCTCGCAACCTGACAGCGGTTGATCGTGACCGGGTCCTTGACGAGCGCCACTTCCAGTTCCGCGGACTGCCTTCAGCCGGCACCCAGGACGATGAGCGCCGCACTCGGCTCGAGGATCGCAGACAGCGTCGAGCCGAAGCCCAGTAGCTGCGCGGGCCGGCGAACTTCGGGGAGGCTAAATGTGACTTGCATCACCATGACAGGAAGGCTTAACCGGGTATAGTATTCGGAGCCTTGGTTGGTCCGCCCCCCACTTCTCTTGGCAGGGACAGTGAGCCTACCTGACGTTCGTAGTGGTCCCAGCATCCTCGTCATCGACGACCAGCCCACCGTGCGGCGCATGGCACACCGGCTCCTCAGCGAGTGGGGGTTCCGCGTCTTCGAGGCCGAGAGTGGCGAGGAGGGAATGGAGGTGCTGGAAACCGCACGGTCAGGTATCCAGCTCGTGATAGTGGACGTCGTCATGCCGCTCGCCGACGGAGTCCAGGTCACCCACCGGATCCGGGAGCGCTGGCCCGCACAGCGGACGCTCTACATGTCGGCCCATCCTGCGGAAGTGTTGATGCAGTATGGGCTCGCCCGGCTGGATGCACCCTTCCTCGCCAAGCCGTTCACCCGAGACGAACTGCTCACCAAGGTGAGCGAAGCCCTCGCGGCATCCACCTCGGCTTCCGCAGAGGGGCCCCCTCGCTAGACCCGGAAGCCGAAGCGGTCATCCACAAGCCGGCCCGCGAGTGCCCCATGGCCGAGCCCCATCCTCGCACCAGCTGCGGTATCGTGAAGGCGCGGGAGGTGCACCAGGCTGAGATGGATGCTGTTGTGGGGGGTCGGCTGAAGGAGTAGCAGGTATATCAGGGCCTTCCTCGCCCCAGTGTGAACTGGAACGTCGCGCCCTGCCCCACCAACCCCTCAGCCCACACCTGACCGCCGTGCCGGTGGATGATACGCTGCACGGTGGCCAGCCCGATGCCGGACCCGGCAAACTCGCCCTGAGGATGAAGCCGCTGGAAGGGACCGAACAATCGGTCGGCATAGGTCATGTCAAATCCGGCGCCGTTGTCCCGCACAAAGTACGTCGCTTCCCCGAAGGCCTGCGTCACCCCGAATTCGATTCGGGACTCCGGCTGCTTACTGGTGAACTTCCAGGCATTCTCCAGCAGATTCTCCAGCGCGATCCGCAGCAGCTGCCCGTCTCCGGTGACCATGACTCCCGGCCGGACCTTGATCATGACCTTACGGTCCGGCTCGCTCTCCTGCAGCCGCGACAGGAGGAGAGTAGCCAGGGCGCTCAGGTCCACGTCCTGATCCCGGAGGTCGGCCCGGGTGACCCGGGAGAGGTACAGCACGTCGTCGATCAGCTG
>CAZASU010000120.1:0-3860 GCA_964487785.1 uncultured Gemmatimonadaceae bacterium | reverse complement strand
GTCGCGGTCTCGAACCCGTCCATCTCCGGCATCTTGACGTCGAGCAGGATGACCGCGGAATCGTGGGTCAGGAGCCACTTGAGCGCCTCCCGCCCCGACTCCGCCCGGATCAGGTTCTGCCCCAATCCCTGGAGCATCGCCTCGAGCGCAACCAGGTTGGCCGGCTGATCGTCGACCAGCAGAATGTTTACGCGATCTTCGGTCGCGGGCGGGACTGCGGGGCCGCGGGGCCGCGGGGCAGAACCGGCAGCATCCCCTTGGCTGGAGCTAGCTGCCCCACTGCCCTGCTGCCCCGCTGCCCCGCTTACCGGTACAGCCATACACGCAGAAGCGACAGCAGCTGATCCAAATCGACCGGCTTGGCGATGTAGTCCGACGCGCCCGCCTCGATGCACTTCTCCCGGTCTCCCTTCATGGCCTTCGCCGTGACGGCAATGATCGGAAGATTGCGGAACTGGGACATCTCCCGGATGGCCCGCATCGTCTCGTAGCCGTCCATCTCCGGCATCATGACGTCCATGAGCACGACGTCCACCTCGGGATTCTCCTGCAGCTTGGCGATTCCCTCACGGCCGCTCTCCGCATAGAGCACGTTCATCTCGCTCCGCTCCAGGAACGTGGTGAGGGCAAAGATGTTGCGCACGTCGTCGTCCACCACCAGGGCGGTGCGTCCGGCGAGGGTTGGATCGGTGCGGTGCAGCTGCTCCAGCATCCGCCGTTTGGACTCGGGCAGGTGAGCCGTTACCCGATGGAGGAATAGCGCCGTCTCGTCGAGCAGCCGCTCGGGCGACTGCGCGTCCTTGATCACCACCGACTCCGCCATCCGGCGAAGCTCGGCCTCCTCCCGCTTGGTGAGCTGTTTCCCGGTGTACACGATGGTGGGGAGCTTGCGCAGCCCGATCTCTCCCTTGACCCGGGTGATGAGCTGAAAGCCGGTCATGTCGGGAAGGCCGAGGTCGAGAACCATGCAGTCGAAGGACTCCCGCTGGAGAGCCTCGAGCGCGTCGGCGCCGGTGGTAACAGCGGTGGTCTCGACATCACCGGCGCCGATCAGCTCGGCGATGCTCTGCTGCTGCACCACGTCGTCCTCGACCACGAGCAGACGCTTGATCGGGCGGTCAATGAACTCATGCAGCGTCGTGAGCGCGTCGGAGAGCGACTCCCTGGTGGCCGGCTTGGTGAGGAAGTCGATTGCACCCAGGCGGAGGGCTCGCTGCCAGTTTTCCTCCACCGAGATGATGTGCACGGGCACATGCCGCGTCGCCGGGTCGTGCTTCAGCCGATCGAGGATGGTCCAGCCATCGGCATCAGGGAGCCGCAGATCCAGCGTCACCGCCGTGGGCTGGTATTCCCGGGCCAGCGCCAGCGCCCGGTCCGCGGTATGGGCTACCAGCCCCTTGAAGCCGCGCTCCCGCGCCAGGTCGAGAAGGATCTGGGCGAAGTTGGGATCGTCCTCGGCGATGAGGAGGACACGGTCGCCCTCCTGGATGTCGGCGCGGTCGTCGTTGACCGCCGGCTCCACCACCGGGGCCAGAACCACCCGGGAGCTTGCGGTACTAATCAGCTTGACACTCTCGCCGACCAGCGGGCCGATGCTGCCGCCGGCGTCGTCCTCCTCACCCGTGGGCGCCTCGACCGGCTGCGAGGGATAGATGAGCGGCAGAAAGAGCGTGAACGTGCTGCCGATTCCGGGAGTGCTTTCGATCCGGATCTCGCCACCGAGCAGCCGGGTGATCTGACGGCTGATCGAGAGGCCGAGTCCGGTACCGCCGTACTTGCGGCTGGTGGTGCCGTCGCCCTGCTGAAACGCCTCGAAGATGACGCCGTGCTTTTCTCTCGGAATGCCGATGCCGGTATCGGTCACCGCGAAGGCGATAACGGTATTGGCGGCATTGAGCAGCTCCTGTTCCGGATTCCAGCCGCCGGTGGCCACGCTGGCGCGGAGTGACACACTCCCCCGCTCAGTGAACTTGAACGCGTTCGACAGCAGGTTCTTGAGCACCTGCTGCAGGCGCTTGGTGTCGGTCTGGATCGCCGGAGGCAGGGCGGGATCCAGGCTGACCTCAAACTGCAGTCCCTTGAGGTCGCCCACCTGACGGAAAGTGCTCTCGACGAACTTCCGGACTTCGGGGAACGGCACCGTCGTGATATCCACTGCCATGGTACCCGACTCGATCTTGGACAGATCCAGGATGTCGTTGATCAGGTCGAGCAGGTCGGAGCCCGAGCTGTGAATGGTCTGGGCAAAACCGACCTGCTTGGTGGTCAGGTTGCCATCCGAGTTCTCGGTCAGGATCTGGGAAAGGATCAGCAGGCTGTTGAGCGGGGTCCGGAGCTCGTGTGACATGTTGGCCAGGAACTCCGACTTGTACTTGGAGATGAGGGCCAGCTGCTCGGCCTTCTCCTCCAGGGCCACCTTGGCCTGCTCGACTTCCTTGTTCTTCTGCTCGACTTCCGCCTTCTGGCTCGCCAGCAGCTGGGCCTTGTCCTCCAGCTCCAGGTTGGTCTTCTGCAGCTCGTCCTGCTGGCTCCGGAGCAAGTCCTCGGACTTCTGCAGCGATCGGGTCTGCTGCTCCAGCCGTTTGTTGGTCTCGGTGAGCGCCTCCTGCTGCGATTGGAGCCCTTCGGTGAGGGCCTGCGATTGCTTCAGCAGCTCCTCGGTCCGCATGTTGGCCGCGATAGTGTTGAGCACGATACCGATGCTCTCGGCCAGTTGCTCCAGGAAGGTGAGCCGGATCTCGTCGAACTGGTCGAACGTCGCCAGTTCGAGCACCGCCCTGACCTCACCCTCGAAGAGCACCGGGAGAACCACGATGTTGCGGGGCGGCGCCTCACCCAGCCCGGAGCTGATCTGGATGTAATCGCCCGGCACCTGGTTGATGAGGAGCATCCGGCCCTCGACCGCGCACTGGCCCACCAGGCCTTCGCCCATCCGGAATTCGCTGGAGACGTTCTTGCGGTCCTTGTAGGCGTAACTGGCCAGCAGCTTGAGAGTCGATTCCTCCCCGGCGGGATCCACCACATAGAAGACACCGTGGTGCGCGGTGACCAGCGGAGCGAGGTCCGACAGGATCAGCTGGGAGACCGCCGCCAGGTCACGCTGACCCTGGAGCATCCGGCTGAACTTGGCCAGGTTGGTCTTGAGCCAGTCCTGCTCCATGTTCTTCCGGGTGGTGTCTCGGAGGTTGCGGATCATCTCATTGATGTTGTCCTTGAGCTCCGCCACCTCGCCCTGCGCTTCCACCGCAATCGACCGGGTAAGGTCGCCCTTCGTTACCGCGGTAGCCACTTCCGCAATAGCGCGGACCTGAGTGGTGAGATTGGCCGCCAGCTGGTTGACGTTGCCGGTCAAGTCGCGCCAGATGCCGGCCGCGCCCGGCACCCGCGCCTGACCACCCAGCTTGCCGTCGATACCCACCTCGCGGGCCACGTTGGTTACCTGGTCGGCGAAGGTGGCCAGCGTCTCGGTCATCCAGTTGATCGTGTCGGCCAGCGTCGCGATCTCGCCCTTCACCTCGACCCGGAGCTGCTGCTTCAGGTCACCGTTGGCCACCGCGGTCACCACCTTGGCGATACCCCGCACCTGGGCCGTGAGGTTGGCGGCCATGTAATTCACGTTGTCGGTCAGGTCCTTCCACACGCCGGCGACACCGGTCACCTGGGCCTGGCCGCCCAGTGTTCCCTCGGTTCCCACTTCGCGGGCGACGCGAGTCACTTCGGAGGCAAACGAGTTGAGCTGGTCCACCATGGTGTTGACGGTGTTCTTGAGCTCCAGAATCTCGCCCTGCACGTCCACGGTGATCTTCCTGTTCAGCTCGCCGCGAGCCACGGCCGTGGTCACGTCGGCGATGTTCCGGACC
>CAZASU010000119.1:2266-6281 GCA_964487785.1 uncultured Gemmatimonadaceae bacterium | reverse complement strand
GGTTCTCACCACTGGGGTTCTGGTCGGTTAGTATTTGGAGATGCCCCTTGCCCTGTCACCCGAGAAGGCCGCCCTGGCCCGTGAGTTCGCCGCAGCGCTGAAGCCGGGGCAGCGGGTGTGCATCACCACTCATGTCAATCCCGACGGCGACGGGATCGGCAGCGAAGTCGGCCTGGTGCACCTCCTCCGGGGCCAGGGCATCGACGCGATCATCACCAATCCCAGTCCCACGCCTCCCCGCTTCAGCTTCCTCTTCGATGATTTGCCGGCTGTCGATCGCTCGGGCGAGGCGGTGAAAGAGCTTCGCCGGGCCGATCTCATCGTCGTGCTGGACATCTCGGACCTCCCCCGGCTCGGCATGCTCATCGAAACGGTGCGGGAGCGGGGAGTGCCCGTGGCCTGCGTGGATCACCATGTGAGCGTCGGCCTCCTGCCTCCCGGCCCCCGCTATGTGGATCCCAACGCTGCCGCCACCGGCGAGCTCATCTTCGAGCTGGCCAAAGGGAACGGTTGGCCGATGACTCAAGCCGCGGCCCGCGCGCTTTACGTCGCCATCCTGACCGACACCGGCGGGTTTCGCTTCAGCAACACCCGCCCCAATACCCTTCGAGTGGCGGCCGATCTGCTCGAGGCTGGCGTCGATCCCGAGCAGATCTATCTGGAGGTGTATGCCCGGGCCCCCGAGGGGCGTCCCCGGCTCTTCGCGGAGGCGCTCCAGACCCTGGTCGTCGAGCAGGAATACGGATTGGCCTGGGTCACCGTGCCTCCTGGTGCCATCGAGCGCCTCGGCGTGTCGTCTGACGATCTCGATGGGGTGGTCGAGTTCCCCCGCTCCATCGAGGGCGTCAGAATGGCCTTACTCTTCCGGGAGATTTCCCAGGGGAGGGTGAAGGTGTCGCTTCGTTCCGTCGGCAACGTGGATGTGGCTGCTTTCGCCAAGGCATACGGTGGGGGAGGGCATACGAAGGCTGCCGGGCTGTCGATTCTGGGCTCCATGGCAGAGGTCCAGGCCACGGTGCTGAAAGCCGCACGGGAGTATTTGGGGTCGAATGGGGGGTCGAGGGTCGAGGGTCGAGGGTCGAGGGTCTAGGGTCTAGGGTCTAGGGTCTAGGGTCTAGGTGCACCTTGGACTCTAGACTTTAGACTCTAGACTCGCTTCTGGGGTTTATATTCCGACCTAGATACTAGGAATTCCTATTTTGGCGGCCCATGGACACGATTGATCGGATAGAACGCACCCTCGACACCCTGCGTCCCTACATCGCCTCGCATAAGGGGCAGGTGGAAATTGTGGACTTCGACGAGCAGGACGGCATTCTCCTGCTGCGCCTGGGGGGGACCTGCCACGGCTGTGCGGCCTCGTCGATTACCCTGAAGCAGGGGATCGAGAGCAGGTTGCGGGAGATGGTTCCAGAGGTGAAACAGGTGCAGGCGGTCTAGTGCCCTTGACCGAATCACTCGAATCCCGTGTCACGGCGGCCCTGGCCCGGATTCAGAATCCTCGGCTGGAGAACGACCTTTTCTCTGCGGGCATGATCCGCGACCTCAACGTCACCGAGGCCGGCAAGGTCAGCTTTACCTTCCTGCTTGCCCCCGAAGACCCGGCAACACTGGTGCGGTCGGCCCGCGTGGCGGTGGCGGCGGTCGAAGGGGTGCGGAAGGAAGAGATCAAGATCAACGTCACCAATCCGGCCGGTCCGGCCAAGACCACGCACGGACCGCCCACCGGAGCGCCTGCGAGTGCCCAGATGCCACCGGCGCCCCAGCCCATGGACCAGCCGAACCTGGGAAAGATCCTCGCGGTCTCCTCCGGCAAGGGGGGAGTGGGCAAGTCAACCATCGCGTCCAACCTGGCCATCGCCCTGACCCAGGCGGGGTTCCGGGTGGGCGTGATGGATGCGGACGTATACGGCCCCAACATTCCCCGCATGTTCGGCGTGAACGAGCGGCCCGCCGTCATCGGCGGCAAGATCCAGCCGCTCGAGGCTTACGGCGTGAAGCTGATGTCGCTCGGGCTGTTGATCGAGCGCGATGCGCCGGCCATCTGGCGGGGCCCGATCATCATGAAAATCATGAACCAGTTCCTCCGGGATGTGGACTGGGGCCAGCTGGACTATTTCATCGTGGATCTCCCGCCCGGGACGGGAGACGCCCAGCTCTCGCTGGTGCAGGGCACCCATGTCACCGGTGCGGTCATCGTGACCACACCGCAGGAGGTAGCCGTGGGCGATGCCCTCCGCGGCGCCAAGATGTTTGAACGGGTAGGCGTCCCGGTGCTCGGTGTGGTCGAGAACATGAGCGGGTTTACCGATCCCGAGACCGGCAAGCGGTTCGATCTCTTCTCTTCCGGAGGCGGCCAGCGACTGGCGGACGAGATTGGAGCCCCTCTCCTGGGCAGCGTACCGCTCCAGCCCCAGCTGGCCGCGCTGGCCGATGCCGGCGAGCCCATTCTGATCGCCCAGCCGGATAGCCCTGCCGCGGTGAGCCTGCGCCAAATTGCCGACAGCCTCCAACGAAAGACCGCGGGCCGCAGCGCCTCGCTGCCGATACTCAGGGGGTGAAGGAGCAGGCGGAAGATCTCACTTCTTACCTCTCACCTCTTACCTTTCCCGCATGTCAATCATTACCCTCCTGACGGATTTCGGAAACGCAGACCATTACGTAGCTGAAGTGAAGGGCGTGCTCCTGAGCCGCGCACCCGGAGTCACGCTGGTGGACGTCACCCACGGTATCCCCCCTGGCGACGTCCGATCGGGAGCCTACGTCATTGGCCGTACCTGGCACCGCTTCCCGACCGGCAGCATCCACCTGGCGGTGGTGGACCCCGGGGTCGGCACGCCGCGTCCAGCGCTCGCGTTCGCCGCCCATGGCCACTTCTTCGTCGGTCCCGATAACGGGGTGTTTACTCCGATTCTGCACGATGCCGAAGTGGAAGCGGTCGTGCTGCCCGCGCCGGAGACCGCGTCGCCCACCTTTCATGGCCGCGATCTCTTCGCTCCCGCCGCGGCGGCGCTGGCGACTGGCGTGCCGCTGCAGTCCCTGGGACAGCCGTTTCCCGGGATCCCCGAACGCCTGGCGTATACCGTGCCCCACTACGAAGGCAAGACCGTGGTGGGCGAGGTGGTCTACGTCGATCGGTTCGGCAGTCTGGTTACGAACCTGACGTCCGAGTTGGTCCCGACGTACGCGAGGCTCGAGGTAGAGGATCTCGATCTCGGCCCCCTCCGCCGCACCTACGGCGACGTCACCGCCGGCGGGCTCCTCGCCTATGTCGGCTCCGGCGGCGCTATCGAGATCGCGGTCCGCAACGGCTCGGCCGCCCGTCGGTTAGGCGTAGGAGTGGGGGGGCGAGTCCGGGCCAGGTTAGGGTGAAAACTGGTCAGCTTTTGCTGATCGACGGCGGAACCGCTCCACTAGCTGCCGCGAGAATCGCCAGAGCCTCCGGATCAGCAGCACCGAGATGACCACCAGCACCAGCACGATTCCCGCCGTGAGCAGCGGGTGCTCCGCCGCCAGCCAGACCAGAAATACGGCCAGTCCATCTTCCATGATGCTGAGCGCCCAGTTGCTCACCGGCTCCGGGCTGGTGTTGGCCGCCGCCCGAGCGCTGGCCTTGGCGCCATGGGAGGTCAGCGCCACGCTGCCTGCCAGAAGTGCCGCGCCGATCTTGTACTCCTCCGGCACGTTGCCGAAGGCGCTGTAGGAGAGGACCGCGGCAGCCGGAGGGCGAATGAAGGTGTGCAGGGCGTCCCACGCGCTATCGACGTAGGGGATCTTGTCGGCGATGAACTCGACCAGAAAGAGCGTAATTGCCACGCCCAGGATGATCGGGTGGGAGAGGACTTGAAGCGAGTCGGGAAGCTGGACCACGCCGAGCCGCTGCATCAGACCCGCGGCGGCCACCGTGGCGTAGAGGTTCAGCCCGGAGGCGAATGAGGTCCCGAGGGCAAAGCCCAAGGTTTCGAGCGGAGACATGTGCTCAATCTTGTGCGGTGCTCCAAATCAGGGAAGCCCT
>CAZASU010000119.1:0-2166 GCA_964487785.1 uncultured Gemmatimonadaceae bacterium | reverse complement strand
CCTCTTCCGGGCCTGCCAAGATCTTATGGCGCTGAAAAGTCTGAAGCCGATCGAGCCTACATCGCCAAGCCCCGCGGCCATTGCAGAGGAAACCCCGCCGCCAGACTAAGATCACAGCCTGTGCCACGCAAAATCTTCTCGAACATCATACCTTGGATCACGACTGAAGCTCGGTCTTTTTCGCCTATACGAGGGCATCGCAAGGATGTAGTTTCTATGGGCAACGCATCTTTTCTAGATAGTCCACGAATTGGAGGTAGCAGTTGAGGGGATTCGTCCCGACACCGCACGGCGTAGTCGACACCATGGTGGCTAAACTATTCGACAGCTGTCCACCCCTGCCGAATAGCAGCGTTCTCGACCCCGGGTGTGGCACCGGGCGATTCATTGAAGGTGTCGTGCGCTGGTGCCACCAACATGGCAAGGTGCTGCCTCGAGTGCTTGGAATCGAATCTGACCCCAGACATCTGTCTGAGGCGCGGCGCAGTGTCAGGCATCTCAACACAGTCCAGATTCTGAATGAGGACTTTCTCACTCACCGTACCGACACGTTCGACTACATTGTCGGGAATCCGCCCTATGTGCCCATCACCGGGCTTTCGGATGCGGAGCGGAGCGATTATCGAGCCCGGTACAGCACGGCAACTGGTCGATTCGACTTGTATCTCCTTTTCTTCGAGCAGTCATTGAGGCTGCTGAAGCCAGGTGGGCGTCTCGTCTTCATCACGCCCGAAAAATTTATCTATGTGCAGACTGCGGCCCCACTTAGGCGGGCGCTGGCGAGCCTGTCTGTCGAGGAAGTTCACCTCTTGGACGAAACAACATTTGGGGACCTCACTACCTATCCGACAATTACTACTCTCGTGAATGTTCCTGCTCGGTCGCAGACGAGGATCCTTCTTCGAGATGGTACTAGAAGGCATATCCGACTATCGGCTGACGGGTCGTCATGGCTCCCAACTATAAACGGGAATGGTGCATCTGAGCTTACGCACACCTTGGCAGATGTTAGTCTGAGAATAAGCTGCGGCGTGGCAACGGGCGCTGATGCGGTTTATGTCGCGAGGACCTCGGATCTCGCTAGCGGCCTGAAACCCTATGCCTTTCCAACGGTTGCGGGTCGTGAGATAAGCTTGGGGAAGGGAGTGGTCGCTACGCATTCAATGCTGGTGCCCTATAGAATAAGCGGGGAGCTCCTACCTGAAGACCAGATTGGCGAACTCGCGGCGTATCTAGGTCAGCCTGACCGGCGAAACAGATTGCTCAAGAGAACTTGTGTTGCACGCAAGCCATGGTACGCGTTTCACGAAAATCCGCCACTCGCCGATATTCTTAAGCCCAAGATCTTATGCAAGGATATTACGTCGCGGCCGTTCTTCGTAGTGGACAGTTCGAAGCAGATCGTGCCCCGGCACTCTGTCTACTACATCGTCCCCAGGGATGCCTCAAGCATTGTGGAACTGTGTGCCTATCTAAACTCCGCTACCGCGCAGGCATGGCTGACTGCACACTGTCAACGCGCTGCTAATGGCTTTCTCCGACTACAGAGCCATGTGCTGAGAAACGTGCCGGTACCAACCGATTTTGTTACTTCTTGTCAGCTAGCTTGGTATGGCGGAGAGGTCGCAACCGTCTGAGTTGCCGCGATTCAGCGTGTGGTGGGGAGTTCCGACCGCTGCTTGCTGCGTGTATCATCCTTTGCCGCAAGGCTCCGGAGCTCAATCAATCAGCCTGCTTCAATATTCAGAGTCCTGTACGCCCCCTTTTACTCATTTAGCCATTGTATGCTCACCCCGCCGACTGCGGCCGTGATCTCCAAGTCAAGACGCCGGGGTGCGCGGTCATAATTATCCGACACGAATGAATCCCCCCGTCGTACCAGCCCCGCGGGCTCGAAGCTGGACAGGAACTTGTCCATCACTAGCCGGATCCCCACCCGCCTTGGCAGTCGCAGCGTGATCTCGCCGACCGCCATCTTCACCTCCACGTGTGCGCTGGAGCTCCAGACCCCGGTGAAGTCGAGGAGAACCTTCCCCATGCCGCCCTCGAACTTGATCTCGTCGCACCGGCTGTTTCCCAGGCCGAGGACCGAGACCTCGGCCGCGCCGGCACTGAACGCGGCGCGCCGGCAACGCATGCCATTGGGCCGGGAGAACCGCACCGTCG
>CAZASU010000118.1:0-6399 GCA_964487785.1 uncultured Gemmatimonadaceae bacterium | reverse complement strand
CGCCCGCCACGCTGGAGCACCCGCTCCAGCGCCGCCGCAATGGTCTCGGCCCGGTCATCGGGACAGAGCTCGCAGCCCTTCACGCCCTCGAGGCGCAGCGGAACGTCTCCCACCGCCACTGAGACGACCGGCAGGTTGCAGGCCAGCGCCTCCTTGACCGCGTTGGGGGACCCCTCCTGCATCGAGGTAAATACCATCGCATCGCTGGCGTTCAGGAGGGAGACAATCTCGTGGTGCGGCCTTCCCCAGCCCACCAGCAATTCGGTGGGTACCGAACGGTTCACGATCTCCACGGCTTGCTGCGCCAGCGGGTAGCGCTTCCGGGCCAGGTCGGGGTTGCCCACGAACGCGACCAGCCGGCGGTCGAGGGGGAGCCCCAGCCGGGTGCGCGCCTGCTCCTGAGGCTCGGGCTGGAACAGATCGAGATCGATTCCCGACGGGAGCACGTGGGCGTCTACCGAGCGGGGCAGGTGCCGCTTCATGTGTGCCGAAACCACGATGGCAGCGTCGGCCTGACGCGCCACGGTTCTGGAAAGCGTGCGCAGCAGCCATCCCGCCGGGATATAGCGGCCGTTCTCACCGATGATCCCCTCGAGGTCGTCACCCCGAAAAGTCACCACCAGCGGCAGGCGCTTCGGCAAGGCGGTGAGTCCGCTCTGGCCGAACTGCGCGTGCACCAGATCGTAGGAGCCGTGCCGGAGGCGCCGGTGCACCTCTCGCCACGCCGCGGCGTAGTTCCCCGGCCGGCGGGACCCACGAAAGGGGAAGAGATCCACGTGGACTCCTTCACGCCGGAGGAACTCGGCCTGCCGGGCGACGAATACGGCCGGCCCCCCCCAGCTGTTCCACAGCCAGTCGCTGGTGACCATCAGCACCCGAATGCTATTCGTCACAGAACAAGTCCGCCCAGTAAGCCATTGGTTCCCTACCGTGAGAAGCCGATTTGGCCCGTTTTGGGAAGGCTGCGGGCGATCAGGTGATCGTAGATGCCGCGGATGAATCCGAATCCATAACTGAAGTGCAGAATCGGGAACACGACAGCCAGGGCCAGCCCGCAGCGCAAATCGGCGCGGGCCGCGGCGGCAGAGCAGGCGAGCACGCACCCGACATAAATGGTGACGATGGACACGAAAGCCACTGCCGCTCCCGGTACCGATACGCTGAGCGCAGCCGAGCTGAGGAGCGCGGCTATCAGAATCGAGGGCACCAGCTGCCGCACCGTCATGACCCGGCCGACTTTGCGGCCGACCAATGGCTTGAAGTACCCATACTGGTAATACATGCGGGCGACCTGACGGAACGAGCGGCGGGCAAAGTACCGGCAGGTAACCTCCGGCAGCAGCAACACCCGCCCGCCGCGAGCTATCAGACGAAAGTTGAACTCGTCGTCCTGATTTCTGACCAGGTCCTCATCGAACATGCCGATCCGATCGAAGATCTCCCGCCGGTAACAGCCGAACGGAACCGTGTCCACCTCCCGGCGTTGACGGGTCCCGGTGCGAAATAGGGAATTGCCCACCCCGAAGGGATGCGAGAGACCCAGGGCTATGGCCCGGGCGGTGGGCGTGTCGTCCGCGGGAACGGTCTCGAGCACGCCGCCCACGTTGTCCGCGCCGGTCTCCTCCAGCGCTTCGACCAGCCGGCAGACGTAGTCCGGCGGGTAGAGCACGTGCGCGTCCATGCGGATGACCACGCTTCCGGATGCAGATCGGATCGCCAGGTTCAGGGCGGCCGGGGTGCTCAACTGGTAGTTGTCGAGCACCGTGATGCACGGGTGCTCGGCCGCGTAACGGGAGAGGATCTCTCGGGTGCCGTCATCGCTCCGTCCGTCCGCCACGAGAATCTCCAGCCGGTCCCGTGGATAGTCACCGGCCAGAATCGAGGCGAGGCAGTCGGCGATATACGACGCCTCGTTCCGGCAAGGGATGGCGATGGAGACGAATGGCCGTGTTATCGAAGCGAGTCTTACCATGTCAGCCTCTGATCCCGCATCCACAATTCGAGCGCCACCAGCATGAGCACCCTCAGGTACAGACCCTCGCGGCTGACGGCTCCACCGGCCGCTCCGTGCATGGCCGCTCTGAACTGGCCGAGCCACCTGGTCACCAGGCGGCGCTCGAGAAACGCGCCCGTGCGAGCATCGGCGGCTCCGAGAAGATCGTCCAGGGCGTCGTGAAAGTCCGCCCGCACCATGACGTCCAGAGGGATGCTGAAGCCGTGCTTCGGGTGGCTTGCCACCTCTGGCGGCAACCACTGACGGGCCACGTCCCTGAGCACCAGCTTGCCGATCCGTCCATCCGTCTTCAGGCGATGAGGAAGTGAGAGCGCCAGAGCCACCAGCTCCTCGTCGAGCATCGGCACCCTGACCTCGATGCCGGCCAGCATACTCATCATGTCCACCTTGCGCAGCATGTCGGATGGCAGACTCACGCCGAAATGCCGGCCCGTAAGCTGTCCCGACAAAGTTTCCATCTCAGCCCCCCCGCCGTCGGCCGTTCCGAAGTGCCGATAGCCGCTAAGCAGTCCTTCGCGCGCACCTGCCTGTACCAGCTCTTCCTTCTCCTGCTCGGTCAGGTAGCTGAACAAACCGGCCAGGAGCGCGGAGCTATCGGTGCGTCCCGCCTGAGCCAGCTGTATGGCCTTGGCCGCTTGCCGGCCGCGGTCCTGCGTCCAGCCGGCCAGCGGCCGGGCGATACTTCCCGCGGTCGCCAGCATCCAGGGAGGGGTGGAGGCGAGCTGAGTCAAGCGCTCGGCGCGCCAGAACTCAGGATAGCCGCCAAACGCTTCATCTCCCCCGTCACCCGTGAGGGTACATATGATGCCGTGCTCGCGCACCGCGCAGGCCACCCGGTGCGTTGGGACCAGGCTCGGGTCGGCAAAGGGCTGGTCGAAGTGCCGGAGCAAGGCGAATACCGAGTCGGCGGTAATGTCTCGCTCGTCAATGTAAACAGTCTCGTGGTGGGTCCCGTACCGCTTGGCGGTGGCCATGGCCATGGCCGTTTCGTCGTGTGCCCGGTCCGGGAAGCCCACGTTGAACGTCGTGATCGGGCGCTCGCTGGAGCGGGCGTAGGCGGCTACAACGAGCGAAGAGTCGATCCCGCCGCTGAGCAGCGCCGCCACCGGGACATCCGCGACCGCCTGCCGGCCCACCCCGCCCAGCAAGAGCTCCGCGGCGCTCTCCCCGAGGCGAGCGCGAGACGCGGACGGATCTGGCCGGGGGGTGACGGTCGCAAAGGTGGTGGCTCGCGCGCCGCTTTCGCTGAGCAGGAGAGTCGTGCCCTTGGGGAGCGCGGAGATGTTGGCGAAGCCGGTGGCCGGCTCAGGGACGTAACTCAGTCCCAGGAAGTCGTAGCACGCCTGCCGGTCCAACTCGGGGCGGAAGCCCTGGAGAGCGAGGATGGCCTTCATCTCGCTGGCGAAAATCCATTGGCCGTGATGCACCGCGTAGAAGAGCGGCTTGATTCCGAACCGGTCGCGGCCCAGAAGCACCCGGTTGCGGGGCCGGTCGAGGATAGCGAAGGCAAACATCCCACGCAGGCGCGAGGCCATCTCCGGGCCGTATTCCTCGTAGAGATGCACCAGCACTTCCGTGTCTGAGCTGCCGCGGAACCGGTGTCCCCGGCTGCTGAGTTCGGCCCGGAGCTCCCCGTGATTATAGATCTCCCCGTTGAAGACCACCTGGATGCTTCCATCTTCATTGGGCATCGGTTGCGAGCCGGTGTGCGACAGGTCCAGCAGGGCGAGCCGGCGGTGAACCAGCTCGCACCGGGCGTCGGCATAGTGCCCCCGCCCGTCGGGCCCCCGGTGCGCGAGCAGGGCGTCCACCCGCGAGGGCCAACTCGGGTCGGGTGGCAGGGTAACCGGGTGAAAGCGTCCAGCGAGGCCGCACATATGTCAGCCCCTCGCGCCGGAAGGCAACGCGATGGCCCAGCGCCGCGATCGAACCGGTATGGACTGGAGGAGCGCGGCGTGCCACCTGCCGCTTACAAAGGCGTAGGCCAGAACCAGCCAGAGCAGCTTGGAGGCACCCCAGTCTCCACTCATATTGGCGAGGAATAGCGAGCAGAAGAGGGCCAGCGGAACCACCCCGTGCTGTCCGCCGCGAGCCTGCCAGGCGCCTCGGACCGACAGCCATGCCCCGATGAGGAACGGAACAGCGGTCACCAGGCCACCGGCCGAGAGCAGCTCCAGAATGAGGTTGTGGGCCGCTCTGCTCTGCCGGTCACGCTCCCCCACGCGGAGTGCCAGCTCGTAGTTGTTGCCGATGGGACCCCACCCCAGGACCGGCTTTTCGAGGAACATGTTCCAGAGCGCCGGATAGAGCTGCTCCCTTCCCGCCAGGTTGCCGGTGGTGGCCGTGTCACGCAGACGATTCTTCATTACCGGAAGCTGGAGCGCGGCGAACGTCAGCAGCGAGACTGCCAGGATCGCGATCGCTCCATTGCGCAGCCGGTGTTGCCAGGTATCAGCCGCGAGGGCAAACACCATCACGCCACCCAGTAGTGCCGCGAGCCCTCCCCGTGACCCGGTCTCCAGGATGGCTTGCCCAAGGAGGACGGCGAGCCCGCCCGCGAGGATGAGCCCTGGCGTGCTCTTCCGGCGACGCATCAGCGTCAGGCCGATCAGGGCTACGAGGCCGGCGGCGAGGATCATGGCCGCACTGTTCGCGTTCTGGCCCAGCGCCGAAATTCTCTCGCCTCCGGTCCAGACTGCACTGGTGGTCCGGCCGAAACCCAGGAGCGGCAAGGCCGCCCGAATCGAACAGACCGCCACCAGGGTCACCAAAACTCGTCGCGCCACCCTCTCGTCTCGCATGAGATTGCCGGCTGCCAGGAACACCAGCACACCCTGGAGCATCACCACGAGCTCAGAGAGCGCCTCCGAGGCCCGCTCACGCTGGCCCAACACGATCGAGAGCAGAAGGGCGACCAGGTACGCGCCGAACCAGAGGGCCGGCGCCGGCAGCCTGCCATAGCATCGCTTCGGATGGAGCAACGTGCCCAGCAGAAAGATCGCCCCGGTGAGGGTCGGGATCTCCAGCGGGATGGTGCGCTCCGGATACTCGAACGGGATCGATGCCACCAGCAGATAGAGTCCTCCCTGGAGCACGAGGGCCGTCTGTAGCGGCGCATCCTGGACCAAGTGGCGACTCATGTGCGGCCCGCTCCGAGCCGGCGGGTCATCTGCAGCATCCGGTGCGTCACAGCCGCTCGGAGGCTGGCCGGTAGTCCCAGCCCAAGCGCTATCGCGAATGCCAGGATGAGAGTAGTGGCAACGGCTACCAACCAGGTCAGCCGGTCATGAATCAGCACATGCTGACCCAGATAAGTGGTGCCGGCGAAGAGCAGGGACATGACGGCGAGGGGACGAGCGAGCCAGCTCATGGAGAGACCCGGGCTCCGCCTGAGACAGCCTCGCACCAGCAGAGGATACCCGATGGTCTGGGTCGCGCGGCCCGCAAGGATGCCGAGACAAAGCCCTACCATTCCTGCCAGATGGGTGAGGCCGAGCGACAGCACCAGGGTGAGGACGCCGGCCACGATGCCCACCCGCACCCGCCGGCCCGGCTGCAACGCCGCGTCGATGAGGTAAGCGTCGCACCGGATGAATGCCGATTGCACGGCGATAAGCACGATGAGCAGGTTGGTCCAGGCGCCGGCGTAATTCTCGGCCCCCACCCAAAGGTGGACGAAGGAACGGTTCCACAGCAGAATGGCGGAGCCGGCAACGGTAACGAAGATGCCGGTGACTGCAAGCAGCTCACGGCGGAGGAGCGCTGCCTGGTCAAAGCTCTGCCGGCCGATGATGCCCGCGACACCCGGCATCACCGCCTCGGCCGAGAGCGAGTGGAGGTTGAGTGCCAGCCGGGCGGCGTAACCAGTGAGGACGTACGTTGTCACCGCCGGCGCCGAGAGGACCACGCCGAGCACCAGGACGTCGCTCGCCATCAGCTTGGACACCATGTCGCCCAGCGTGATCCACACGCTCATGCCGAGGAGGGCGCCGACCTCAGCGCGCTGGGGCCGCTCGGCCCCGAACCAGGGCACCTGACGGCGCACGAGCGCCAGGAAACAAAGTCCGGTGAGGGCCGCGAGCACCAAGCCGGCCGCGGCGACGCCGATCAGCCCGGCGCCGGCGTAGATCGCAGCCGCCAGCAGGGCGCCACCAACCAGGCTCACCCCGGCCTGGAATCCCATGCGCTTGTAGCCCAGGTTCATGCCCCGGAGCACCGACTCGGGCAGGGACCCAAGGCCGGCCACGATCACCGCTGCCATCATGAGCCCACACGCGACCCGTACAGTAGAATGCCATTCCGGTGGGACCTTGGTGATACTCGGCGCCAGCCAGATGAGCAGAGCTCCCGCCGCGGCCCAGAGAGGGAGAAAACAGACCCACACC
>CAZASU010000117.1:0-6488 GCA_964487785.1 uncultured Gemmatimonadaceae bacterium | reverse complement strand
CGGGCGTACCAGGGATTGAGATCGATGCAGCCGAGGTTCACCACCCAGAGCAGTGCGGCGAGGTCCTGCATCATGGGAAATGCGATCACGCTGTTCGATTTGTGGGTGATCTCGCAGGTCTCCAGCCACTCCGGCCGGGGCGATGGCGTGCGTTTCATGAAGAAGCACTTGCCGTGGATCCCATTGGGATAGCGCTTCATCACCATCGCGCGGTCGGTGAGATGCGGCAGCAGCGCTGGGGAGACATCGGCGTAGTACTGGAGCAGGTGCCGTTTGGTGTAGCGGAGCTCGGGCCAGAACACCTTGTCGAGGTTGGTAAGCTGCACCTCGTGCCCGCCGACCCGGAGCACTGCGTTCTCCGCCTCCGGAATTCGTACCGGCGATGCCGCTGCCCGGGTCCCGGTCATCCTTCGACACCCACCCTTCGCGGGCGCGTCCCGCGCCGGGTGGCACCGGCCACCGGCTGGTAAGACAGCTCGGCATCGTTTCGCACGGCGCGCAGCAGCAGTGCACCCCGGCTCATGTCGCCCCGCCCCACGAAGTCGGTGGGAAAGAGCAACCGCTCGCCCATGATCTCGAGCAGGACATCCACGTACTTGCCGGTCGCCACGCTGCCGAGCAGAACCACCTCAACGTTCTCGAGCTGCCGGAGGAGCTTCGTGTCCCGCTCGAGGGGCAGGCGGTAGGCCGGGTGGTCCCGGCTGATGTCCCCCTTCCCGAACCTCCGCAGGTCTTCGACGCCCACCGGCGCGTCGCCTGGGAGAAGCCCGCGATCGGTGGTGATCACCCGCACACCCTGCGCTCCCGCCAGGGGACGGGCAAAGCGCTCTGCATAGGCCAGCTTGCCACGGAAATAGAGTCCGCTGAGGAAACTGAACGCTTCACACAGCGTGACGCCTCGAGTCGAGCGGAGTCGGACGGCCAGAGGGAAAGCGGCTCGCTCCCGGAGCAGGAGCTCGGCGCGCTGGCCCCCACAGTGTGCCGGGGAGAGGAGGAAGATTCTGAACGGGGGCATGGCGGATCAACTCGGTTGCCTCGTGCGGTCATGGTAGGGAACCCGGTCCTTCACCCGCCGGTCGCTCACCCTGGGTGACGCTCCCAGCAGCGGCGTGAGCATCAGGTAAAGCTTCTCGGTGGTGAATGGCTTGGCCAGGAACGGGATCTCGGGATACCCGGCGAGCAGCTCCCCGATGTTCTCCAGCGGGTGGGACGACATCAGCACGATGGGCAGCCGCGGCTGGAGGTCGCGCGCCCGCTCGGCGAGCTCCCCTCCGTCCATGTAGGGCATGACCACATCGGTGAGAAGGAGACGGATTTCGCCAGGGTGCTGCTGGAGATAGCGGAGGGCCTCGCGGCCATCCCGGGCGCTGTGCGCCTGGTATCCCAGCGCGCGTACCATCCGGCAGGTGACTGCGCGGGGAGTCTCCTCATCATCAACAATCAGGACCGTGGGTTCGGTGGAGAAGCGGGACCGGCGGTCTCTGCGGGTGGGCATACAGGCTCCTGGCAGCGAGTGGTCGCTACCGTTGCCCCCTCCCCACGAAGAGAGGTGTTCCGATTGATTGGCGTGGCCTGCGCCTCGCCGAGGATAAGCCTATTGGGCTTGGGGAGACGCCGCTGTGATGCTCGTCAACACCCGATTCGCGCCCGGTGGAATCTTTAACTTAATGCATCAGTTGAGGTACTGATCTCTAAGCTGATATGTCGTACCTGTTTCCGCCAGGAACGACGATTCCGTTACTACGCGGCTGGCGGTGGGCTGGCGCTGCTGCTTGACCCGGTGCGTACCGAACCGTATGGTCTGCCTCACTATTCCACCCGGAGCGTGCTCCATGAATCCGAACGGCAAGACCGCACTCGTTACCGGTGCCTCGAGCGGGATAGGAGCTGCCACCGCGCGGGCGCTCGCAAGCGCCGGGGCCAGGGTCTTGCTCGTGGCGCGTCGAGAAGACCAGCTCAATAAGGTTGCTGCCTCGATCGGCGGTGCAGCCAAGATCTACCCGGCTGACCTGAGCAGTGCCACGGCGGTTGCCGAATTGGCTCGGCGGATCGACTCAGCGGAAGGAACTCCCGATATTATCGTGAACAATGCCGGTGCCGGGAAGTGGAGATTCGTCGAGGAGACGACCCCGGCGGAGGCCGTCCAGATGATGGCGGTTCCTTACTTTGCCGCCTTCTACGTGACCCACGCGTTCCTTCCCCAACTGTTGCGGCGCAACAGTGGTCATATTCTAAACGTTAGCTCGGTCGGATCCCGATTTGTCTGGCCCGGCGCCACTGCGTACATCGCCGCCCGTTGGGCCGTGCGCGGGTTTACGGAAGCGCTACGGGCTGACCTGGCGGGCACCGGGATCAAGGTCACACTGTACGAATCGGGAGTAGTCCAGTCCGACTACTGGAACAACAATCCTGGCAGCCGGGAGCGGGTGCCCAAGATGGGAACCCTCGTTCCCACTTTGACGTCCGAGGCAGCCGGCAAGGCAATCGTGCGAGGGATTCGACGCGAACAGAAGCTGGTCGTGGTCCCTTTCATGATGAGGATGACGTATTGGCAACACGCCATTTTCCCAGGCGTTGTCCAGGCGCTCATGACGCGCACGGGCTACAAGAGATCATCAGAGGGGAAGCCTCGAACCTGAACGCCAGCTCTGGAGACTCTCGGCGTCGACCACGAGACCGCGATCGGAAACGTGGCAGCCGGCAACTGATAACTTCTTGACGGGCACGTCGCATCGGTAGTAAGTCTGTTTCACCTCATGTGGCCGCGCCGGCCACAGCCCCCGCCCACCCGGAAGGCAACCCATGACTCCCCTGCTCCGCCGCGCAGCGACATGCGCAGGCCTTGCCGCACTCGGATTGTCGGCCAGGTCTCCGGCTCAGACCCCAACGCTGAAACCGCTCGCGGGCTCGGGACGAGTAGCAGGGGCGGGACTCGAACCCGCGACCCCGGCATTATGAGGGACGGTCCGCCACAGCAAGCGTAGCTCTCTCCCTCTCAGCTTCCCCCACACGACTTCACCGAACTCCACAGAACTTCACGGAGTTTGGTTCACTCCGTGGTTCAGTCGAAATCGTCCCGAATGCCGGGGCGACAGCCCGCCAGTCTCCATCGGTGCGACGCGCCAAAAAGTGTCAGGATTCCGTCGGCGCGGAAACTGGTTCGTCGAGGATGGCACGCACGCGGCGGAGAAGATCCGTTATCGTCCACGGTTTGTGCAGAAATTTCAGCCCGGACTGCGCCTGGTTAAGAGCCCGAACGTCCTCGGCGGTGTATCCGCTCATTAGCAGCACACGCGTATCGCCAGCTCGGGCCCGGAGCTTCTCGTAGAGAGCCAAGCCGCCCATGCGGGGCATCACTAGATCGCTGAGCACCAGGTCGAACGGATTTTCCGCCCTGTCCAGAAGCGCCAGCGCCTGCACGCCGTCGGCAGCCTCCTCCACGGCATACCCAGACCGTCTCAGCACCCGTCCGGCGGACCGCCGGATCCCGTCCTCGTCGTCAACGACAAGGATCCGCTCCGTACCTCCAACAGGGGCAGCCGCGTCGGGCTGGGCCGGCGACGCTTGGGTGCAGGCGGTCACCGCGGGGAAGTACAGCCTGAATGTGGTCCCGTGTCCCGGCTCGCTATAGACCCCAATGTAGCCGTTGTGCTGCTTCACGAGGCCATACACCATGGCCATGCCCAGACCCGTGCCCTTACCGACCTCCTTGGTGGTGAAGAATGGCTCGAACACCCTCACCCGGGTCTCTGGGCTCATCCCGCAGCCTGTGTCACTCACCGCGATGACGATGTATTCACCGGGGGTGCCCCAGCCATGCGTCCGACGATGCTCCTTGTCCAGCCAAGCCCGGTATACGGCCAGCCGAAGTGTACCCCCCTCAGGCATGGCATCCCGCGCGTTGGTCGCGAGGTTAAAGAGGATCTGCTCGATTGCCCCGACATCCGCTTCGACGGTGAATGGCCCGGCGTCTTCTATCTGCGACGACACCTCGACGGATTTCGGCAGCAGTCGCCGGAGTGCACGTTCCGTTTCAGTGAGGATGTCCGCCAGATTCACCGGCGACAGCTCGAGGTCACGCCGCCGGCTGAATGTCATCAGCTTGCGCACGAGCTCGGCCCCTCGGAGCGCTGCGCGCTGCAGCTCGCTCACCTCTCCACGCATATCCGTCTGGTCGAGCGTGATCTGGTCCGCCAACAGAGCAGCGTTCGTGATAACAATCGTCAGGATGTTGTTGAAGTCATGCGAGATGCCGCCGGTGAGCTCCCCGATCGCCTCCATCTTCTGCGCCTGCTTCAACTGTTCTCCCAGGCTCTTCCGCTCGGTGACGTCCTCGGCGATGACGATGATCCCGTCGATGGTCCCGTCCGGTGCTCGGGTCGGTGCAGCGCAAATGCGCAGGTCGATCGTGATGCCGTCGCGGCGATTGCGGCGCACCTGGAGTCCCGTAAGCGCTTCTCCGTCAAGCACCCCGCGGAGAGAACTCCGAAACGCGTCAAGCGCCTGCGGCGGGACGAATGGCACGGTCTGGCCTATGACCTCGGCCTCCGACCAGCCGAACATCTGCTCAGCGGCGCGGTTCCAGCTTCGAACGCAGCCCTGGGGGTCCACTGCAAGGATGGCGAGCGGCGCCGCATCGATGAGAGTCTGGAGTAACTGGGTCGTTCGCCGAAGCTTCTCTCCATCCTGAGCGAGCGCCTCCTCCGCGGCCCGCTGTTCCGAAATGTCCTCCACCAGGCCGATCGCGCACCCGGGACCGTCCTCCCCGTCGGAGATGGGGGTGGCCGTCAGCTTGCACCAAAAAACGGTTCCGTCCTGGCGTAGATATCGGTTGGTGACGCGGTACGGTGCGGTTCCTCCGGCCAAGAGTTTGCTTATCATGGCCTTCTCGACTGCCCAATCGTCCGGGTGCGTGATATCAGCGATGGTGCGGCCGGTGAGTTCGGCACCGGAGAACCCAAGCATCCGGTGAAAGGCGGGGTTTGCCTCCGCGATCCGACCGTCCGCTTGGACAGCGGCGATGCCGACCCCAGCGTGCTCGAACATGCGACGGAACCGCAGCTCACTGGCACGGAGGGCACCGGCCATCGCGCCCACGACGAGACTTCCAGTCGTAAGGAGGGCCAAAAAGAGCTGAAGTCGCCACAGGCCGTCGCTACCGGTCCCGATGAACGGGCCGACCCCTTGAACGGTGTGCCACATCGCCACTGCTGCGACGAGCACCGTTGCGACGGTGCCGCCGCGCAGGCCGTACCGGACCGCCACCCATCCCACCAGCGGGAAGATGGCGTACTTGTAGCCGTGGTGAACACCGAGTAGCGCCACACTTACTATCAGCAAGCTGGCTCCAAGCAGCGCCATTTCGGCGACCCGACGTCCAGTGAGATCTGGCAGTCGCCTACGCATCCAGACGGCGAGGAGAGGCGTCACCAGCATGACCCCGATCGAGTCGCCACTCCACCAACTGAGCCAGATCGCGGCCAAACGATCCGCCGGCGCGCCGGCTGCGAGGTGGAGGCTGAGCGTACCGATTGTTGCTGCAATCACAGGGGCACAGAGTGCGCCAAACACGAGCAGCACCAGGGCGTCCCGGATGCGGTGCAGGCCGGGCTGAAAGTCGAGCCGGCGGAGAGTGGAGGCGCCAAAGACCGCTGCGAGGGTGTTCCCCACTGCGATCACCGTCGCGGCCGGTACCGGAATGCCTTTCAGGGCGTTGGCGACCAGCGCACCGACAAATATCCCGGGCCAACAGCGGGGTCCAAAGAGCAAGAGCACGGCCAAGGCCAGCCCTGCTGGGGGCCACACCGAGGCCACGACTGGATGAACGGTCGCGACCTGGAAGCCGAGGTTGGCCGCGACGACGTAGGTGGTAGCGATCCCGAGGTGCGCCGCGACCTGCAGGACCCAATGACTCTCACGCCTCATCCAGAGGCCATTGTCTTCACTGAGCATCATACCTGGTTGTAATTCGTGGGTGCGGCCATCGCGCGCGGAATGCTCGCTGTGGGTCGCATCCCTTTGCGCAGTCAACCACAACTGCCTACGGAGGTCCGGAACAGTTATCGGCAGACAGGGCGGAGCGGTGCAGAGTTCGCACCCTAATCGAGCCCTGAAAATCGCAAGACCCGGCGGTTGCTAAGTATCGATGGCGAAAGGAGTGTGGCAATCAGGTGAGGGGTTTGCCTCGTGCCGCGCCCATGCAAGTCGCGGTGAATTGGGCGATCTGAGCTATCAAAACCTGAAAGTCAGGGGCCTTCCTCAGACTCACAACCTTTTCCCCGTATTGCAATTAGGTGGGCCGTAGAAGCTCGACGGTCGAGTGATGCTTCCCCGAGGTTAGTCCTCGGTAGGCGGGAGTCGAAGGTGTGAGTCGCATCCAATTTCGTCCCGTAGTCATCGCCAATGACCTGACCCCCAAAGCTGGTCCAGTCATTATGTCAGTCGTGCCGGTTGAGAGTCGACGGCCGCCGGTCCTGCCAACGATACTG
>CAZASU010000116.1:0-6506 GCA_964487785.1 uncultured Gemmatimonadaceae bacterium | reverse complement strand
CGTGAGGAGAACCCGGCCGCGCTCCACGCGACTGAGCAATGGGTTCCTCTTGGCCGTACAGATTGTTATGAAGTACGCGCCGCTGTCGTAGTCGTGGTGTAGCAGCCGAACTGAACGCCGCTGGGGGAAGCGTATCGGATCGAGGGGTGGCTTGAGGATGCCGGGCATGCCCCTACCTATCACCGCCCATTTCTGGGCTTTGCATCATTAGATCGCGATAGGGGACGGAAAAACGGGGTCTACGGGCGCACGCCTTCGAGGCAGGCGTGGATATCGGGTCTCGGGCGCACGCCGTGCGCCCCTACACCTTGGTCGACCGGCCCCTCATACCGGCTGGATCGCGGGCGCACGCTGTGCGCCCCTACACCTTTACTTCGACCTGCTCTTCGTACCGACTGAGCTTCCGGTACAGCGTCGAGGGGTCGATGCCGAGTACCTCAGCGGCGCGGGTCTTGTTGCCGCCCTCAGCCTGCAGCACCCACATGATGTACGCCCGCTCGATCACCTCGAGCGTGGGATTCAGATAGGAGCGCTCTGCAACCAGCGGCTCCTTCCTCCGCTTGGTGATCCGCTCCGGGAGGTGTGACGCCTCGATCAGGTTCCCCCGGGTCAGCACCACGGCGTGCTCCAGGGCGTTGTCCAGCTCCCGCACGTTCCCCGGCCACTCATACACCATCACCGCATCCAGCGCTTCCGCCGCCAGGGCCTTGGGCTCGGTTCCGGTCTCGGTGGCCAGGTTCTGCATCAACGCCTCGATCAGGAGCAGGAGGTCGTCCCGCCGCTCCCGGAGGGGCGGAAGGTTGATGGCTATGACATTGAGCCGGTAGAAAAGGTCGGAGCGGAAGTTGCCCCGCCGGATCTCCTCCTCCAGCTCGCGGTTGGTCGCCGCGATGATCCGGACGTCAACCGGGATGGCTTCAGTGGCGCCGACTGGAATGGCTTCACGCTCCTGAAGCACGCGAAGCAGCTTAACCTGAAGGGAGGCTGGCATTTCGCCTACTTCGTCCAGAAAGAAGCTCCCCCCCCGGGCCGCGGCAAACAACCCCTGCTTGTCGCGCACTGCGCCGGTAAAGGAGCCCTTCACATGGCCGAACAGCTCGCTCTCCAACAGGTTCTCGGGCAGGGCGCCACAGTTGATCGAGAGGAAGGGTCCATCGCTCCGGCTGGAGAGGTTGTGGATGTAGCGGGCGATGACCTCCTTACCGGTTCCGCTCTCTCCCTGGATCAGCACGGTGGAATCGGTGGGCGCCACATGCTCGGCCAGCTTCAGCACCTCCATGAATCGCTTGGACTTCCCGATCGGCCGCGTGATCGAAGGCTTGTCGCGCCGGCGGATCTCCTGCTTCAGCTGGGTGTTCTCGACCTTGACCGCCCGGTACTCGCAGGCGCGCCGCAGGATGGCGACCAGCTCGTCGTTCGAGAACGGCTTCTGGATATAGTAGAAGGCGCCGGAGTTGACTGCGCTGATGGCGCTCTGGAGCGAGGCCTGGGCGGTCATGAGAATCACCGGCGTCATCGGGTCCTGCTCCCGGGCGGCAGTGAGGATGTCGAGACCCGAGACCTGCGGCATACGCACGTCGGAGAGAATGATGTCATGGGTCCCCGAGCGGATCTGCTCCAGACCAGCCTTTCCCCCCTGTGCCGTGGTGACCTCGAACCCCTCATTGCGGAGCAAGATCCGCAGGGTATCGAGAATTCCCGACTCGTCGTCCACGATCAGCAGCGACGGCTTCTGAGTCATGCAGCGTCCTCCGCAACCTTCTTGGCAGGCAAGAAAATAGTGAACGTGGTACCGGAACCGGGCCCCGAATCGACCAGGACCAGGCCCCGGTGCGCCTCAACGGCGCGCTGAACGATGGCAAGCCCGAGCCCACTGCCGCCGGAGCGGCCTGACACGAACGGTTGAAACAGCCGCTCCCGGACCTCTTCCGGGATGCCGGGCCCATTGTCTCTGACCTGCAGCCGCACCGCGTGCTCCAGGTTGGTCCCGTGCGGAATATCGGAAGCCTGAACCGCGGCCACGGCCACCGTGATCTTGATGGGGCCCCGGGCGGCCTGTACCGCATTCAGAACCAGATTCGCAATCACACGATGAAGTAGATCTTCATCGCCCTCGAGGACCGTGTGTCCTCCCTCGATCGTGATGGCCGCATCCGGCCGGCAATCAGGGTGGGCGCGGATCAGCCGCACCACCGCGACGACCACGGCGTGGAGATCCAGGGGCGCGAACTGCGTCGCCCGCACCCGCGCGAAGTCGAGGAACTCGCTCAGGAGCCGGCTCAGTCGATCGCTTTCCCGAACGATGAGGCCGGCGAGAAACCGCTCGTCTTCGTCGGCGTGCTTGGATCGCGCCAACTGCTCCACCGAGCTCCGGATCGACGCGAGCGGGTTGCGAATCTCGTGGGCCAGCGAGGCGCTCAGCTCCGCCACCGCCTCCAGCCGCTCCGCCCGCATGTGGAGCTCCTGGACCTCCTTGAGATCGGAGATGTCGGTGAAGATGGCGGTGACCGATGGCGCCTCCTGCGCCTCCTGCCGGAACGTCGTGGTGCTCAAGCCGATGGGGAACATGCGCCCGCCTCCCTGCACCACTGTTCCCTCCCCTCGGCTGATCTTGCGCCCGTTCCGGATACCCGCCACGGCTGCCGCCCAGAGCTCGGACGATCGGGTCTTGAGGTGATCGAGCACCGGGAAACCGATCAGCGATTCACCGTCGAGGTCGAGGAGGCGCTCCGCCGTCGGATTGATGAACGCCAGCCTTCCAACACCGTCGACGGTGAGCACGCCCGATCGGATGTTGCGAAGAATGTCGTCCGCCTCCAGCCGGACCCGCTGGAGCTCGGTGGCGAGAGTGGCCTGCTCCATGCCGGCCTCGCGCAGCCGGTGACCCAAGACCGCGACGATCCCAAAAAGCACATTGTAGACCACGATCTGGGCCCAGGAGGCGGTATCCAGAGCGACCCCGTGAGTCCAGATGGTGTCGCCCAGATACAGGAGCGACGCCAGGACGACCGTTGCCGCCACCCATGCCGGCGGCATGAGCATGGCATACGCGATCACGACGAGCACGTACAATGCCGGGAAGGCCGACTGCGGCTGGCCGGCGAAATGAACGACCGTGGTGACCATACCCAGGTCGACCAGCGCCTGGATCAGGAAAAACGGATTCCCCGGCTTCCGGTTCAGTAAGAATACCGTGCCCGCCCCATATCCGGTGAACACCAGGGCGAACACCACCGCCACGCTGACGATGAAGGATTCCTGGGGACGCTCGGTCCAGACCAGGCCGGCCCCGAGCAGAACGCCGGTGGCCAGTACCAGCCGGCCTACAAAGAGCCAGGTGAGCAGCGTTCGCTGGTCGGGAAGGGTGTTCTTTCCCGGCCGTCGCCGGTCCTGCACCGTCGGAACCGAAATCCGCCCCGACCGAGCGTTGGAATCCATCGTACCTCGAGTCGCGGTGGGTGTTGGGACCAGCCGAAGATAGGGAGGGCGACGGCAGGTGCGGTAGGGGCGCATCGGGCGCGCCCTTACCTTCCGCCCATGACCTGGACCGTCTACCTCGCCCGCTGCCGTGACGGCAGCCTATATACCGGCGTCACGACGGACCCTGAGCGCCGGCTGGCAGAGCACAATTCGGGGGGTGGCGGTTCCTACACCCGCTCCAGGATACCCCTCGTCATGGTGTATTGGGAGTCCGCCAAGGACCGATCCGCCGCGCTCAGGCGAGAGTGCGCAATCAAACGGCTCACCCGCGCCCAGAAGGAAGAATTGGTCGCTGATCCAGCACCTCGCGTACTGTGAGCACGAGGCTGTCAGCGGAGAAAGGCTTCTGAAGAAGTGAGGTTTTCGAGTCCTGTATTCCCAAGCGAACTTTATCCCCCTCGGCGTATCCCGACATGTAGACCGCTCTCATCCCCGGCCATCTGTCAAGCAGACGCGCAACCAGCTCCGGCCCACCTACATCGGGCATCACGACGTCGGTCAGAACGAGATCGATGCCGCCGCCCACCTTCTCAGCCAGCGCCAGCGCCTCTTCGCCATTGCACGCGGCCAGGACGAAGTAACCCTGGTTCATCAGGACCCTGATAGCCACGTTGCGCACCGCCGGCTCGTCCTCCACCAGCAGGATCGTCTCCGAACCGCGGGCAGGCTGCGGCAAGCGGACGCTGGGAGGGGAGATCTCGTCCTCCGCTTCCACCATGGGGAAGCAGATCTTGAAGGCCGTTCCCTTCTCGGGCTCGCTGTCGACCCAGATATAGCCCCCGCTCTGAACCACGATCGCGTACACCGTCGCCAGGCCGAGGCCGGTGTTTTGCGTGGTCGGTTTGGTGGTAAAGAACGGCTCGAACAGCCGCCCCTTTACCTCTGGCGTCATGCCGTGGCCGGTATCGCTGACCACCAGCATGACGTAGGGTCCGGCTGGAATGTCGATTCCCACGTGCCGGTACGCGTAACCTTCCGGCAGATCGACATCCAGGGTCTCGATGGTGAGTCGGCCGCCACCCCGCATGGCATCCCGGGCGTTGAGCGTAAGATTCATCACCACCTGCTCCAGTTGGCCGTAGTCCGCCTCGACACCGCCGAGCCCCACCGATAGCCGTGTGAGCAGTCGAATGTCCTCCCCGAGCAGCGGGCGCAGCATCCGCTCCATGCCGGAGACCACCTCGTTGAGGCTGAGCACGTGCCGGGCCACGAGCTGTTGCCGGCCGAACCCGAGGAGCTGCCGGGTCAGGTGCATTGCCCGGTCGGCCGCCTTTCGGATCTCGTCGGCGTCAGCCCATCGGGGATCGTCCCGCTCGAGCGTGCTCAGGAGGAAATCGCTGAACCCCATGATGATCATCATCATGTTGTTGAAGTCGTGGGCCACCCCGCCGGCCAGACGGCCTAGCGCCTCCATCTTCTGGGCCTGACGAACCTGCTCCTCGGCGCGATGGCGCTCGGTGAGGTCCTGCACGTTCACCGCATAGCAGATTACGGTGCCCTCCCCATCCTTCACCGCGGTGGTATCAATCAAGGCCGGGAAGGTCATGCCGTTTCGGCGCACGCGCTCGGTCTCCCAGATCCGATGACCCCGTTCGCCGAGCGCCTCATCCTTTCGAAGGAACTCGTTACGCCGGCCGGGTGCGGAGAGATCGGCCATCGGCTTGCCCCGCAGCTCATCCACCGTCCAGCCGTGCATCAGGGCGAATGCTGGATTCACGCTCTCGATGGTCTCTCCATCGGCGCTGACAATTGCCACGCCCCAGCCGGCATGCTCGAAGATCCGGGCCCACCGCTGCAGCTCCCGTCCCGCCTCTACCTGAAGACTGATATCGCGCCCCACCCCGACGATTCCGGTCACCTCCCCGGCGGAGCTGCGGAGCGGGGAGAGCGTGGTCTGCATGTGGTGAACGCCACGGCGGGAACGAAGGATCCAGTCATAGGTGATGGTGCCCCCCGCCAGCGCTTTCCGGTTCGCTTCCTCGTGAACAGGAGCGGCTTCCTGGCCGACGATCTCGTCGATCCTCTTACCGATCAGATTGGCCGGCGTGAAGCCTTCCCGCTCCAGCCAGCGACCGAAGGCGTCCACGCAGCGCTGATCCCGATCCAGGCGGAAGACGACGTCATCGATCGACTCGACCAGATTCCGGAAGCGCTCCTCGCTGACCTGAAGGGCGCTCTCCGCTGCCGGACTCTTCTCCGTAAGCTCCCGCGCATAGCAGACCAGCCCGCTGGATGTGGGGGCGATCCTGACGGAGAAGCTCCGGCCCAGAGGCTCGAAATGTTCCTCCAGGTCGACCTCGGTTCCCTGGGCGTGGGCACGGAATGCTTCCGCCTGGATGCGGGTGCCGGCGAGCCCGGGGAACGCGCGCCAGACATTCAACCCGAGAAGCCGGGCCCGGCCAAACCCGAGCGGCGAGAGAAATCGGTCGGCCTGCGCGTTCACGTGGGTGATGTGCCACTCGTGATCGCAGCCCAGGAACGCCTCGCCCATCCCGTCGAGGATCTGGGCGGTGTGGCCCTGAAGCGCACTCTCACGGAGCAGCACGGTGAGTCCATCGTCGCACGGGTAGGCACGGACCTCGACTGATCCCCGGTCACCGCTGTCGAGCACTTCGTGCACCACCGCAACCTGCTCGGCATGCGCCCGGTGCAGCGCGCGGCCCAGCGAGGAGTCGGCGAGGGTAGGGCGATCCCAGATAACGGTGCCGAGGAGATCGGAGGAAGGGCTGCCGGACAGACGGGCGAGCACCCGCTCGGCATGGCGGTTGAGATAGGAGAACCGCCAATCGGAATCGAGGGCGAAAATGCCCTCGCCGACGCGGTCGAGCAGATCCAGTGGCTGGGCGGCGTTGAGCAACCGGATGAACCTTGGCAGTGAGGAGGCCGTCTCAAACTAAGACGATGACCTCTCCACTGCCAGACTTACATTTGGGGGCTGTCGCCGCCAGCCGGGATCTCGGCCGAGGTGGTGGGCCGGGCGATCTCCGGCCGGTGGGTCACCTGGGCACCGTAGAGCGCGCGATAGA
>CAZASU010000115.1:0-6534 GCA_964487785.1 uncultured Gemmatimonadaceae bacterium | reverse complement strand
GCCGAGTCAGGAGCTGCGAGATGTAGGACTCGGTCACCTGGGCAGCCCGGGCGAGCCCCCGCTGCTCCAACCCGAACTTCTCCAGCCGTTGCCGGATGACGAGCGACACATCCATGGGGTTTCTCCTGATCAGCCTAAGCCCATAAACTGCTGAGACTTAGCTTACGATTCCGTCGGGGTAATGGTCAAATGTACTTGACAAGTAAAGTATTGCGCCTTACCATGCACGCCGGTCAACCAATCCTGGTGAATTTAGAACGGTTGAACCTTATAGCCAAGGAGTCTCCATGTTTGCCCGCAACGTGACACTCAATCTGAAGCCCAACACCGCTCGTGAGTTTACCCAGACGTTCGAGAAGGACATTCTGCCGATGCTGCGCAAGCAGAACGGCTTCAAGGACGAGATCACCTTCGTCGGACAGAATGGCAAGGAAGTCCTCGCGATCAGCTTGTGGGATCGCAAGGAGAGCGCGGATCAGTACGGCCGCGACACCTACCCCCAGGTGCTCAAGAGCCTGGCGAAGGTGGTTGAAGGCACGCCGGAAGTGCAGGCCTACGAGGTCGGCAACTCGACCTTCCACAAGATCGCGGCTACGATCTAAGCCTGACGGTGTGGCTGGGTCGAGGGGGAGAGCGGTTATCCGCTTTCCCCCTCGGTCTTGTCCAGAAAGCCGACGCCGCCTCGCCTTGGTCCCCAACCCACCGTTATACTGCCCTGATCCCCGGACCAGGAATCGGGTCTCCACGATAACTGCTCTACCCGTGACACACCCGAGGGCCCCACGATTCCCAAGTTCGACCCGCGGCAGTCCTTCACCTTCCTCACACCCCGGCTCGGAACCGACAGCCGTGCGGACCGCCTAGCCGGGCCCATCCGGGGCGAGCTGCTCGGCGCCGAGCACCTGGCCGAGCGGGCCCAGCAGGTGGCGGCGGGACAGCGGATCGCGGTCGAGCGGGCGGTCCGCCGCACCCCGCTCCTGGCCCGGCTCAACGACACCCGCCGCATCCTGGAGGATGCGAACCGCCGACTCACCGCCTCCGGCGGCGACGCCGACGTGGGCCCGGCCGGCGAGTGGCTACTCGACAACTACCACGTCGTCCAGGAGCACATCGGCGAGGTGCGGGAGAGCCTGCCGGGCGGCTACTACCGGGAGCTGCCCGAGCTGGCCTCCGGCGCCCTGGCCGGCTACCCCCGGGTCTACGAGCTGGCCATCACGCTGATCGGCCACAGCGAGGGCCGGGTCGACCTCCACAACGTCACCAACTTCGTCCAGGCCTTCCAGCAGGTCTCCTCCCTGACCATCGGCGAGCTGTGGGCGGTCCCGGCCATGCTCCGCCTGGGCCTGATCGAGAACGTGCGCCGGATGGCGCTCCGCACGGTGGCTCGGCTCGACGAGCTGGAAGACGCCGACAAAGCCGCCTCCCGCATCGCCGAAGCCGCCGCGGCGGGTGACGGAGCCCTCGACCTGGAGCTGGATCGGTTCGCCTCCAATCCGCCCCCGCTCACCCCGACCTTCGTCTCCCGTTTCCTGCACCAGCTCCGAGTGGAGGGTGGCGCGCTGCCTGCCGTGGTACGGCTGGAGCAGTGGATCGCCGAGGAGGCGCTGAGCGCAGAGGAGGCCACCGCCCGCTCCACCCAGCGGCTGGCCCTCACCCAGGTGGTGATGGCCAACAGCATCACCAGCCTCCGCGCCATCGGCCTGATGGAGTGGCGCACCTTCGTCGAGGACCAGAGCCGGGTCGAAGCCGTCCTGCGGGAGGATCCCGCGGCCTTCTTCAGCCGGATGACCTTCGCCACCCGGGATGAGTACCGCCACGCGGTGGAGCGGATCGCCCGGCGGACCCGCCGGTCCGAAGAATCGGTGGCCCGCCGCGCGATCGACCTCGCCCGCGCCGGCGCCCAGGAGAGCGAAGACCCCCGCCAGGCCCACGTGGGCTACTACCTGATTGACGACGGGCTAGCCGAGCTGGAAGAGTCGACCGGCTACCGGCCATCGTTCAGCGAGGCGATCTACCGCTGGGTGCGGCGCCACCCGAACATCGTCTTCGTCGGCGGCGTGCTCCTGGCCACACTCGGTGCCCTCGCCGCGGTACTGCTGCTGGGCGGCTCGGAGGTCAGGGCGGCGTGGATCGCCGTGATTCTCCTCGGCCTGATCCTGGCCAACGACATCGCCGTGAACGTGGTGAACCAGCTGGTCACCGCGTTCCTCCCGCCCCGCACCCTCCCCAAGCTCGACCTGCACGAGCACGGTGTGCCGCCCGAGCTCCGCACCGCGGTGGTGATCCCTACCCTGTTCAGTAGCGTTGAAGCCGTGCGCGAGGCGCTGGAGAACCTGGAAGTCCAGTTCCTGGCCAACCGGGAGGCGCACCTGCACTTCGCGGTACTGAGCGACTTCACCGACTCGCCCACCGAGACCCGCGAGGATGACGGCGCGATCGTCGAGGCCGCGGTCGAGGGAGTGAAGGCGCTCAACGCCCGCTACGCCGGCGGCCGGGAGGACGCCTTCTATCTCTTCCACCGCCCCCGCTACTGGAACCCGCAGGAGGGCGTCTGGATGGGCTGGGAGCGGAAGCGGGGCAAGCTGGCCGAGTTCAACCGGTTCGTGCTGGGCAAGGGGAAGGGCGCGTTCTCGATCATCGTGGGAGACGTGGAGCCGATCAAGAGCGTGCGCTACGTGATTACGCTCGACTCCGACACCGTGCTCCCGCCCGACGCAGCTCCCCTCCTGGTCGGGGCCCTGGCCCACCCGCTCAACCGCGCGGTCTACGACCCCACCCGCGGCCGGGTGGTGCGCGGCTACGGCATCCTCCAGCCCCGGGTGGGTGTCTCCCTCCCCAGCGCGAACCGCTCGATCTTCGCGTCCATCCACTCGGGACACCCCGGCGTGGACCCCTACACCACGGCGGTTTCCGACGTCTACCAGGACCTCTATGGCGAGGGGAGCTTCACCGGCAAGGGCGTCTACGACGTCGAGGCCTTCGAGCGTGCGACCCACGGCCGCTTTCCCGAGAACTCGCTGCTCTCCCACGACCTGATCGAGGGGAACTACGCCCGGGCCGGCCTGGCCACCGACGTGATCGTCTACGACGACTACCCCACCCGCTACCTGACCTACACTCGGCGGAAGCACCGCTGGATCCGGGGTGACTGGCAGCTGCTCCCGTGGCTCACCCGGCGGGTGCCGGGGCCGGACGGCACCGAGCCCAACCGGCTGTCGCTGCTGTCCCAGTGGAAGATTCTGGACAACCTCCGCCGCAGCACGGTGGAGCTGGCCCAGCTGGTCTTCCTCGTGGGCGGATGGCTCCTGCTTCCCGGCTCGCCGATCCGCTGGACCCTGCTCGGGCTCGGCGCCATCTCCGCGCCCTGGATCGTCTCCTTGCTGCTCGCAGTGCTGCGGCCGCCGCTCGACAAGTCCTGGCGCGCCTACTACGCCTCGGTCGGCCGTGACGCGGCCACCAGCGTGCAGCAGATCGCCCTCGCCGTCGTCTTCCTCCCCCACCAGGCCTGGGTCTCGGCCGACGGGATCGTCCGCACCCTGTGGCGCATGCTGCTGTCGCGGCGCCACCTCCTCGAGTGGCAGACCGCGTCGCAGACCGAGCGGGGCATGTCCGGCTCACCTCGCATCGTCTGGCGCAACATGTGGCCCGCGGTGGCGCTTGCGGCGGTCATACTGGGAGTGGTGGTCTGGCGTACGGTGGCCCAGCCCGACGCGGCAGCGCCCCCCTGGCAGATTGCGGTCGCGGTGTGGCCACTGATCCTGGCCTGGATTGCCTCGCCGGCCATCGCGCACGCCCTGGGCAAGCCCACACTCCGCCGCGAGCACCGGCTGCCGGCCGAAAGCCGGCGCCAGGCGCTCCGCTACGCGCTGCTGCACTGGAGCTTCTTCGATCGCTTCGTCACCGAAGAAAGCAACTGGCTCGCGCCCGACAACTTCCAGGAGGGCCCCGAGCCGGTGGTGGCGATGCGCACCTCACCCACCAACATCGGCCTCCAGCTCCTGGCGACGATGAGTGCCTGGGACCTGGGGTTCATCACCCTCGACGAGATGACCCGGCGGATCGAGCTGGCCTTCCGCTCCCTGGAGCGGATGCGGCGCTTCAACGGGCACTTCTACAACTGGTACGAGATCGAGAACCTGACCGTGCTGGAGCCGGCCTACGTCTCGACGGTGGACAGCGGCAATCTGGCCGGCCACCTCGTCGCGCTGCGGCAGGCCTGCCTCGCCCTCATCGACGAGCCGGTGCACGACGGGCGAGTCTGGCGGGCGCTCGACACCGCGCTGGCGCTGGCGGACGAGCGGCTGGAGATCCACGCGCCGGCCCACCCCACGTCTGAGTACCTGAGGCTGGCCCGGGTCGCTCTGGTGAAGTCACGTCGCGAGCCGGCATCGAGTGCCGCCCTCTCGCGTGTCGCCGAGCCGCTCCGGCGGGCGGAGGCCGCGCTCGCAGGCGCCGGCCTCTCCGCTGAAGCGGCAGAACCGGCCTCGGAGTGGATCGCCTGGAGCCTCCGGCTCATCGCGGCGTATTCCACCTGGGACGAAAGTCATCGCGAGCGGGCCGCAGGCCTGCGTGGCGATCCCGCGGGCGGCGGCGGGATTGCTTCGGAGGCTGCGCCTCCTCGCAATGACTTGTTGTTCGCTCCGCTGCGCGAGCTGGCCACCCGATCCACGGCGGCGGCCGACCTGGTGAAGCGGCTGGAGGTCATCGCTGACCGGGCGTACGACTACGCCATGGAGATGGATTTCCGTTTCCTGTACGATGCCGAGCGGAAGCTGTTTGCCATCGGGTTTCAGGGAAGCACCCATTCGCTCGACGGGTCGTTCTACGATCTGCTCGCCTCCGAGGCGCGGCTGGCCAGCTTCATGGCGGTGGCCAAGAACGATGTGCCGGTGGACCACTGGTTCCGGCTGGGCCGCACCCTGACCTACGCGGCGGGAGAGCCGGCGCTGGTGTCGTGGAGCGGGAGCATGTTCGAGTACCTGATGCCGTTGCTCGTCATGCGGTCATTCCCCTTCACCGTGCTGAGCCAGACCTACGAGGGCGCCCTCGCCCGCCATATCGCCTACGGCGCCGAGCGCGACGTGCCCTGGGGCGTGAGCGAGAGCGCCTACAACGTGCGCGACCGGCACCAGACCTACCAGTACCGCCCCTTCGGCGTGCCCGATCTGGCCCTCAAGCGGGGCCTCGGGCGAGAGCTGGTGGTGGCACCGTATGCCTCCACCCTCGCCGCCATGGTGGACCCGGAGCGGTCGCTGGAAAACCTGCGGCTGCTGGAGACCAGGGGGGCACTGGGCCGCTACGGCTTCCGCGACGCCATCGACTATACCCGCCCCGATAAGGACAGCGACAATCACATCGTCGGCGCCTACATGGCCCACCACCTCGGCATGGCCATGGTGGCGCTGACCAACGTGCTGACCTCCCAGGTGTGGCAGCGTCGCTTTCACGCCGACCCGGTGGTGCGCTCGGCGGAGCTGCTGTTGCACGAGCGGATTCCGCGCCGGCTGGTGCCGCAGAAACCGCAGGGAGCGCAGCTGGACCAGGCGATGCCGGAAGCGGAGACCGAGCGTCCCTCCGTGCGGCAGCTGGAGACGCCCGACACGCCACAGCCGCACGTCGCCCTCCTGGGCCACCTGCCCTACACCATCATGGTGAGCCACTGCGGCGCGGGGTACAGCCGGTACGAGGGGCTGGCGGTCACGCGCTGGCACTCGGACGGGACCCGCGACTCGACCGGCCAGTTCTGCTACGTGAAGGACGTATCGAGGGGTCGGGTCTGGTCGGCGGCCCATCAACCGGTCTGCGCACCGGCGGACTGGTACAACGCCTTCCTCGCCACCGATCGGGTCACCTTCCATCGGGCCGACGGCGACATCGAGACCCGCACCGAGATCGCAGTTGTGCCGCAAGACTCGGCCGAGGTGCGCCGGATTACCGTCACCAACAACTCGAACGATCCCAGGGAGATCGAGCTCACCAGCTACGGCGAGATCGTGCTGTCGCCGCCCGAGGCGGACCGCGCCCATCCGGCGTTCGGCAACCTCTTCGTCGAGACCGAGTGGCACGAGTGGGCCAACGCCATCACCGCCACCCGGCGCCCCCGCTCCGCGAATGAAAAGCCGCTCTGGGTGGTTCACGTGGTGGACAGTTGCAGGGAGTGCGTGGGGCTGGTGACCTGCGAGACCGACCGGGCCCGCTTCCTCGGCCGCGGCCGCTCGACCCGGAACCCCGTGTCACTCATGGAGGATGGAGCGCTCTCCGGAACGACCGGCGCGGTGCTCGATCCCATCTTCGCCCTTCGAACCCGAGTGCGGCTGGATCCGGGACAGTCGGCGTCGGTGGCGTTCACTACTCTGGTCGCCACCAGCCGCGATCGGGCCTTCGAGCTGGCCGACCGCTACCGGGACTGCCATGCCGCCCAGCGGGCGCTCGACCTCGCGTGGACCTCGAGCCAGGTCGAGCTGCGCGAGTTTCAGCTCACGCCGGGAGATGCCGCCGTCTACCAGGAGCTGGCCGGCTTTCTACTATATGGAA
>CAZASU010000114.1:0-6713 GCA_964487785.1 uncultured Gemmatimonadaceae bacterium | reverse complement strand
CCGATCCGGAGCTTCGATGCTGCTCACTAGACGACTAGTGGCTGAACGCGTTCCGCGCGTGGATTCCCTGACTCGACGAATGAAGACGCTGTCAGTCTGGGCCGCTCTCCTAGGATCGATTGGCGCCTGCGGCAGCACGGAGCCTCGCATTCCCACCAGCGTCAGCCTGAGCACTCTCTCGGTCTCCTTCACCGCCCTGGGGCAGACGCAGCAGCTGTTCCCATCGGTGACCGATCAAGATGGCAAGGCGCTGAGCGGGGCCGACGTCAGCTGGACCAGCAGCAATGACGGGGTGGCCACCGTGAGCCCGAGCGGGGGAGTTACCGCCGTCGGGGCGGGGTCTGCCGACGTCACCGCGACCGCGGGCTCGGCGTCGGCCTCGGCCCAGGTCGCGGTCGTTCAGACACCCACTCAACTCCTGAAGATCTCGGGCGACGGCCAGACCGGTCCCGCCGGAGCCACGCTCACGGCTCCGTTGGTCATTCAGTTGAACGACGCTGGTGGCAGCCCCATCCCGGGCAGAACCGTGACCTTTACCGTGACCCAGGGAGAAGGAACCACCGGGACAGCCACTGCAGTTACCGGCAACGACGGGAGAGCATCCACCACCTTCACCACGGGCACTGTCTCCGGCTCCCCTCAGGGAGTCTCGGTCAGCATAGCGGCAACCACGCTGTCGGTGGCATTCACCGCGATTGCGGCAGCTGACCCCGCCGGATTCAACATCGGCCTGAGATATCTCAGCACCGCCACGCCCACCCAGCAGCAGGCGTTCACCAACGCCCGGCTCCGGTGGCAAAATGTGGTGACAGCGGACCTGGAGGATGTGCAGCTGCAGGCCTCAGCCGGAGACTGCGGTACGGGCACCCCTGCGGTGAACCAGACGATTGACGACGTCCTGATCCTGATCACGCTGGTTGCCATTGATGGAGAGGGAGGAGTTCTCGGCGGGGCTGGCCCCTGCTACGTCAGAGACGCGGGAGATCCCTTGACGGTCATGGGAGTCATGCAGTTCGATACCGCGGACCTGGACATGCTCGAGGCCGATGGCATTCTGGGGAATGTGATCCTCCATGAGATGGGCCACGTCCTGGGATTCGGCACCCTGTGGGAGTTCCAGGGGCTTCTGGCGGATCCAACGCTCCCGCCAAATGCCCCTCCCGCCCCTGGCGCCGACCCCCACTTCACCGGGACCCAGGCGATCGGTGCTTTCGATAATGCCGGCGGCGTGGCTTACGTGGCCAGCGCGAAGGTGCCGGTCGAGAACACCGGAGACCCGGGCACTGCCGATTCCCACTGGCGTGAGTCAGTGTTCGATAACGAGCTCATGACCGGCTTCATCGGCACTGGGCAGAGCCCGTTGAGCCGCATAACCCTCGCCTCGCTGGCCGATCAGGGCTACCAGGTGGATCTTGCGGCGGCAGATGCGTACAGCCTCATCTTCGCTCTTCGGGCCTTCGACACCCGGCCCAAGCTGCTGCTGAAGAATGACATCCTGCGAGGTCCCATCAGGAAAGTGGATCGGCGCGGACGGGTGACCGGCGAGTTTCGCCGATGACAGTTCTGACGAGGGCGGGCGGGCGGTAGCAGAAGGCGGAAGATAAAGAGGCGGACGGAATACAAGCGAAAGAATTCCGCTGTTTCCGACCGCCGCTTCACCGACCGCCGCTTTTCCTACCGCCCGTTGATGGAGGCGCAGGGAATCGAACCCTGGTCCGAGTGAGCTTCCAGAACTGCGTCTACGTGTGTAGGCTCGACTTTTTGCCGTCACTTCGGAGTGGTATCGAGCCGACCTCTCCGAGGCCTATCTCCTGAAGATCTCGCCGGACGCATCGGAGCGACACGACCAGCTAGCCCAGATTTGCGATTCGATGGGCAGCGCCCCGGGCGGGCTCCAGCCATCGAAGGAGCATAAGCGAGCGTTAGCTCAGCTTACGCAGCCATTGCCAGTTCAGTATTGGCAGTTGAATCGTTCCAGACGGTTTTACCAGGAACCTGGACCTGGACACGCTGCAATTCCTTCATCAAACCCGTCGAAGCCAAGTCGCCCCCGGGTGACAGAATAATAGTCGTTTCAAGGCCTGGCGGGAAGGGCGGAAGAGGCGGAAGGAGCGGAAAGAGCGGAACAGGCTAAAAGCTGTAATACATTCTTAATTACTGACTTAGCTTTGGCCACCTCGACCTCTGTATTAACTAAATACAAAGCTTTCGTCTCGGTTTCTCTGCTGGGCTTCTGGTCTACCGCTCCATACCGCCTTTTCCGCCTTAACCGCCTTACCTCCCCGCCTTCTCCACCCGGTTCCTTCCGCTCTTCTTCGCTACGTACAAGGCCGAGTCGGCTTGGGCCGGCAGGTTGTCGCGGCTCGGGCTGGTATCCGGGCACGCGGCGACCCCGAACGAGGCGCTCAACGGCCACTGCCGGCCGCGCCAGTCCCAGGCCGTCGTGCCGAGCTTGATTCGGATTCGCTCGGCGATCTTCCCCCCGAGGTCGAGGCCGGTATCGGGGAGCCATACGGCGAACTCCTCGCCGCCGATGCGCCCGGCCACGTCGAAGGTGCGGATCTGCTCCCGGATAATGCGGGCGAAGTGCACCAGGGCTGCATCGCCGGCTGGATGCCCCAGGGTGTCGTTGAGGTTCTTGAACCGGTCCATATCGGCGTACACGAGCGCTCCCTCTTTGGCGGTGTTGAGGCGGAACGTCTCATCGAAGCCCCAGCGGTTATGCAGTCCGGTCAGCGGGTCTACCGTTGCTGCATGTTTGGCCTGGTCGGCCAGCAATGCACGCGCTATCCGTGGTGCGGCATTGTCGAGCGCCTCCATGAGCTCGGCGCGAACGGCGCCCACCGGCTCCCGCCCGCCGGTGAGCCAGATGGCCACGGCGCCAATCGCCTGGTGGTGCCGCCTCATCGGCAGCAGGAGGATCGAGCCCGGGCGGTGCCTCCGGTCCGGCACCACGCCGCCGAGCGGGTCTCCCTTGGAGACCAGGGAGTCCAGGCTGCCATCCGCCACCCGCGCGAGCTCGCTTTCCGGGGGCAGAAAGCTGTCCAGCAGTCGCCGGTCGCCTCGGCCGGAGACGCCGATCACCCGCACCCCGCGGGTGTCCAACGCTACGACGACGATCTGGGCATCGAGCGTGCGCTCCAGCTGGTAGGCCAGCCGGAGGCCGACACTCCCTACCGATTCGAGCGACGCCTCCTGCGACTGCGCCTGGGTGAGCGCGATGATCTGTGGCCGGCGACGGACCCCTTCGAGCAGCCGGCGAAGATCATCCTCGACAACCGCGAGCGCCGTTGGGTCCGATCCTTCGGGCAGCAGAAGCCCCACCGCGGCGCCCGCCTGGGCATGATAGACCAGCATCCCGCCTTCCAGGCGCTCCACCCCGCTCTGCTCCTGATCGCGGGCCCGCTCCAGCCGCCGGTCCACCGCAACGATCTGTGCCACCGACAGACGCTCGGGCTCGACGATTCGCTCCGCCTTGGGTCCCTCCTCGCCCGGGTCCAGCTCGGTGATCCACACACCCAGGGCCCGGTGCGCGCGGCGGAGCCATTCGAGGGCCGGGTCGGGCAGGAGATGTGGAGCGACACCTTCACGCACCCCGACCGGCCGGTAGCGGCGCCCCAGGAGCCAGCCGGTGACCCCCGCCGCCAGCAGCATGAGAATGAGCCCGACTGGCTCCGTCATCCCCGCAGCCAGCCCCGTCGTCGGAACCACGTATAGATGACCAGCGTCACCACCCCCATGCCAATCATGACGCCCGGGTAGCCCCAACGCTGCCGGAGCTCGGGCATGAAGTCGAAGTTCATGCCGTAGATGCCGACGATGAACGTCAGAGGCAGGAAAAACACGGAGAAGACGGTGAGGACCCGGACAACCTCGCTGGTGCGGTGTTGGGCCAGCGCGAGCTGAATGCTGAGCAGGTTATTTACGTCCTCGACCAGCTCCTCGGCGTAGGAGTACATGCTCTCGGCATTCTCCCGAAGATCCTGGAACAGCGGGGCGGTCGGTTCGGAGGCCGGCACCAGCCGTTGAACCACGTCCAGCGTGTGCGAGAGCATCCGCCGCATCTGGGTGACCCTGCGCTTCTCGGTGTAAATGCGCTGGAGCAGTCCGCCGAGCTCATGCTCTCCGAAGACCGTCGCTTCGAATTTGTCAATGGTACCCTCGGCATCGCCGAGTGGCTTTTCAAAGGTATCGATCGCGCCGTTGATGATCTCGATCAGCACCCGGGGGAGAAAGCTCTTTCGCCTCTCTGCACCCGGAGGCGGTGGGCTCTGGTACTTGGCAACCAATGCCGTGAGGAATGGCTGCTCGGTGCGATGAATGGTGATCAGGAAGTCGGCACTGAAGAAGATGGCGACCTTACGCGTCATCTCCTGCACCGTGGAGCAATCACGCGTGGCGGTTTCGTCCATGGCCCGCACGATAATGAAAGTGACCGCCCCGATCCGCTCGTATTTTGGCAGGTGCTCCGGGTCGAGCGAATCCTCGAGCGAGGTGGAGTGGAGCCCGTACTGCCGGGCGACGTTCGCCAGCTCTTCCCTGGTGGGATTCACCACCTCCAGCCAGATGAAGGGCGGGTCGTTGCTGTTGATGATGGTGCGGATCGTCATCGTTGGCAGATCCGGCTGGCCGCAGCTGCGGCACCGAACCCATTATCGATGTTCACCACGGTTACCCCCGCTGCGCAGGAGTTCAGCATCCCGAGAAGCGCCGCCAGCCCCCCGAACGAGGCGCCGTATCCGATACTGGTGGGCACCGCGATCACCGGTACGCTCACCATGCCGCCAACCACGCTCGGCAGGGCGCCCTCCATACCCGCCACCACGATCACCACTCGAGCGCGTTGGATCTGCTCGGCCGCGGCCAGGAGACGGTGGAGTCCCGCAACCCCGACGTCGATCAAACGCTCCACCTGGTGGCCGAACGCCTCGGCCACGACAGCGGCCTCCTCGGCCACCGGCAGGTCGCTGGTGCCGGCCGAGACGACGAGGATGGTACCGGTACGCACCGGCCCCGGCTCGGGCGCCGGCAGGTGGACCGTGCGAGCCAGGGAGTTCCAGACCATACCGGGAAACCGGGCCTGCAGCCGAGAGGCGAGCGCCTCATTGGCACGGGTGCCGAGGAAAGCGCCGGTGGCGGCCTCCAGGCGCTCGCAGATGGCTACCACCTGGTCCGGGGTCTTCCCCTCGCAGAATACGACCTCGGGATGACCCTGGCGCAAAGCTCGGTGATGATCGATCCGGGCGAACTGTAGATCTTCGAAGGGTAGGTGTCGGAGCCTCTCGAGCGCAGCCCCCGGAGCAATACGACCGGTGGCGACGTCGGCGAGCAGGGCCTCGAGCTGCTCGGCTGTCACGCCACCTGGGCGACGGGCTCGAGATACTCGAGAAAGATCACCTCCGCCTCCGCAATCGATTCGATCTGAAAGAGGCGCTGCCGCAGTGCGCTCGAGCCGTGAAGCCCCCTGGTGTACCAGCCTAGGTGCTTCCGGAACTCCATCACCGTTCGCCGCGTATCTCCCTGAAGACGAAGGGCCAGCCGGGCGTGGTCCAGGGCCAGGGTGAAGCGCTCCACCGCATCGGGAGCAGGTGGCTGCGGTGCCCCGGCCAGCAGCGCCTGGCCGTCTCGGAACAGCCATGGGTTGCCAAAGGCGGCCCGGCCAATCATGACGCCGGCACACCCGGTGTGCGCCCGCAGGCGGACGATGTCGGACGCGCTCTCGAGATCGCCGTTGCCGATGACCGGAACGTTCAGCGCCTCAACGACGCGGGCGATCTCGTCCCAGTCCGCCTTTCCGGCGAACATCTGGGTGCGGGTGCGGGCATGCAGGGTGAACGCCTTGGCGCCGGCATCCTGCATCCGAAGCGCGATCGACACCGGATCCCGGGAATCCTCGCTCCATCCGCTGCGGGTCTTGACCGTCACCGGCAGGTGGGTGGCCCCGACGACTGCCCGAATGATTCGGTCCACCAGGTCCATGTCCCGGAGACAACCCGATCCGCCGTTTCGCTGCACCACCTTCTTCACCGGACAGCCGAAGTTGATGTCGATAAACTCGGGCTGGTAGTGTTCAGTGATGAGTCCGGCTGCCTCCGCCATCGCGTTGGGATCCGCACCATAAATCTGGATTCCGATGGGCCGCTCGATGGGTTCGAACTCGGCACCCTCCAGAGTGGTCTTGATGCGGCGCCGGATCGCCTCGGAGGACAGGAACTCGGACAGCACGATGTCCGCCCCCATTCGCCGGCAGACCTGGCGAAACGGCGCCTCCGACACTCCCGCCATGGGGGCAAGGATGAGCGGGAACGAATGGGCGGATGGATAGGGCAACTGCATGGGGAGAAAATACTTGGCCGTCAGGGAGGTGGCAATGGAAGCGGTGGTGATGTAGCTTGTCGACCCATGCGACTCAAGGAGTTTCTCAGCCCCGACGCCATCTCGCTGTCCCTGCGCGGCGGCTCGAAGGAAGAGATCCTGGCCGAGATGGTGAGTCTGCTACGGACCGACGAGCGCTCGGCCGGAACGTTGCTTCGGATACTGCAGCGGCGGGAGAACCTCGGCTCGACGGGGGTGGGCCGCGGGATCGCGATTCCTCATGGCCGGTCTCTGGTGGTGAGCCGGCTGCGCATTGCCTTTGGCCGCAAACCGGAGGGGATCGAGTTTCAGGCCATCGACGGCAAGCCGGTATTCAGCTTTTTCCTCATCATGGCCCC
>CAZASU010000113.1:0-6872 GCA_964487785.1 uncultured Gemmatimonadaceae bacterium | reverse complement strand
GGGTGCTGCTCTTCCTGGTCGTGGGCGGCCTGACCGCCGGCCTGCTCTACCTGAATCTGCGGATCGCGCAACGGGGGCTGGTGCCCTACCCGGTCGTGCTCCGGTTCGTGCAGTCGGCGCCCCGGGTGGACATCACCCGACCGCTTCGTCGCCTTAGTCTGCCGGTCTCGCTCCTCTTGGGCCTGCTGGCCGGCCTTGCTGCCACGCCGGCCTGGGATCTGGTGCTCCAGGTGATCTACGCGACACCGTTCGGGACCCGGGACCCGATCTTCTCCCGCGACATAGGCTTCTACGTCTTCGCGCTGCCCGGCCTCTCCGCGGCGCTCGGCTTCTTATCCGGCCTCCTGCTTACCTCGCTCCTGCTGCTGGTACCGGTCTACGGACTCCGGGGCGATATCGTTCTCCGGCCCCGAGGACTCGGCATCGAGCCCTCGGCGGGACTCCACCTTGCCATTCTGCTGGCCGTGTTCTTCATCCTCACCGCCCTGCGACTCTGGCTGGTAGACATCCCCAGCCTGCTCTATTCGACCACGGGCCCGCTGGTCGGCGCCAGCTACACTGACCTGCATGCCAGCCTCCCGGCGCTCAGAGTCTCCGCGATCCTGGCGGTCCTGGCCGCGGTCGCGGTCATGATTGGGGGGATGCGGCGGCAGCTGCCCCGCTACGCACTCCTGGCGATCGGCGGCTACCTGGCCCTGGCCTTGGTCGGGCGCGGCCTCTTTCCGCTATTCATCCAGAAGTTTGTGGTGGCCCCCACCGAGCTGACCCGGGAGACGCCGTATCTCCGACACCACATCGCCGCGACCCGCCAGGCGTGGGGGATCGACAGTGTGGAGACCCGCGAGCTCAAGGGCGGGGCCGATCTCACCCTGGCCGACATCAAGGCCAACGCTCCGACCATCGAGAACGTGCGGCTCTGGGACCGGGATCCGCTGCTCATGACCTTCGGGCAGCTCCAGGAGATCCGCACCTACTACGACTTCGTCTCGGTGGACGACGACCGTTACATGATCGATGGCAGATACCGGCAGGTCCTGCTCTCCCCGAGAGAGCTCAACGCCGCCTCGCTGCCGACCCGGACCTTCATCAACGAGCACCTGACCTTCACTCACGGCATGGGGCTCACCATGAGTCCGGTCAACCAGGTGACGACCGAGGGTCTGCCGGTGCTCCTCATCAAGGACCTGCCGCCGGTCTCGACCGTGTCGCTCCGGCTCACCCGGCCCCAGATCTACTACGGCGAGCTCACCGATCCCTACGTCTTCGTGGGTACCCGGCAGCGCGAGTTCGACCATCCGTCGGGCGAGGCGAATGTTTACACCGCGTACAAGGGGAAGGGTGGAGTGCCGGTCGGCAATGTCCTGCGGCGAGCCATCCTGGCCGCCCACTTCGGCTCGTCCAAAATCCTGTTCTCGGGCGACATTACCAACAAGAGCCGGATGCTCTATAACCGGGATATCGCGACCCGGGCGACGAAGGCGCTGCCCTTTCTCAGCTTCGATCGCGATCCCTATCTTGTGATCGCGGCAGACGGTACCCTGAAATGGATCCTGGACGGCTACACCGGCTCGGACAGGTATCCCTACGCCCAGCGACTCACCAATGGCGTGACGTACCTGCGGAACAGTGTCAAGCTGGTCATCGACGCCTACGACGGCACCCTGGCGGCCTACGTGAGCGCTCCGGCCGATCCGCTGATCCGGTCTTTCGCCCGCATCTTCCCTGGCATCCTGCTCCCGCTGGACAGCATGCCGGCGGACCTCCGGGCTCACCTCCGCTACCCGGACGACATCTACCGGATCCAGACCAACCTGTACACCACGTATCACATGGAAGCGCCGGAGGACTTCTACCACCGGGAGGACCAGTGGCAGATCCCGGTCGCCGGCGAGTCGGAGGGGGCAGTGCCGTTCATGCGGCACATCGTCATGCGCCTGCCGGAGGAGACCAGGGCCGAGTTTGTGTACATGGTGCCCTTCACGCCGCGGGGGAAGGACAACCTGGCGGCCTGGATGGTGGCGCGAAACGACGGCGACCAGTATGGGAAGCTCCGGGTGTATCGCCTCTCCCGGCAGACCCTCGCGTACGGTCCACAGCAGATCGTGAACCGGATCAATCAGGACACCGAGATCTCGCGTCAGGTCTCGCTGTGGGACCAGCGTGGCTCCCGGGTCATCCGAGGCGACTTGCTCGTGATCCCGATCGAGGAGTCGCTGCTGTACGTCCAGCCGCTCTACCTCCAGGCCGAAGGCGGGCGCATTCCTGAGCTCAAGCGGGTGGTGGTCGCCTATCAGAACCGGGTGGTGATGCAGGAGACGTTGGAGGGGGCGCTGGCCGACTTGTTTGGCGGGTCGACCGCGCCGCGCCGTCCCTCCGAGCCGGCAGTCGCAACCGGCACGACCGGTGGCGATTCCGGGTTGCGGGCCCTGGCCGCGGAGGCGCGGCGGCACTATGAGGCGGCGTTGCAGGCGCAGCGGGACATCGACTGGGCGAGGTACGGGGAGGAGATGCGGAGGTTGGGCGAGCTGCTCGGGCAGCTCGGGGCCGGAGGATCGGGCGCTCGGCCATAGACGGCGAGCTGCCGGAGGCGTTCCCCCGTTAAGATTCTGCTAACGAGAGGTATCCCAGGAATGACACCATCACGCATGCGCTGGACCCCCGCGGCCCTGGCGGGCGCACTTACGCTGGCAGCCTTGGCAGCGTGCGGCGGCGCCAACCGGAGCGAGGCCGGGGTCTCCCCGGAGCCCGGGCCAGCCAGTCAGGGCGATGTCTCTGCCATCGCCAAGGCCAAGGCCGACAGCGCCCGCTATCCCCACACCGAGGCGGACGTTCACTTCATGTCCGGCATGATCGGCCACCATGCCCAGGCCATCGTGATATCGGGCTGGGCGCCGACCCACGAGGCCGACGCCGCGGTGCGCCGGCTGGCCGAGCGGATCATCAATGCCCAGCAGGACGAGATCGTGACCATGCAGCGCTGGCTGCGGGCTCGCGGGGAGCCGGTGCCGGAGCCTGGCCACGAGCATGATATGCTGATGCCCGGCATGCTTACCGTGGCTCAGATGCGGCAATTGGATCAGGCGAGGGGGCCGGAGTTCGACCGGCTGTTCCTGACCTCCATGATCCAGCACCATCGCGGCGCCGTCTCCATGGTGAGGGACCTGTTCGCATCCCGGGGGGCCGCCCAGGACGAGACCGTGTTCAAGTTCGTCAACGACGTCAGCGTCGATCAGTCCACCGAGATCGCCCGGATGGAGAAGATGCTCGCCGGGTTCGGGTCCGCCGCAGGCGCTCCCTGAAACCCCTCCGCCATCCGTCCGTAAGCTCCACTCTGCCCCCTCATAAGGAAACAGGCATGGCCTCCCCGAAATTCTCGTCCCTGTCGCTCGCCCTCGGGCTCCTGTCCCTGGCCGCGTGCTCCCAGTCCACCTCGTCATCGGGTGGCGGTGCCCCGTCGCCGAAGGAGAGTAGCTCCGCCACGGCGCCCAACCCCGACCCCCGGGTGGGCCTGCGAGCCGGGCTGATGGATGCCGAGGAAGCCACGTGGAACCTGCGGGTGCTCTCGAAGACGCCGCCGTCGGAGCAGTTCCTCGGCATCACCAACTCCGACCTGGCTTTCATCGGATCCTACGCCATCCAGGGCAGCTACAACGGGTACCAGGTGTGGGACATCGCCGATCCGCGCCGGCCCACCCTCAAGACGGCGTATGTCTGTCCCGCGTCGCAGAGCGATGTCTCGGTCTACCAGAACCTGCTCTTCGTCTCGGGCGAGAACCTCGCCGGCCGGCTCGACTGCGGCACGCAGGGGGTGGAGGACACGGTCAGCTCAGAGCGGCTGCGCGGCATCAGGATCTTCGACATCACCGACATTACCAAGCCCAGGAACGTCGGCAACGTGCAGACCTGCCGTGGCTCGCATACCCACACGGTGCTGGTCGATCCCAAAGATCGCGAGAACGTCTACGTCTACATCTCGGGCTCGTCCAACGTGCGGTCGCCCAGCGAGCTCCCGGGCTGCGTGAGCGCGGCCAACGATCCCAACTCGGCGCTGTTCCGGATCGAAGTCATCAAGGTGCCGCTGGCCCATCCGGAACAGGCCGCGGTGGTCAGCTCGCCCCGCATCTTCAACGACCTGGTGGCGCCCCCGAAGCACGGCGAAGCGCCGGAGGACATTGCCGCGGGCAAAAAGGCCGTGGCCGAGGCCAAGGCCAGGGGCCTGTTCACCGCGACCATCGAGGATGAGGAGCAGGTAGTACCGCCCCAGTTCAGCGGGGCCATGCTGGACAGCATCGTCCAGGCCCGCCAGGGGACCGGTACCCCGACTGCCGCCGACAGCGCCACCTTGCGTCAGTCGCTGCAGGGCATCGTGGACGCGATGGTCAAGGCCCACCAGGCCGAGGGGTTGGACCCGAATGCCGGGCCGACCCAGTGCCACGACATCACCGTCTATCCGGCCATCGGGCTGGCCGGCGGCGCCTGCGGCGGCTACGGGCTGCTGCTCGACATCAGCGATCCGGCGCACCCCACCCGCATCGGTGCGGTGGCCGACTCCAACTTCTCCTACTGGCATTCGGCCACCTTCAACAACGACGGCAGCAAGATCCTCTTTTCGGATGAGTGGGGCGGCGGCGGACAGCCCAAGTGCCGCGCCACCGACAAGCCGGAGTGGGGGGCGGACGCCATCTTCACCATCGCCGATCGAAAGGACATGCAGTTCCAGAGCTACTACAAGATGATGGCGCCGCAGACGGCCGAGGAGAACTGCGTGGCCCATAACGGCTCGCTGATTCCGATTCCGGGCCGGGACGTCATGGTGCAGGCCTGGTATCAGGGCGGCATCTCGGTGTTCGACTGGACCGATCCCAAGCATCCGAAGGAGATCGCCTTCTTCGATCGCGGCCCGGTGGACTCCACCGAGATGGGAGATGGGGGGTCGTGGTCGGTCTACTGGTACAACGGCGTCATGGTCAGCTCGGAGATCTCGCGCGGGCTCGACATCTTCGAGCTGAAGCCGAGCGCATTCATCTCCCAGAACGAGATCGACGCGGCCAAGTCGGTGCGCATGGAGTACCTGAACACCCAGGGGCAGCAGAAGCTGGTCTGGCCGGCGAGCCTGGGTCTGGCGCGGGCATATCTGGATCAGCTGGAGCGGTCGAAAGGGCTGGAGGCGGGGAAGATCGCGGAATTGCGGCAGGCCCTGGCGACGGCCGAGAAGGGGTCGGCGACCGAGCGGGGGGAGGCGCTGAGGCAGCTATCGGCTCGGCTCGAGAGTGACGCACGCACCTCCAATGACGCTGCCAAGGTCCGGATGCTGGCTGGAGCTGTTAGGGAGCTGGCGGATGGGTCGAGGTTGGCGTCGCGTCCGTGAAAGCTCACGCGAAGGTGATGTTGCACGGTTCCTCGAAGGCGATCTCGGCTGCCGTTTGCGCGGCCTCCGCGGCTCCTGTGTGGATGAGTTCACGAAGCGGTAACCGCAATCGATCCGTCACTCGCCGTGCTTGACCGGTTCCACCTGCTACCCTACCTTGAGCATTCAGCCTCAGAATGAAACGAATACCCGGCGAACGCCGGGGCCGCAAAGCCTACGGATCCTCTGTCGCTCGCGACGACTCTCTGGCGCGACCCCACTACTGCCGGGCTTCGCACGTCCGGCTCGCCTCGGGGACAGGAGCGTGGCTGGGGCTCGTTCCGTACATTCTCTATCCCTCGATCGCGAAAGGACGACCGGCATGAGACCTTACTTTTCCGGCGGCGGGCCCAGGACCTTGATGGCGGTGGTACTCGGGCTGACCCTGGCCTTGGCGGCTTGCAGCGACGACAATACCGACAGCAGCGGAACCGTGGGGCCGTCCGGCAGCCCGAACCTGCCGACCCAAGCCCAGCTCAAAGCAGCCGTCGACTTCGCGCAGGCCCAGGACAACAAGGGCTTCGGCCTTGACATGTGGGCGACGGTAGTGGACCGGAGCGGCATTGTCCGCGCCATCGCCTTCACTGGCACCAAGACGGGCGACCAGTGGCCCGCCTCGCGCGTCATCTCCGCGCAGAAGGCGAACACCGCCAACAGCCTGAGCCTCCTCAACCTGGCGCTCGCGACTGGGAACCTGTACAGCGCGGTCCAGCCGGGCGGCAGCCTCTTCGGCTTGCAGGAGAGCAACCCGGTCAACACCGACGCCGCCTATGGCGGCAACGCCGACAACTACGGCACCGTCAGCGACTACATGGTCGGGAAGCGGATCGGCGGGGTGAACGTCTTCGGCGGAGGCCTGGCGCTCTACGACGCCAGCGGCGACATCATTGGGGCCGTGGGGGTGAGTGGGGACACCTCATGCGCGGACCACAGCATTGCGTGGAAGGTGCGCGACCAACTGGTGCTCGACTACATCCCGGGCGGTGTGGACCCGGCGAGTGGTCTCGACAACATCGTGTACGACCTCGACGGTGCCGGCGTCAGTGCCAGCGGCTGGGGTCATCCGGCCTGTCCGCTAGTTCCGGCGGAGGTGATCGCCGAAGGCCAGGCGCTGCCTACGGCCTATCCGGTCAGCACGCTGGCCCCGTAGGGCGGCGTCGAAGGGGGGCGCGCCCGATTTGCGGCGCGCCCCGCCATCGCGGTTCAGTCCCACACCACGCGGCCGGCAGCAGGTAAGAGCGCACGCCCCGGTTTCCGGAGCCTATTCGACGCTGCTCACCTGGAACTTGGCGCTTGCTTCGGTTCCGTGATAGTCCGCAACGTCGTTGGCCGATTGCGAGGCACCGGGAGGGATCGGGCCCAGGAAGGTGAAGCTGGCGGCGACGATCTTCCCGGCCGCGTCATAGGTGCTGAACTCGATCCCGACCGATTCGAGTTGGCTACTGCTGGTGTTGCGCACCTCGAC
>CAZASU010000112.1:0-6938 GCA_964487785.1 uncultured Gemmatimonadaceae bacterium | reverse complement strand
TTCGCACCGGCCATTGCCCCTCCTGGGCTCGAACCAGGACTCTCCTGATCCAGAGGGGCCGCCGAAACACCCTGAACTCCAGCAACTTGCAACCATTTACGCGAGTCGTGTCACCCGATGCTGGAGTTTGAGGGCTTTCATGCCGTACTTTGCTGCCGTTCACTCGCTCAAATGTCCGACTTTGCCGCAATCCCTTTCCACCGGTCTTCTCGCTGACTAGCCAGTCGCTCGACGCGGGTTCATCTTAGATTACCCAAGCTCTGACGGCCAACTTGCCAGACGTGCTAACCCGGCTTCAAGCTGCGCTCGCCGACCGTTACCGCCTCGAGCGTGAGCTCGGCGCCGGCGGAATGGCCACGGTCTACCTGGCCCACGACGCGAGGCATGACCGCCAAGTCGCCCTCAAGGTCCTTCGCCAGGAGCTGGCGGCCGTGATCGGTGCCGACCGCTTTCTGGCCGAGATCAGGACTACCGCCAATCTCCTGCACCCGCACATCCTCCCGCTCTTCGATTCTGGAGCAGCGGACGGTTTCCTCTACTACATCATGCCGTACGTCGATGGCGAGTCGCTGCGCGAGCGGCTCCGGCGGGAGAAGCAGCTGCCGGTGGACGATGCCGTGCGGATTGCCCGCGAGGTGGCCAGCGCGCTCGACTACGCTCACCGTCACGGCGTGATCCATCGGGACATCAAGCCCGAGAACATCATGCTGCACGACGGCAGCGCCCTGGTGGCCGATTTCGGCATCGCACTCGCCGTGAGCACTGCCGGGGACACCCGCATGACCGAGACCGGGATGAGCCTCGGCACGCCGCACTACATGAGCCCAGAGCAGGCCAGCGGCATTAAGGACTTGGATGCCCGCACGGACATCTATAGTCTAGGGTGCGTCCTGTATGAAATGCTCGCGGGTCAGCCCCCGTTCACGGGGCCGAGTCCCATGGCAATTCTGGCGCGCAAATCGGTGGAGCCTGTCCCGGCGCTCTGGATAGTGCGAGAGACAGTGCCACAGGCCGTAGAAAGCGTGATCATGCGGGCTCTCGCCAAGGTTCCCGCGGATCGGTTTGCTACAGTGCATGAGTTTGCTGAAGCATTACACGCCGCTAGCGAAGGTGGGCCGGCGGACAGCAGGCCAGTGGTGCTGACTTCCAGGAGACGGACGAGGATAATCGCTGGTCTCGCCGCCGCTGTCCTAGTCGCTAGCGCAGCCGCCTCATGGGTTTTGTCACGTCAAGGAGCCGAACTCGTACCTAGTCGGGTCGTAGTCGCGATCTTCGAGAACCGTACCGGCGATCCATCGCTGAACCCTCTCGGAGCCATGGCTGCGGATAGGTTGACGGACGGGATCCAGTTGACCGGAATCGTGGAGGTCGTGCCGACCACTGCCACGCTGTTCGTGGCATCGACTCTCCCCCCAAAGAACGCCACTTCCGACGCACCCCTCAGTGATCTCCGTTTATTGGCCGAAGAAACGGGGGCGGGCACAGTGGTGTCAGGGGCTTTCTACCGTCTCGGGGATTCTCTACAGTTTCAGGCACGCATTGTAGATGCGCGGCGGCGAAAGCTCATCGGCGCTATCGATCCGGTCGCTGGCCCGGTTGAACGCCCACTCGAAGTCATCGAAGCGCTCCGCCAAAGGGTCCTCGGAACATTGGCCGCACACTTTGACGCCACCGTCCACGCAGGCGGACTTGTGCATTCCCCACCCACCTTCGCGACCTACAAGCGGTACCTAGAGGGGTTAAAACTATTCAGCCAACTGAGGATTGCTGAGGCAATTCCCCATTTTGATTCGGCGGTCGCGCTGGACTCAACGTTTGTACCGGCCCTCTTTCTCAACGCGAATGCGCAGGCAAGCGTTGGCCAGTTCGCCAAGTTCGATTCGATGGTGGAGCTGCTCGCAAGTCTTCGCGGTCGAATGAGCTCGGCTCAAGGGCACTATCTCGACTGGATGCAGGCTAACCGCCGAGGCGATCTAACAGGGGGGCTGCGGGCTCTGCGGCAGGTGGCGGCACTTACGCCAGATCCTGGCGCCCGGTATATGGTGGGGGTGTTTGGTCTCCGAGCCAATCGCCCCGGGGAGGCCCTCCGCGGCCTTACCAAGCGCGATCGGCAGTCACTTTTTTGGCGCACGTGGTCCTGGACCTGGCAAGTTCCCACAGAGGCGTACCATCTGCTGGGGAATCACCAACAGGAGTTGAAAGAGGCGCGGCGCGGACGCGAGCAACATCCGGACCTCCTCGTGACGATGCACTACGAGGTGCTAGCGCTCGCAGCGCTTGGCCAACTCAACGCAGTTCGGTCCTTGCTTGACCAGGCGTTATCGTTGCCGCCGCAGCCTCTCTGGACCTATGGGTCCCTGGCAGCCAATGCGGGATTGGAATTTCGCGCCCACGGCTACCCTGAAGCAGCTCGCGACTTAAGTCAACGCGCCATTGAGTGGTACAAGAACAGACTTTCCGAGGATCCTGGACAAGCCGACCGTCGTTACGACCTCGCACGGTGCTTGTACTGGGCCGAGCGACGGAGTGACGCGCGCGAGCTCTTCGCGGGTCTTCTGACAGAGGTCCCCGACAGTGGCGCACCCTGGCGCGGCATAGGCACAGCGAGCGATTTCGACTATCTGGGTTTCCTCGGCGCTGTAGCAGCGAGGGAGGGTCACCGCGACGAAGCGCGCCGAATTAGTCAGCGGCTTGGAGCGATCGCACGGCCGTATCTTTTCGGCCACTCTACCCTTTGGCGCGCCAAAATCGCCGCGCTTCTTGGGGACCGGGAAGGGGCGGTGGTGTTCTTGCGAGAGGCGATCAGTCAGGGACTGATGCCACTCGATCTTGCGCAGGGCCTGGGATACACGATGTGGCTGCACCGCGACATCGATTTCGAATCCCTGCGGGACTACTTACCGTTTCAGGAGCTACTGCAGCCGAAGGCATAGAGGGTCGAGCCCATAATAAAAGAACGGCCGCGCTTTCTACGGCCGGGTTCCCCCCTCGGCTCGCAGCCGAAAGCCGAGCCCAAAAAAACGCCCACGGTTGTTCACCGTGGGCATTGCCCCTCCTGGGCTCGAACCAGGACTCTCCTGATCCAGAGTCGGTGCCGCCGGGGTAGCGGTTCCGGCCAAGTTGCCCGGAAACGGTCACTTACCGAGCATCGGTGCCCGCTTCCCTACCCCAAAATGCCCGCTCCTGCCCGGAGAAACGGTAGCAGAAACGGTAGCACTTCGGCGCATCAGCTCAATAGAGAGAGCACCTGCTTTGCAAGCCGCGCCACCAGCGCCAGAGTTCACCTGCTGTCCGTAGTTTCAGAGGGAAAGTCCGCAATCGGCGCGAAGATCCTTCAGGACTTTCGCGCCGTTTCCGTATCCAACCATGCACACATCTTTTTGCACACCTATTCAGGCGTAGAGGCATCCGCCCCAAGCATCTTCATGACCCTTGATCTGGGACGGGCCCGCGCTTCACCTGATTGACACCCGTAGTACGCGGCTCTAGTCTCAGCACCATTCACCAGGAGTAGAGGACACCCGGCCAAAGCCTGCAAGACCGGTCTTTGACCCCAATACTAGGGTTCGGCGATCACGTATGTCATGGGCTGCTCCTCCGCGGTCTCCTGCCCAGCAGACACCTTTCAGCGCGCTTGCCGACGCTCCGCTCGTTTGCGGGCGGCTCGCTCGGCGAGGAGCTGCTCGACGCGCGCCCACAGCTCGGGCCGGATGCTGTCGGCCAACTCGATGTTCAACTTGCCGAGCAGCACGGCGATAGCGCTCGTGTCGAGGCCGGCGATCCGGGCTTCCTCGATCACCGCCGCGAAGTGGATCCTGGCCTCGCGGATCATTCGCCCGAACAGCGCGGACCCGTCAGGGCGGTCGCCCAAGGCCAGCGCCAGGAGATAGAGATCGCGCGCGCCGTCCAGCCGATGCGCTAAATAGTCCCGGGTCTCGGGTGGGAGTTCCCTCGACAGGTGAGGCGTCGGCTCAATCATGACGTGTTCCTTCTCGGGGGCTGCTCGTGCGCATCACGAAAGCCGTGCCAGCTGCTGATCTGCCGGGGCGGAGAGCCCGGTGCTGCGCGCCACAGTGACAAATATAGAGGTACAGCACCGGAGCTCGACATCTATTATGTCGTCTCTTGCCATACCTACCTCACACTCTTCTGATACGCGTCCAGACGATCGTGTGAAAACCGAGGCCCACGGTGGGCATCTTGACCATGGGTGGCGGACTTCCAATAGTAGGATGTCGGTTCGACAAGTCACGCACGCAATCCGTGCGTGTTGACCCACCACCTGAAGCCAGGAGAGGGAATCATGCTCGCCGAAAACCCCTACTACTCCCGCGAGGTTCACGGCTCCTACGAGATCTACGAACTGGGCGACTTCGCGCTCGAGTCGGACGTCATCCTCCCGAGCGCGAAGCTCGCCTACCGGACGTTCGGCACGCTCAGTCCTGCGAAAGACAACGCGATCCTCTTCCCCCACATGTACTCGGGGACCCACCTGCACATGGAGCGCTTCGTAGGCAAGGGGATGGCGCTCGATCCAGACAAGTACTTCATCATCCTTCCGGGGCAGTTCGGCAATGGGCTGTCGAGCTCGCCGAGCAACACGCCTCCCCCCTTCAACCAGGGCGCCTTCCCGAACGTGACAATCGGGGACGACGTGCGCGCCCAGCATCGCCTGGTCACCGAGGAGTTCCGCCTCAGCGAGCTCCAGCTGGTCCTCGGCTGGTCCATGGGGGCCGAGCAGACCTACGAGTGGGCGGTCCGCTTTCCTGAGATGGTGAAGCGCGCCGCGCCGATCGCCGGCACCGCGAAGACGACCCCCCACGACGATCTGTTCGTGCAGCTCCATGAAAACGTCATCCGCGCCGACCCCGCCTTCCGGGACGGGTTCTATGATGACGCCCGCGAAGTCCACCGCGGGCTTCGGCTCCACGCCCACGTGTGGGCGGTGATGGGACTCTGCCCTGACTTCTACAAGCTGGAGGCGTGGAGGAAGGCAGGCTACACCTCGCTAGAGGACTTCCGGCGGCGCTTCTGGGAGGCCTATTTCCTCCCAATGGACCCGAACAACCTGTTGTGCATGGCCTGGAAGTGGCGCCACGGGGACGTCAGCAAGCACACGAACGGGGACCTCGCCGCGGCGCTCGGGCGGATCCAGGCGAAGACGTTCGTCATCCCCTTCGAGGGCGATATGTTCTTCCCGCCCGCCGACTGCCAGGCCGAGCAGCTGCTCATCCCCAACAGCGAGTTCAGGATCGTCTCGAGTCTCTGGGCGCACTTCACGATGTTCGCGATCTTCGAGGAGGACAAGAAGGCGATCAACGACCTGCTCAAGGAGCTCCTCGCCGTTCCGGTCGAGGCGCCGGAGCTCGCACGGGCCGAGGCGGAAGCACCGGCTCGGGCCAAGCGCTAGGGTCGCGTGTGCAACGGACATCGGCCTTCATGGCACCCTCCCGGGATCGACCTAGTAACGGTGAATCAGTGCGCGGCAAGATGGGCGAGGGTGTGAAAGCGGGTCAGATGTCGGCCCGGGGGCAGCGATGGAGCGGACCGAGACGTCTGGCAAGTCCCCTCGGCCGTCCGGCTGCGGTGGCACTGGTGGTGATGGCAGCCATGGCGGCGTCCGGGGCCCGGCCGGATCCCAGGAGGCACCCATGACACTCTCGCTCAACTCACCCGCGTTCGCGCCGAACGGGGACATCCCCAAGGAATACACCTGCGACGGCAAGGATCTCGCCCCTCCCCTCGAGTGGAGCGGGGCTCCTGCGGGCACGAAGACCTTCGCGCTCATCGTTGACGATCCCGACGCACCCGACCCCAAAGCGCCGAAGACGACCTGGGTGCACTGGGTGTTGTACGACATCCCCGCGTCGGTGACTGCGCTCCCGAAGACCGCCATGGCGAAGGACCTTCCGGCCGGAACGCGCGAGGGCGTGAACGATTGGAAACGCACCGGGTACGGCGGCCCCTGCCCGCCCATCGGCCGGCACCGCTACTTCCATAAGCTGTACGCGCTGGACGCCCCCTTGGGCGATTTGGGCCGCCCGACGAAGGCGGCGCTCGAGCGGGCCATGCAAGGGCACATTCTGGCGAAGGCCGAGCTGGTTGGGACCTACCAGCGCGGGAAGTAGTGGCCCTCACGGCGACGCGGGATGCCCCAGCCCGGCAGCTAGAAGCGCAGGTTAGGCATCCGAGGCGCCCGGTCGCGACCTACGACCGTTTTCTTAGACTGCGCGCAGCGGCCCAAGAGCTGGCGGCCTCTGCAACGAGAGAAGACCGGCGAGCACAGTGGGTTCAACTCGAGATGGCTCTCGTCCTGGCAGAAGCTACAGGGGCGCGATTAGGTGCCATCAACGGGCTAAGATGGTCGGACATCAGCTACAAGCCCCGCGTATTCACTGGCGGGCAGAGTTCGACAAGCGTGGCCGTGACCGCGTTGTTCCGATCACGGATGGCCTAGCCGAGGAACTCCTTGGTTTCCAGAGGCGACTAGGGGCGATCGGGGAAGGTTGGCTTTTCCCCACGCGAAATGGGGAGCGGCCTTGGCGGAGAGAGCTGTTTGCCCAGAAGCTGCTTGTTGCTGAGCAGCATGCCGGTCTGGAGCACTTGAAGGGTGGCGTCTGGCACCCGTTCAGGCGCAAGTGGGCTACAGAGCGAAAGAATCTGCCGATGGTTGACGTTATGGCTGTCGGGGGATGGAAGGATGCAGCGACCCTGCTCACGTGCTACCAGCACACGGATGAGCAGTCAATGCTGAAGGTGATGGCAGCACCGAATAGGCTGATGAGCCTTGGAGCTGGTTGAGAAGGAATTCAGGGAGAAACTGCGGCGAAACTACGGCGGGCAGTAAAAAAGTCGGAAGGCCCAACACCAGTCAAACAGTGCCGGGCCTTCCAGTTGCCCCTCCTGGGCTCGAACCAGGACTCTCCTGATCCAGAGTC
>CAZASU010000111.1:0-6968 GCA_964487785.1 uncultured Gemmatimonadaceae bacterium | reverse complement strand
GACAGCGGGATCCGCTCCTTCGCGTCGGTGCAGGGTGCGCTGGTCATGTATCCCATCTATGCCTTTGGCTCGGACGAGCAGAAAAAGCACTGGCTGCCGCTGCTCGCGTCGGGGCAGGAGATCGGCTGCTTCGGGCTCACCGAGCCGGATTACGGCTCCAACCCCGGCGGCATGATCACCACCGCCCGGGAGACCAAGGACGGCTGGGTCCTCAACGGCACCAAGATGTGGATCACCAACGGCTCGCAGGCCACGGTCTCCATCATCTGGGCCAAGACCGGCGACGTGAAGGATCCGAAATCCATCCGCGGCTTCATCGTCCCCACCGACACCAAGGGCTACGCGGCCAAGGACCAGAAGGGAAAGCTCTCGCTCCGCGCCTCGGACACCAGCGAGATCCATCTCCAGGACGTGTACCTGCCCAAAGATGCGATTCTCCCGAAGTCCGGTGGAATCAAGAGCCCGCTCATGTGCCTCACCCAGGCACGGTACGGGATCGCGTGGGGAGCCATCGGCGCCGCCATGGCTTGCTACGATGAAGCCCTGCGGTACGCCGGAAACCGGGTGATGTTCGACAAGCCGATCGCCGCTACCCAGATCCAGCAGGTCCGGCTGACCGACATGCTGACCGAGATCACCAAGGCCCAGTTCATGACCCTCCAGCTCGGGCGGCTCAAGGACGCGGGCACCATGACGCCGGAGCAGGTGTCGCTCTGCAAGCGGAATAACGTGGACATCGCCTGCGACATCGCCCGGGAGGCGCGCCGGCTCCTTGGCGCCAATGGGATCCTGGTCGAGTACCACTCGATGCGACACATGGCGAACCTCGAGTCGGTGTACACCTATGAAGGAACCCACGACATGCACTCGCTGATCGTGGGGCAGGCCATCACCGGGCTCAGCGCCTACACGTGAGCCTCGTCACCGCCGGACTCGGCCACAATGGCGACTCTGAAAGGGGGCGAACCTCTACCGGGAGTTGCGATGGCCGAACGAGTAACAGTATTCTGGCAGGGGAAGGAGTATGACGCCGTGCCGAGCCGCGAGGTCCAGGCCGGCCCTGTCTGGCAGGTGCTGAGTGACGGAGCTCCGGTAACCAGCTTTGCTGCCGACCCATCCGAGAGTGCGGGAGCGGTGAAGGAAAAGATTCTTGGCTGGCTGCAGGCGACCGAGTCTCGACCTGCACTCGACGTAGGTCGTCAATAGAGTACCCGGTACAGTATCTCCTCCCGAGAGTGCCCCCCGGTGTGACGTTCGGGGGGCTTCGTCTAGCTGAAAGGTGTTCCTTGCCCGCCGCAATGATGCCAAGCATGAGCCCCTCCTGCTCCGCGGCTTGAGCCTGCGAGGTGCGGCCGATCAACTGGGTGGGTACGCGTCGCGTGCCCTCGATCTCGTGCGCCTGGTGTTGGCCGGGGATGCCGCGAAAGCGTGGTGGGCCGTCACTTACCGCATGTACTCGGATTCGACGTCGCTGGGACTTCGGAGGGACTTGACCATCCCGTTCACCGGGCCGAACGCCAAGATTCCCATCACGGTGCGGCCGCTGACCGCGGCCGACGACCTTTCCGCGCTCGACCCCGCACCGGGGCTGAGTGCCGATGAGAGGCTCTGGCGGCTGGCCCAGCTTCGACTGCTCCGATCCGGGCTTGGGATCTGCTACGTTGCCATCGCTCCCGAAGGCAAGCCTTGCTACATGCAGTGGGTCATGCCTTCCTCGGAGAACGCCCGGCTGCGAGCGGTCTTTGGGAACCTTTATCCCAGCCTTGGCCCCGAGGAAGCGTTGCTGGAGGGCGCCTACACTCCCGACGCCTACCGGGGGAAGGGCATCATGGGGGCGGCGATGACTCAGGTGGCCGAGCGGGCTGCTGGGGTCGGGGCGCGCTGGGTCATCACCTTCGTTGACGAACAGAACCAAGGGTCGGTCAAGGGGTGTATCCGCGCCGGCTTCGTCCCTTACCTGAGACGGCGCGAGAGGTTCCGGCTGTTTTACCGCTATGTCACCTTCGACTTGATTCAGCCCGCCCCCCAGGAAAATCGTTGATGCCGACATCCGGTCTGGGTGCCGCTCTTACCGTCGCGGTCATGCTCTCCGCTCCGCTCGCCGCTCAGCAGGTGGACACTCTTGGGCGGGATACGACGAAGGTGACCACACTCGAGACGATCGAGGTTACCGGCTCGATCGCTCCCACCGCTGGACCTCTGATCGGCTCCGGTATTCCGGCGCGCATCTCGACGGTCACCGGCGAGGCGATCGACGCCTGGGAGCCGCGCCTGCTGGCCGACGCGCTTGCCACCCAGCCAGGTATCTCGATCTATGATGACCTCGGCACTCCTTTCAAATTGAATCTCAGCACCCGCGGCTTTAATGTGGGCCCGGTCGTGGGGCTGCCGCCGGGAATTTCGGTCTTTCTGGACGGCGTGCGCCAAAACGAGCCCGACGCGGCCGAGGTGAACTTCGACCTGCTGCCGATGGAGCACGTGCAACGCGTCGAGCTCCTCAGCGGCTCCGGGTCGCTGCTCGGCCCGAACTCCCTCGGCGGCGCCATCAACCTCATCACCCGTCGCGGCAGCGGCCCCCTCGAGGCCGAAGCCGAGATTTCGGGCGGTTCCTTCGGTTCCTACTCGGGCGAAGCATCCCTCGGCGGGGTGAGCGGGGGCGGCTGGGATTATTACGTGGCCGGCGGCTATGAGAACGAGGATGGCTGGCGGCAGGCAACCGGAGCTGAAAACCTCAACGGATTCGTGAACCTGGGCCGCCGCGGCCCCGAGCGGGGCATCAGCTTTCAGGCGTTCGGGGCCGGGTCTCGGGCCGAGACCGCCGGCTCGCTGCCCGAGAGCATTTTCGATAGTTCCCCCAAGACCAATTTCACGGTGGGTGATTTCGAAGACCTGAACCAGCTCCAGGGCTCGGTGTCGGGATACGCTCCGCTGGGCAACAGCCGGGGAGCCTTCACTGCCTACGTGCGCCGAACCAACGCTGAGCGCTTTAATGTGAACCAGGCCCCCGACAACAACGTGCGCTCGTTCACCGCCAACAGCACCATCGGCGGTAACCTGGATTGGCGTTACACCAAGCCCCGGCCAAATGGGAGCTTTTCGCTCCGTCTAGGCGCCGACGGCGCCATAAACCGGGTGCACATCGAGCTGATCGAGGAGAGCCCCACCGATCCCGCCGACCAGACACTGAACACCGACGTCCGGAGCCCGAGCTACGACATCGCCGGTTATGCGCTGGCCGATCTCCGTCTCGACAAAGTCACTTTCTCGGGCGGCTTTCGGTACGACGAGATCCACATCCCGTTCGAGGATCAACTGGATCCGAGTGCCGACACCACCAGCACTTTCAGGCGGCTGAGCCCGCGCGGAGGGGTCAGCCTGGAGGTCGGGCCGGGCGCCTCGTTGTACGGTTCCGTCGGGCAGAGCTTTCGGGCGCCCGCGGTGCTGGAGCTGGCGTGCGCTGACGAGACCGCGGCTTGTCCGCTGCCGTTTGCGCTGGGCGACGATCCGCCGCTCGATCCGGTTGTGGCCACGACATTCGAGGTTGGCGGTCAGCTGGTACGCGGACCGGCTATCATGACCGCCTCGGTGTATCGCACTAACGTCCGCGACGACATCTCGTTTATTCAGTCGGAGACCGCCGTGTTCGAGGGCTTCTTCGATAACATCGGCTCGACCCGGCGGGAGGGTGTCGAGCTCGGCGTCCAGGTCTTCCCCAGCGAGCGGTTCTCACTGTACGGCAACTATGCCTTTACTCGCGCCACGTTCCGTGATGCAGCCGAGATCTTCAGCATCAGGGCGGATGCGGCTTTCGCTGGAGCTCCGCTGTCGGGCGAGAATGCCGTGGCCCCTGGTGACCGGATGCCGCTGGTGCCCGATCACCAGGTCAAGTTCGGCGGGCTGCTCAGCTTGCAAAGTGGTCTTCAGATCGGCGCCGACGTGAGGTACACCGGTAAGCAGTGGCTCCGGGGTGACGAGGCCAACGAAACGGTTCGGCTTGACGGCTACTTCATGACCAACCTGAGAGCGGGGTTCAGCCGGGCTCAATGGGAAGTCTCGGCGGTCCTCTGGAACGCTTTCGATTACAAGGGAGCCATATTCGGGACCTTCAACGAGAACCGGCGCACCGGGGCACTCGAGCGCTTCCTCACGCCCATGAACGCGAGATCCCTGAAAGTCGTACTGCGCCGCGCCTTTGGCGGTTGACAGCTTGCCTGCACCATCAGGTGACCCTGATCACTGTGTCGCGTGAGTAGCACCACCATTCTGTTGGGAGCTTAGACATGACCTAACTGTGGTGGAGGAAATATGCAGGGCACAGCAGTGGCAGTGCCGGTACGGGACACCGGCGACGCGCTCAAGGCATCTCTCGCCGGCGCGCTCAACACCTTCCTCTCTGCCATCCCGCGGATCATCGGTTTTGCCGTTGTTATCATTGTTGGCTGGATTGTCTCTTCATTGCTGGGCCGTGGCGTCGAGGCGTTGCTGCACGCAGTCAGATTCAACGATCTCGCGCGACGCTCCGGATTTGCCGCCTTCGTTCAGAAGATGGGGATCAAGGACGACCCGGCGGGGGTCATTGCCGGCATCGTCAAATGGTTCGTCCGGCTCATCACGCTGGTGGTGGCCTTCGACACGCTCGGGCTTCCGGCCGTGTCCGGCGTGCTTCAGCAGCTACTGCTCTGGCTCCCGAATCTCGTTGTTGCCCTGGTGGTGCTCGTCATCGGTGGCCTGGCGGCAAATGCCCTGTCTCAGTTGGTCCGGGGCGCCACGGCGGAGGCGGGGTTCTCCAATCCCGACCTGATCGCCACAGTTGCCAAGGTGGCCGTCTGGGGCTTCACCATCGTTGTGGCCGTCAATCAGCTCGGGATCGCCACCACCCTGATCAACACCCTGCTGGTCGGTCTCGTCGGGGCGTTCTCCATCGCCTTTGGTCTGGCGTTTGGGCTTGGCGGTCGGGATCGCGCGGCCCAGTTGCTCGATAGCTGGGGCCGGCGCGCCGAGCGGGCCGCTCCAAAGCTGGAACGGGCAGCCAGCGCCGCCCGGGAGCAGATTCCGGTGGGAGTGCGGCCGTCCGGCAATCCGACCGGCAACCTCAAAGGAAATGGCTCCTGGATCGAGCGGTCGCCGACCGACCGCCGGAGGGTGGAACGGCCCGGCATGCGTGACCGGCGGATGGGCAGCGGCGCTACCGATTGATTTGGTGATTCTCACTACCACGCGAGGCCACCGCTCACTGGTGGCCTCGTTGCATTCCTGTCTTCCGGGCGGCTAGCTTTGCCGCGGGTCGGCCCATCTTCAGATCAACGGGAGTACGGATTGAAAGTCGCGGTTTGCATCAAACGGGTACCGGACATGGAGCTGCGATTCGCCATAGCGGCCGATCGCAAGTCGCTGGACCCGGCCGGGCTGAAATACGAGATGGGCGACTTCGACGGCTATGCCCTCGAGGTTGGCCTGCAGCTGGTGGAGAAGCATGAAGGCGAGGTGGTGGTGCTCTCCATCGGTCCCGACGGAGTGCAGGAGACCCTGCGGAAGGGGCTCGCGATGGGTGCCGCCCGCGCGGTCCATCTCAAGGCGGACGAAGTCCCTTTCGACGGACTCCCCATCGCCCAGGCTCTCGCCGCCGAGATCAAGGATGCCGGCTACGACCTGATTCTCTTCGGCCGGATGGCCACCGACAGCGCAAACGGCACGGTTGGACCGATGACCGCGGAGCTGCTCGGCCTGCCCTGCGTCACCGCCATTTCCCACCTGGAGATCGCCGACGGCCGGGGCACAGCCAGGCGAGAGCTCGAAGGCTCAGCGGAGACGATGGAGTTTCCGCTCCCCGCGGTCCTGACCATCGACGAAGGCATAGCACGCCCCAGGCTCGCATCGCTCAAAGGGATCATGGCCGCCAAGAAAAAACCGCTGGAGGTGAAGCCGGCCCAGCTGGGCGAGGCGCGTCTGGTCGTCGAATCGATGGCGTTGCCGCCCGCCCGTCCACCGGGCCGAATCATCGGTGAAGGTGCCGATGCCGTGCCCGAGCTCGTGCGACTGCTTCAAACCGAAGCCAAGGTGCTGTGATGGTGTCCATCCTGGCGATGGCGGAATCACGCAACGGGGAGTTGCGGAAAGTGGCGCTCGAGACGGTGACCGCCGCGCGGCAGGCGGCGGATACCTCTGGGGGCGGCGAGGTCCACGTGATGCTCCTGGGGGGTACCGGCATTGCAGCGCGCGCCGAAGCGCTGGGTCGTTACGGTGCTGACCTCGTGATCGTGGTGGAAGACCCTGCGCTCCAGCATTACAACCCCGAGGTGTTCACCGCTACCGTGGCCGAGCGGCTTCGATCAGGGAGTTACCGCGCCGGCTTCTTCGCCGCATCGGCCCAGGGTCGCGACCTGGCTCCTCGAGTCGCGGCCAAGCTCAAGGTGAGCCTCGCCTCTGACGTCACCGGGTTCGAGCTTCAGGGCGACTCAGTGGTCGCCAGCCATCCAGCGTACACCGGAAAGGTGATAGTCACCCTGCGTCTGAAGGGCACACCCGCGCTGCTGTCGCTCCGGCCCGGCTCGGTCACGGCGGCCGAGCAGCCGCGGACCGCGCGAGTCGAAAGGATCGCTCCGGCCATGAATCCGGCGGACGCCCGGGTGAAGGTGACCGAGTTGGCCCAGAGCGGAGCCACCAGGCTCGATCTCGGGGAGGCGTCGATCATCGTCAGCGGTGGGCGCGGCCTCCGAGCGGCGGAGAACTTCAAGCTGGTCGAGGACCTGGCCGCCGCCATCGGCAATGCGGCGGTGGGCGCCACCCGCGCGGTCACCGACGACGGGTGGCGCCCGGCCACCGACCAGATCGGGCAGACCGGACGCCTGGTGAGCCCGGATCTCTACATCGCGGTAGGAATCTCCGGCGCGGTCCAGCACCTGGCCGGAATGCGTACGGCCAAGACGATCGTGGCGATCAACAAGGACAAGGATGCTCCGATCTTCAAG
>CAZASU010000110.1:0-7056 GCA_964487785.1 uncultured Gemmatimonadaceae bacterium | reverse complement strand
GCCGCTGCACGTGCATGTCCACCGTGCGGGTCTGGATGTCCGGCTGCGCCTCCCAGACGATCTCCAGAAGCTGGGGACGGGACTGCACCCGGCCCCGCCGCTCGACCAGCGTGAGCAGCAGCTTGTATTCGGTGGCGGTGAGGCTGAGCTCTTGCCCGTGGATGGTGGCGCGATGGGCCGAGCGGTCGATCGAAATCGGTCCGGCGGTGAGCGTAGAGCCAGCCGTCACCGCCGGCGAGCCCAGGCGGCGCAGGAGGCCGCCGACCCGGAGGGACAGCTCCTGGGGCGAGAACGGCTTGGTGAGATAATCGTCGGCGCCGAGCGAGAGCCCCCGGATCCGATCGGTCTCCTCCCGGCGGGCCGTCAGGAGGATAACGCCGACATCCCGGGTCTCCTCGCGTCTCCTGAGCTCGGCCAGGACGTCGTAGCCCGACACCCCCGGCAGCATCAGGTCCAGGATCACAATGTCGGGCCGCTCTTCCCGCGCAGCTTTCAGCGCATCGGTTCCATTGGCGGCGGTCGATACCCTGAAGCCGGCCTTGGCCAGGTGGTAGGCAACCAGCGCGGTGATGTCCGGCTCGTCGTCCACGACGAGGATGCGATGGGTCATGATGGCCTCTTCTGTCGGGCCACCTGCCGGCCGGCCGGCGGCTCCTGCACGCGGCTTCGGGTGTGGGTGCGACTGCGGTCCGCCGCACGGTGCCGCTCGGCTCGCATCTCACCGTCGTCATGAACCACGGCGTCGAGAATTGCCGCCAGCATGCGACCATGCTTGCCGCCATTGTGGCGGAGCCGGTACAGCACGAACTGGGCGATGGGTGTGTCCCGCACCAGCTCGGCCCGGCGCAACACCTGAAGGTGCCGAGACACGGTCGGCTGCGGCAGGTCCAGCACCGCCTGGAGGTCGGAGACGAAGAGGGGCGCGGCGGTAAGACAGTTCAAAATCCGGAGCCGGGTGGGCTCCGCCACGATCACCAGCAGGTCGGTAGCGGACGTGGTGCTCATATTCGCGTAAACGAATATACACGCAGGCGGATGGACGCAAGGGGCGGGCGGATGGACGGGCGGACAGGCGGACAGATGGACGGGCGGACGGATCGTCCTCGAGATGACGCGCAGGTCGACCTAGTCCGCTTCTGTACCCTTCCATCCCCGTCTCAGTTCCTGATATTTCCCTGATGCTCTTAGCCCTGGCCCTCGCCCTCATAGCAGCGCCTCTCCAGGACACTGCCCACGTTGTTGTCGTGGCTACAACCGATGTCCACGGTCATGCCACGGACTGGGACTACATCGCCAATCAACCGTCTTCCGGGGGGCTGACGCGGGTGGCCACCATCGTGGACTCGCTGAAGGCAAGGTATCCCGGGCAGGTGGTGGTGGTCGACGCCGGCGATGTGATCCAGGGTAATCCGTTCGCCACTTACTTTGCCCGGGTGGCCCCGCGTGATCCCAATCCGGTCATCGAGGCCATGAACCTGGCCGGGTACGACGTTGCCACCCCAGGCAACCACGAGTTCGATTGGGGCGTCGGCGTGATGCGGCAGGCTGTGGCGGGGGCGGCCTTTCCCTACGTGAGTGGCAACATCCACACGCTGCCCGGCGACACCCTCCTTTTCCAGCCCTACGTCATCCTGCACCGTCAGGGCGTGCGGATCGGGATCACCGGCTTCACCACACCGGGAGCCGCGGTGTGGAATCGCGATCTGCTTCAGGGGAAGCTTCGGCTGGATCGCATTCCCGCCGCGGCGGTACGCGTCCTCCAGCCGCTCCGGCGACAGTCAGATCTGGTGGTGGCTCTGGTTCACAGCGGCCTGACCGGACCCGCTTCCTACGACACTGTGGGTGTGGGCGGTGAGCATGAGGCGGCGTCGCTGGGCGGCCTTCTGGTCCGACCCGATCTCGTGGTCGTAGGCCACTCACATCGGGAGATGCGCGACTCCGTCGTGGGGGGTGTTCACTTCGTGCAGCCACGGCCGTACGGCGGAAGCGTCTCGATCACGCACGTGGATCTGGTGCGGGAGGAGGAACGATGGAAGCCGGTCCGGATCCGGGGCGAGCTCGTCTCGACGGCGCGCACGGTCCCCTCGACCAGGCTGACCCAGCGCCTGGCGCCGGCCCACGTAGCGGTACTCCAATGGGCTGATCTCGTTCTCGGCGAGGCCCGGGGACCGATGCCTGCGGCAAGCGCCCGCCTGGAACCCACTCCGATTCTCAACTTCGTCAACGCCGTCCAGCTGAAGAGGACCGGCGCCGACCTTTCGGCCGCTTCTGCCTTCGACCTCCGGGCCGGCTTCGACAGCGGCACCATCCACATGCGGCAGCTGGTCGCCTTGTACCCCTTCGACAACACCCTGCGGGTGGTGCGTATCAGCGGCGCTCAGCTCAAGGAGTATCTGGAGCACAGCGCCCGGTACTTTCGCACCGACCCGGTCGGGCGAATCTCGATCAACGAGAGCGTGCCCGGCTACGACTACGATGTCATCGCCGGCGCGCGCTATGACATCGACCTGCGGCGGGCACCGGGAGACCGGATCCGGAACCTGTCCTTCCGGCGCCGCCCGGTTACCCCGACCGACAGCTACACCCTCGCGGTGAACAGCCATCGCCAGACCGGGGCCGGCGGATACAGCATGCTCCGGGGCGCCCCGGTGGTGTACGACAGGGGAGAGGACATCCGGGAGCTGCTGATCCACGAGATCAGGAGCCGCAAGGTGCTTGACCCGTCCCGCTACGCCGTCCGAGAGTGGCGCATTGTTCCCGAGGGTGCGGCCTCTGCCGTTCGTGCCCTGTTCCGGATTCCGTCGCGGCCCCTCCCCGTGGGGCCTCGGGATACCATTCTCCTCCGAGTGCTCGCCACGGCCGATCTCCATGGCGCGCTGCTCCCCAAAGTGCGGGAGCCCCGTGGTGGAAGGTCGAGCGGGGGAGCGGCGGCTCTCGCCGGCATGATGGACAGCCTCGAGTCCGACTGCGCCTGCCCCACCCTCCGGCTCGACGCCGGCGATGCGATGCAGGGTACCGTGAGCGCCAACGTCACCCGGGGCCGGGCCATGGTGGAGGTGCTCAATCGTCTTGGCATTGCGGCCACGGCACTCAGCGAGCACGACTTCGCCTGGTCGCAGGACACCCTCCGGCGGCGGATGTCCGAGGCGCGGTACGCCTGGTTAGCCGCGAACGTGTTCGACTCTGCCACCGGCCGGCGCCCTGACTGGATCGCTCCGTTCCGGGTGGTGGATGTGGGCGGACTGAAGGTTGCCGTGGTGGGCTACATTACCGCCGAGGCCAAGACCAGCGTGAAGCCGGAGCACACCTCCGGGCTCCGCATTGACGAAGGTGCCCTCGCCATTCGCGACGTGCTCACCGAAGTCCGTGCCCTGCGGCCCGATCTCACCGTGCTCCTGGCCCACGCGGGCGCCTCGTGCACCGGCCCGATTTGCACGGGCGAGGTCATCCGGCTGGCCGATGCGGTCGACTCCCGCGCCCTGGATCTGCTGATCGCCGGCCACACTCATCGCATGGTGGACACCCGGGTGGCGGGCATAGCGATCATCGGGGCCGGAGCCGAGGGGAGCGCGCTGGCGGTGGCCGATGTGGTCAAGACGCCTGCCGGTGGCCGGGAGGTGAGAACCCGGATCGAGCCGGTGAGCTCCGATCGGGTACAGGTGGATGCGGAAATGGAGGCGCTGGTCGAGTCGTACCGGCGTCGGGCCGACTCGATCACCAGCCGGGTCGTCGCCACGATGAAGTTCCCGCTCGTCCGCGACGGCGATCAGCACCGGCTGGGAGGCATGATTGCGGAGGCACGCCGCAACGTCCTCCGCGCCGACATCGGATTGGTAAACAACTTGGGCATCCGGGCCGATCTTCCGGCCGGCCCGGTCGCGTACGGACAGCTGTTCGAGGTGCAGCCGGCCCAACACAGTCTGGTCAAGGTGACGGTGACAGGGAAGCAGCTCAGGCAAATGCTCGAGCACGCGCTCGACGGCGGGAGCCCAGCGGCCCACGTGGCGGGCGCAACGATTCGCTACGATCCGCGCCGGCCTGTGGGCCGGCGAATCCGGGACGTCGAGCTGGGGCGCGGCCGTAAGCTGCAGTCGGATGCAGAGTACACCCTGGCCATCGACGACTTCGTCGCCGCGGGCGGAGCCGGTTACGCTATGTTGGCTGGGCTGCCCTCCGAGCCCGGCGCCATGCTGGATGTGGAGGGAGTGGTCATCTATCTCAGGCGTCTTCCCCAGCCGGTGGTATTCGCCGCCCGGCCAGGTTTCGTATCGACCCGATGAAAGACACCATCCGGGTTTTCGTGAACGCGGGGCCGCTCGATCTCCCCTCCGGGGCCGACGTGGCCCAGGCGGTACGGCTGTTCGATCCCGCGCTGGGGCGGCAGATCGCCAGCGGCACCGCGTACGTGACCGATGGCCGCGGCATCGAGATCGATCCCGCCGCTCCGCTCGTGGGTGGGGCCATTCTCCGGGTGGTGGTGCGGGCGCGGCGGAGGGTGAATGGCCATGCTGACGCGTGAGCTGATCGGCCGTCTTCCCAAGGCGGAGCTTCACGTTCACCTGGACGGCTCGCTGCGTCCCGAAACCATGGTCGAGCTGGCCCGCAAGGCGAAGGTCGCTCTGCCGTCCTACGACCCCGAGCCGCTCCGGCGGTTCATGCTGGTGGACGACGCCGCCAATCTGCAGGATTACCTGGATCGCTTCGACCTCACCATCCCTCTGTTGCAGACTCCCGAGTCGGTCGAGCGGGTGGCCTACGAGATGGTGGAAGACGCGGCGCGCGACAACCTCCGATATCTCGAGGTTCGCTACTGTCCGCACCTCAGCCAGCGGCAGGGCATGACGCTGGACGAGGTCATGCAGGCCGAGCTTCGGGGCCTGGCGCGGGGTGAGCGTGACTTCGGGGTGGTGGCGCGGGTGATCAACTGCTCGCTCCGGCACTACGAGCCTGCCGTGTCGGTCGAGATCGCTGAGTGCTCGGTGGCGTTCCGCGATCGGGGCGTGGTGGCGTTCGATCTGGCCGGAGGGGAGGCCGGGCGTCCTCCGGGCAACCACCGGGAGGCGTTCGACGTTGCGGCGCAAGGGCTCCTGGGTGTGACGGTCCACGCGGGCGAGGCGGCCGGCGCGCAGTCGATCGCGGATGCCGTACACCTGTGTCACGCCAACCGCATCGGGCACGGAACCCGGCTCTACGAAAGCCCGAAGCTCCAGGCCTACATTCGCGACCGGCAGATCCTGATCGAGGCCAACATTACCAGCAACGTGCAGACCCGCGCGGTGACCCGGGCCTCGGAACACCCGGTGCGAGGCTACTTTGATGCCGGTCTCAACGTGACCTTGTGCACCGATGGATGGCTCATGGCAGGGGTGTCCCTCAGCGATGAGTACTGGCTGGCGCATACCCAGCTCGGCTTCACCCGGGATGAGATCGATCGAATGATCCTGAACGCATTCGAAGGGGCGTTTCTGCCCTGGCCGGAACGCCAGACGCTCCTCGACCGAGCACGCAACGAGCTCGAAGCGCTCCGCTAGTCGGGAGTCAGGAGTCGGGAGCCTGGGGCTCCATACTCTTAGATCCTACTCCCGCCTACGACCTGAGTCCTGACTCCAGACTCCTGACTCCTGACTCCTGACTCACAAGGAGACGATCCATGGGAATACACTGGTCGCCGAGGAGCGGGAGCGTCCCGATGGGCATCCTCGCCGTTGTGCTGCTGGCCGTGGTGATGGGGGTGGCCTGGACGGGGCCCGGATTCGCCGGCCGGGGCGCGCACGAGCTGCTCGGGATGCAGCAGGCGCAGCGTGATACCGGCCCGGTCGCCACGCCCCAGGAGCGGCCGGCCTCGAGCACTCAATCGGTGCCGATACGCTCTCGTCTCACCGGTCTGCTCGGGATTGTGGTGATCCTCGGCATCGGGATTGCGCTCTCGCACAACCGGCGCGCCATCCAGTGGCGAGTGGTCGGCTGGGGTCTGACGCTCCAGGTGCTGTTTGCCATCTTCGTCCTTCGCGTGCCCGCCGGCCAGCGACTCTTCCGGGCGCTCGGCGGCTTTGTCACCACCATCCTCGGCTATTCCTACGCCGGCTCCGAATTCGTGTTCGGTGAGCTGGGGAAGCCGAACTCCAGCCTCGGCGTGGTGTTCGCCTTCCAGATTCTGCCCGCGATCATCTTCGTCTCCGCCCTGTTCGCCATCATGTACTACCTGGGCATCATGCAGGTGATCGTGCGCGCGTTCGCGGTCGTGATGAGCCGGGTCATGGGGGCGAGCGGCGCCGAGAGCCTCAATGTCGCCGCCTCGATCTTCATGGGGCAGACCGAAGCCCCCCTTACTATACGGCCCTTCCTTCCGCGGATGACCCGGTCGGAGCTGATGACGGTCATGACCTCAGGCATGGCCCATATCTCTGGCGCCATCATGGCGGCCTACATCGCGTTCGGGATCGAGGCGCGGCATCTGTTGACGGCGGTGATCATGACCGCCCCCGGCACCATCATGATGGCCAAGCTCTTCGAGCCGGAGACGGAACGTCCCGAGACCTACGGCAATGTGAAGCTCGACATCCCCAAGACCGACGTGAACGTGGTGGACGCGGCGGCGCGCGGCACTGGCGAGGGCCTGCAGCTCATGCTCAACGTCATCGCCATGCTGATTTCCTTTATCGCGCTGGTGACGCTGGTGAACGGGGGCTTCGGCCTCGTCCACTCCTATGTCGCCTGGTTCCCACCCGATCTTCAGACGGTGCTGGGCTGGATCTTCCGTCCGATCGCCTGGGTCATGGGCGTCTCCTGGCAGGATAGTGAAACAGTCGGCAGCCTCCTCGGCACCCGCATGGTGCTGAATGAGTTCATTGCCTATGCCCAGCTGGGCACGCTGAAGGACACGCTCGACCCACGCTCGTTCATCATCGCGTCGTTCGCGCTGGCCGGGTTCGCCAACTTCAGCTCGGTGGGGATTCAGCTCGGCGGGATCGGCGCGCTGGCTCCGACGCGTAAGGGTGATCTCGCCCGCCTCGGTTTTCGTGCGATGCTGGCCGGGACGCTGGCCAACTTTCTGTC
>CAZASU010000109.1:0-7149 GCA_964487785.1 uncultured Gemmatimonadaceae bacterium | reverse complement strand
TTCTGGACGTGTACGGCTTCGGCATGGCGGGTCCGGCCCGGCTGGAGTGGTGGGGTGACGACATCTCATCGCTACGTGGATTTGACCTGACCACACAGCGCTCGCTCCAGGAGCTGAGCGAGGTGACGGTGCTTCCAATTACAACGCAGGCCTTGAGAGACGAGGCGGAACGAGGGAACGAGGTTCCGCCCGTCCGCCGTTCCCTCCTCGAGCTTCTCCCCTCCGACACCATCGTCATTGAAGAGGCATTCGGCCCCGACCTCGACGAGGTGACCCGGGCGTGGAACGAGGCGGAGCACCATCTCGAGGTCGCCCGCCGGCTGGGCGAGCAGGTGCCGAGTCGTGACGCGATCTTCGAAGGACCCGATGACTGGCGCTTGCACATCGAGGCGTTCCCCCGGCTGATGGTGCGGGCCGACGAGCCCCACCTCCAGTTCGGGTTCTTTCCACCGGAGCGCATCGACCGTGACCTCAACCGGCTTCGAGCGCTGCTGGGCTCGGATCCTCCCAGTCTGATCCTGTGCGACAACGAGGGTCAGCTCGAGCGCATGGAGGAGCTGCTCGAGGAGGGGGCGCGCTACCGCACGGGGGCGTCGCTGGCGATTGGTGCCCTGGACGGTGGGTTCGTCATGCCATCGCTGCGGGTGCTCACCGACCACGAGATCTTCCGCCGGGCCCGCCGGCTCCGCCGCCCCCGTCGCTACCGCCAGGCGGCTCCGTCCGCCGCCACAGGCGCACTGACCTACGGAGACTACGTCGTCCATCTCGAGCACGGCATCGGGGTGTACCGCGGCATCCAGACCATCACCGTGGGCGAGTCCACCCTGGAGGTGGCGATCGTCGAGTACGAGGGCGGAGACCGGCTCAACGTGCCGCTGTACCGCCTCGACCAGTTGGAGCGCTACCGGGCCGCGGGTGAAGACGGCGACCGTCCTCCGCCCCGGATTCACCGCCTCGGTGGCGCCAGCTGGCAGCGGGTGCGGGAGAAGACCCGTCAGGCCATCAAGCAGATGGCCGCCGAGCTGCTGGACCTCTATGCCCGTCGCAAGGTCACCGGCGGCTACGCCTTTCCGCCGGACACGAAGTGGCAACGCGAGCTCGAGTCCAGCTTCCTGTACGAGGACACTCCCGATCAGCGCAAGGCGACGGAGGAGCTCAAGCGCGACATGGAGCAGCCCCGACCGATGGACCGGCTGCTGGTGGGAGACGTGGGCTACGGCAAGACCGAGATAGCGGTGCGGGCGGCGTTCAAGGCGGTGCAAGGCGGCAAGCAGGTCGCCGTGCTGGTGCCCACCACGATTCTGGCCGAGCAGCACGGTCGTACCTTCATCGAGCGGCTGGCCGACTTTCCGGTGAAAATCGAGGTTCTTTCCCGCTTCCGAACGGCCAAAGAACAGAAGGCGGCACTCGCCCGCCTGGCGACCGGGGAAATCGACATTGTGATCGGCACCCATCGGCTGCTCTCCAGGGACGTGATCTTCAAGGACCTCGGCCTCCTGGTGGTCGACGAAGAGCACCGGTTTGGTGTGAAGCACAAGGAGCGGCTCAAGGCGCTTCGACTCTCGGTGGACGTGCTGACGCTCACGGCCACGCCCATTCCGCGTACGCTTCATCTCTCGCTCGCAGGGCTTCGGGACCTGACCCTGATCGAGACGCCGCCGCGAGACCGCTCCCCCATTCTGACCTTCGTGGAGCCGTGGGATGATCCACTGCTGGAGGAGGCGTTTGCGCGGGAGATCGATCGCGGAGGTCAGGTGTTCGCGGTGCACAACCGGATCGAGACCATCGACACCATTGCCGCCAAGGTGCAGGCGCTCGCGCCCAGGGCCCGGGTAGGAGTGGCCCATGGCCAGATGGCGGCCGACGACCTGGAGGAGGTCATGCGCCGGTTCGTGGCAGGCGAGGTGGACATCCTGGTTTCCACCATGATCGTCGAGTCGGGGCTCGACGTGCCCAACGCCAATACGATGGTGGTGCACGATGCCCACCGCTTCGGCCTGGCTCAGCTCTATCAGCTGAGGGGCCGGGTGGGGCGCAGTCACCGGCGAGCCTACTGTTATCTGCTGATTCCCGATACCATCGACGCCGAGGCCGAGGAACGGCTCAAGGTATTGGAGCATCATACCGAGCTGGGAGCGGGGTATCGCATCGCACTCAGGGACCTCGAGCTCCGGGGCGCCGGGAATCTCCTCGGGGCCGAGCAGTCGGGGCACGCGCAGGCGGTGGGTTTCGACCTCTACATGCGATGGCTGGAGGAGACGGTCCGCGCGCTCAGGGGACAGGGCACCATCGGGCAGCCGGCCTCTCCCGACGTGGTGCTCGACCGGTCGGCCCACCTGCCGGACGGGTACATACCGGATGACGACGTCAAGCTGGATCTCTACCGGCGACTGGCGCGAGCCGCCGAGTCCGGCGAAATTGATGGGCTACGAGACGAACTGCGTGAGCGCTTCGGCCCCGTGCCGGACGCAGCCGAGATGCTGCTGGACATGGCGCGGCTTCGAGTCATGGGGGCGGCCCTGGGGCTTCAGAATGTGCTGGTACGGGGAGACGAGGCGCGCCTCACCTTCCGAGCCGGGACCCAGCCCAGGCTCGCCGGGCTCACCTCCGCCCTCGATGACGTACAGCTGGCGGCGGAAGTCCGGCGCACCGTGCCGCTCTCGCTCCGCCTGACCCGTCTCGGTGGCGAGCCGATTGTGCCTGCACTCGTGCGGGCGTTGCGCAAAGCTTTGTGATGAAGTCCAGGGTCTAGAGTCTAGGGTCAGGACTTAGACCCTCGACCCTCGACTCTAGACGATCAGACTTCTGACTTGTGACTTCTTCAACCGGAGTACCAATGGGTCGTTCCGCGCTATTCTCCCTGCTCCTGCTGGCCGCCTCTCTGACGGGTTGTGGCAGCTTCCGCGATCTCTTCTCTGCCCATGCCGACGTCGCCGCCGAGGCGGGTGGCCAGCAGCTGACCTCGGAGCGGTTGGCTCAGGTGCTCAGCAGCGCGAAGGGCGTCAAGCCCTCCCACGAGGCAGGCACCTTCATTTCCAACGTCTGGATCGACTACGCGCTGTTCGCCCAGGCGGCCGCCGGCGGCAAGCTGCCGTTCGACTCGGCGGGCATCGCTCAGGTGGTCTGGCCGGAGATGGCCGAGCTGCAGGGCAGCCACTGGCACGACACGCTGATGGCGCGGCGGTCGAACTTTACGCCCGGTGCGGCCGATAGCGTATACCAAGCGGATCAGGTTCGCGTCCTGCAGCACATTCTCTTCCGAGTGCCACCCAACGCCGTACCTGAAGTGCGGAACGTCGCGCGGAAGAAGGCGGACGGTACCTTGGCCCGGCTCAGGCGAGGAGCTGATTTCAGCAGCCTCGCGTCGCAACTGTCGGAAGACCCGGGCAGCCGTATGGAGCGAGGATTTCTGCCCGCCAGTCCCAAGGGCAAGTTCGTGACCGCGTTCGATAGCGCGGGCTGGGCGCTCACGCCCGGTGCGATGAGTGGGGTTGTGGAGACGCCGTTCGGCTACCACATCATCAAGCGGCCCGACCAGGAGGGCGCCCGCGAGCGGCTGACCTCGTACCTGGCCGGGAACGCCGGTACCCGGCTGGATTCGATCTACATGGACAGTCTGGCGCTGACCCGGAAGATCAAGGTGGCCCGAGGCGCAGCGGCGGCCATGCGCGCGGCCGGGGAGAATCCCGATGCCGCCCGGCGCTCCAGCAAGACGCTGGTGAGCTTCAAGGGCGGTGAGCTCACCGTCGGCGAATTCATGCGCTGGCTGCAGGCCCTGCCGCCGCAGTACATCGCCCAGCTGAAGCAGGCCAACGACACCATGCTCACCCAGTTCGCGAAGATTCTGACCCAGAACGTGCTGCTGCTGGAACAGGCCGACTCCGCCAAGATCAGTATCACGCCGGAGGAGTGGGAGGGGCTGCAGAGGGGGTATCGGAGCCAGATCGATACCCTCCGCGCCGAGATAGGCCTCGACGACTCGGCTCTCGGCGACTCGAGCGTGGCCGCGACCGAACGCAACAAGGTGGCCACGCTGAAGCTGGAGGAGTACTTCGACCGCCTGGTCGGAGGCAAAGCACGGCTCCGTCCTCTGCCGTCCGCGCTTGCCACCCTCCTGCGCGACCGGTCCAGCTACCGGGTCCACGATGCAGGGATCAACCGCGCGATAGAGCTGGCCCAGGTCGAAAGCAAAAAGGCCGACTCGGCAAAGGCGGCTACCGGCCCGATCCAACCGGCACCTGGTCCGGCCCCGATTCCAGGTCTCGGATCCGACACGGCCCGCGCCAGGGGTACCCCGGCACCGAAGGGTACCCCGGCGCCGAAGCCCACTCCGGCACCGAGCGCGCCCGCCGCTCCGGCCGACACCGCTCTAAACTCCGGGAACTGACAATGCAGTCTTGCAGGACCCGCCTACCCCTTGCACTCGCGCTGCTGATGTGGCTGCACACCGGTGTCGCGGCACAGGACACCACTTCCGCCGCGGTCGATTCCGTCCCGGCCGACTCTGTCGTTGCGGACACCTCCACCACACCGCCGCGGAGCGAGGCGATGATCGGGCCGGCGCACGATACCACCTTCACCGTGGACCGGGTGCTGGCCATCGTGGGCAACCGCCCGGTTCTCGCCTCGCAGGTCGAGGAGGAGATTTTCTCGCGCGAGTCCCAGGGTGCCAAGCTGCCGACCAGTCCCGAAGGCATCGAGGCCATCCGGCAGCAGATCGTGAGCTCGATCATCGACGAGGAATTGCTGGTGCAGCAGGCCCAGCGAGACACGGCCATCACGGTGACCGATGAGGAGATCGCAAGCGGGGTCGAGGAACAGGTGCGCAAGGTGCGCGCCAACTTCACGTCCGAGGTGGACTACCGAGCCGAGCTTCAGAAGGCCGGATTCCAGACGCCGGAGGAATACCGCCGGTGGCTGAGTGACCAGCAGCGGCGGGCCGCGTTCCAGAACCGCCTGGTCGAGAAGATGCGCGGCGAGGGCAAGCTCAAAGCGGTCTCGCCGACGGAAAAGGAAATGAAGCAGTTCTTCGATGACCAGCGGGCCAGCCTTGGTACCCGGCCCGCCACGCTCTCCTTCCGGCAGATCGTTATCTCTCCCCAGCCGTCACCCGAGGCGAAGGCTCGCACCAAGGCCCAGGCCGATTCGATCGTGCTCGAGATCCGCCGGGGGGCTGACTTTGCCACCGCGGCGCGCCGCTTCTCCCAGGACCCGGGCTCGAAGGAGCAGGGCGGATCGCTGAATTGGTTCCGCCGGGGAGTGATGGTGCCGGAGTTCGAGCGGGTGGCGTTCGGGCTCAAACCCGGCGTCGTGTCCGATCCGGTCGAGTCGCCGTTCGGGTATCACATCATCCAGGTCGAGCGCGCGCAGCCCGCCGAGGTACAGGCGCGACACATTCTGCTGATGCCGGAGATCGACTCGGCTCACGTGGACAGCGCGCGGGCCAGGGCCGAGGCGGTGCGAAAGGCGCTGGAGACCGGCGCCCCCTTCGATTCTCTCCAGCGACTCTACCATGATCCCTCGGCCGAGCGCGAGGCGGAAGCGGTGCCCATCACCAAGCTGCCGGAGAACTACGCCAAGGTGATCGGTACGGCGGACTCCGGGACGGTGGTGCCGGTGTTCACGCTCCCCGCCAGTGGCCGAGACCAGTTCGTGGTGCTCCAGGTGACCGGCCGCCGCCCCGATGGTGATGTCAAGTACGAGGACGTCCGCGACCGCATCCGCGAGCAGCTGGGGCAGCAGCTGGCCATCCGGCGCTACCTCGACCGGCTGCGAAAGGCGACCTACGTCGAGATCAGGTCCTAGGCTCGCTATCACGCTGGGCGACCCGCGCGGGATCGGGCCCGAGATCGCGGCCCGCGCGCTGGCTCGACCGCTCGAAGCCGAAATCACGATCGTTGGCGCGGAAGACCAGGTCGCCGGGATACCGGCTCAGCGGAGAATTTCCGTGGGGACCTGGGGTCTGGGCAGCGGCGACTCGAACCCGGACCGCAAGCGGTTGATCCGCGCTGGCCGCATTGCCGGCCATTCGGTCGAAGCGGCGGTAAAGCTCGCCCTCAGCGGCGAGGTCGATGCCATCGTCACCGCCCCCGCCCACAAGCACGCGCTCCACCTCGCAGGTTTCCCCTATCCCGGTCACACCGAGTGGCTGGCCCATCTCGCCGGCGACGTCGACGTGGCCATGATGCTTGCGGCGGAGCAGACGACCGACGAACCCAGCAGCCTGCCGCTTCGGGTAGTACTGGTCACGACCCATGTGCCGTTCCGGGACGTGCCGGCACTGCTCACGATAGACCGGGTGGTGCGAACCGGCCGGACCGTGCACCAGGCACTACGAGAGTGGTGGGGAATCGAACGACCCCGCCTCGTGGTGTGCGCGGTCAATCCTCACGCCGGTGAGTCGGGTCTCTTCGGCGACGAGGAAGAACGGGTATTGCGGCCGGCGGCGGAGGCGTTAGGAGCTGCGGGTCCTCTGCCGGCGGACACGGTGTTTGTGCGGGCGATGCGGGGGGAGTTCGACGCGGTGCTCGCGCCCTATCACGATGTCGGGATGACCGCGATCAAGGTGGCGGCGTTCGGGAGGGCGGTGAATGTGACGCTCGGGTTGCCGTTCCCGCGGACGTCACCCGACCACGGGACGGCGCTGGACATCGCCGGCACCGGGCGGGCGGATCCCTCGAGCATGCGGGCGGCAATCGAGCTGGCGGCCAAGCTGGCAGATCGGAAGACAGGAACGGCAAGACGCTGAAAGTCCTCACCCCACCGCGGCAGAGTGGGTCTCCTCCGCGCACTGCAGTTCGCTCAGAGGTTGGGATCCCAAGAGGAACGACCGCTCACTGACGTGCGCTCCGGAGAGCCCACTCTCTGCCGCGACCCTTTCCCCGTGTAAGAACCAGTTCTGGCAGTCAGAGAGTGAACAAGGGACCTGCGCAGAGCACCGATCCTTCGCTACCCTCAGGATGACATCTGCGCTCAGGATGACACAGCTTTTTCAGACAGTACACTTCTCCAGCCGCTCCATCAAATCCAGGTACGCATCGAGCTTCAGCTTCTGGCTCGCCCGATTGGCAACCAGCACCGCTCCACAGTGCAGAATCGTTCCCCGCTCGACCAGGCCGTTGGCCCGCAAGGTGTTCCCGGTGTCGACCA
>CAZASU010000108.1:0-7153 GCA_964487785.1 uncultured Gemmatimonadaceae bacterium | reverse complement strand
CCCAGGAGGCGTAGATGCCCGCACGATCTCTTCGTAACCCCGCGACACTTACGGCGGTAGGCGTGGACAGCTGATTCGCAGTCTACCGCTCCACGCTGTCCGCCCGGCCCACAGGTGCCAGCGCCTGCTTACACTCTGTGCCCAGACACCTAGGCCCCGAGGGCGTCGACCAAGCGGGGCGTCTGCCGGAGCGTCAGGCCCGCTGCAGGCGACATTCGGTTCGTACGCGCCGGCGCCACGTCCGCTGGAAGGGCCTCTTCCTGTAGATTTTCCAACGGGCGGTACTCTGGTACCAAGCCGGACAGTCCGCGGAGAAGGGCGTCTCGGTCCCCGAGAACCAGGGCCGCTGAGAGCTTGCGAAGCCCTCGCTCGAGTGCGGCGTCGTACACCTCATCGATCTCAATGACGCGGATCTTCTCCGCCGAGGTTGGAGCCGCCTCTTCGAGAATCGAGCTGAGCTCCTCGTCCAGCTTCTCGCCGGGCCGTAGGCCGGTGAACACGACCCGCACGTCACGGTAGGGCTCGAGTCCTGAAAGCCGAATGAGCTGCTCAGCGAGCTCGAGGATCTGCACCGGCTCTCCCATGTCGAGCATCGCGATGCGGCCGGCCACCTCGGGTAGTGTCGCTGCTTCGAGGACGAGCTGCACCGCTTCGCGAACGGTCATGAAGTAACGCCGCACCTGCGGGTGGGTGACCGTCAGCGGCCCACCGGCGGCCAGTTGGCGCCGGAATAGCGGGACGACGCTCCCATCCGACCCCAGGACGTTGCCGAACCGCACCGCACGGAAATCGGTCCCCGAGCGGCGAAGACCGGGCAGCCCCAGAATCGCTCGCTCGGCCACCCGCTTGGTTGCCCCCATCACGCTGGAGGGGTTCACCGCCTTGTCGCTGGAGATGAGCACGAACCTCCTGGCCCCGTACCTCGCGGCGCAGTCGGCGACTTGCAGAGTGCCGAGCACGTTGTTGCGGACGGCCTCGACCACGTTCGCTTCCATCAGCGGCACGTGCTTGTACGCGGCGGCGTGGAAGACGTAGTCTGGGCGGTGGGTAGCGAATAGCTGTTCGAGGCGCTCGCCGTCGGTTATGTCCGCTATGATGGGGACGAGATTCAACCCGGGATGACTCTGTCGAACCTCGAGGTCCACGAAGTACAGCGGACTCTCTGCCTGGTCCAGGACCAGAAGTTGGCGCGGACCGAAGTCGGCGATCTGCCGGGTGAGCTCCGAACCGATGGAGCCCGCCCCCCCGGTTATCAGAACGACACGGTCCGCAAGGTCTTGCTTCACCTTCTCGAGATCGAGCCTGACAGGCTGGCGGCCGAGAAGGTCATCGATCTCGACGTCCCGAAGCTGTCCTATGTGAGCCCGACCCTCGAGCAGCTCCGGGAGCGACGGCAGGATCTTGTAAGGGACTCCGGCCTCAGTACATCTTTCGACAATCCGGCGCATCTGCTCCCCGGTCGCGGACGGCACCGCGATCACTATGAGCTCGATGCGGCTTTCGGCGCAGAGGCGCCGGACGGCGTTGGTCGAACCGATCACCGGCACCCCATGTAACGACATGTGGCTGGTGGCCTCGTCATCGTCCACCAGACCGACGAAGTGCATGCCTCGCTGCCCGTCATGCATGCACTGCCGGAGCAGACGCTCAGCGGCGTCTCCCGCGCCGACCACCAACGTCCGCTTGCCTCGCGCCAACCGTAACGGCAGCTGGCTTTCCCGGGCACAGCGGGCCACAAAGCGGACACCCCCGAAAAGGAAGATCGTCAGTAGCCAGTCGAGGACCATCACGGACAGCGGAACCCGCCGCACCGGCATGAACAGCAGCACGCCAGCGGCAAACAGCATGGAGCTGAGCGTCACGGCCGTGGCGATTGCCAGGAGTTCGCGGAGGCCGACGTGACGCCAGTAGGTGCGGTGCAGGCCGACGCGGTCAAAGGCGATGAGGCGCAGCACCAGGAGATAGGGTAGCGTCGCGAGAAACTGCGTTTGCGCTCTGACGGGAACATGGAAGTCGAAACGAAGCGAGTATGCCAAGGCGTACGCGATTGCGATCAACACCACGTGAATCCCGATAGCAGTGACGCGACGGTGGCGGAGGAATTGTTGGACCAAGAACTGCGGCATCTCGACCCCTTATAAAACGTCAGCCGCCGCATCGGCGGGTAACTGTCCAGGTCTTCAAGTCGGCTTCGGTGGGAGGCCTACGCGCAATGATGCACTATGCACTCGGCATGCTCATGCGGGGCAAAGATCGCTGCGGCACGGAAGTGATTGCGGGAACAAGTGTTTGATGTGGTGTCTACGGTGACTCGCCTCGAGTACAGGCTGGCCAATGTGTATCACAGGTACCACAAACTCACAGCGATCTTCGACAGTCTGCTGCCGACCAGTCCGGTATCCCCTTTGGGCCTGACTGGCCGGCTCAGTGATCTTTCGAGGGGCGAAGCCGTTAGGGGACCGTTACAGGGTGCTTCAAGAAATGTGAGCTAAATCCGGCAGCAGACGACAGAACCCTGAGGCCTATCGAGCCCTCGCGGGGTTGTACCCCTCGATCCATGGAGCCTTCTAGAATGGCGCGGTTACCGATTGCGCTGGTGGTAAACAAGGAGGACTGGTTAGCCCGTTCGATTGAAGTCGTTCTGGTCGAACACGGCTATACCGTCCACCGATTGGGAAGTGCAGGCGAGACGCTGAAGTTCCTGGCCACAGCGCGTCCGGATGCAGTGATCCTCGATCGCCAGCTCCCGGATGCGGATGGGGCAGCACTGTGCCGCCAACTGCGCGAAGATCCCCGGATTGGCCCCTCGGTGCCTATCGCCGTTACCAGTATGGTTTCTCTTAGCGCTGGAGAACGGGCGGAGTTCTTTCGAGCCGGGGCGTGGGATCTGTGGGGTCCGCTCCTGGAGCCGGAGGTATTCGCGACCAAACTGGATACGTTCGTCTCGGCCAGGCTGTCGGCCGAGCTCCATTCTTCCGAGGATCTCGACCCCATAACCGGTCTGCTGAGCGGCCACGGGCTGGCCCAAAAGGCGCGGGAGGTGGGGGCGGTGGTAAAGCGACTCGGGGCGCCGCTCGCATGCATCGCGATCGCTCCGGTAACAGGCAGCGGATCGGGTGCGCACCCTGCGGTGGCCGAAACGGTGTTTCGGGACATCGCGAGACTCTGGCAATCGCAGGGACGATCGGCGGATGGTGTGGGCCGCTTCTCCGAGGACGAGCTCGGTGTGGTCGCCCCGGGATCGGATTCCGGTGGAGCGGTTGCCATGGTGCGCCGCCTGCAAGTCCTGCTCGCCGCGCCACCTGCGAACGTGCGGCTGGAAACAGCGCCTGCCATTCGCGCGGGTTATTGCGCCGCGACGAATTTCGCAGAGTCTCTTTCGAGCGTGCCCGAAATGCTCCTGCGCGCCGCAACGGCGGTGCGCTACGCTGCCGGGCAGCGAGAAGCGGATATCGTGAGCTACGACGATGTTCCACCTGAAGGACGTCGATGATTAATCGCAAAGGTCCCTGAATAATCGACGGATGGATCCGGCAGTGAAACAACATTCGAGACAAACATGTGCCTATGCGGGTTCCCGGCGCGCTCTTGACACGTCTGTGAATCGGTGTTATCTCAGCGACCGATACCCGCGAACATCTGCCTGGTCGAGTGTGTGTGTCGTGGACTGCCCCCGCCTGGGACAAAGTCATGGTGGTTCGTGTTCTCGAGACCCCGTAGGGGGACCGCAGGATGCTCACCCGAGGCCCGCCCGCTTCACCGGCAATCGATTCTACTAGTCCTGATTCACTGTCGTCCGACAAGAGCGGTATTGGCATCCTTGTAGTCGATGACGACCGGCCTCTCCGTGAGGGCTGCGCCGGCCTCTTAGAAGCCGAAGGTTACACCGTAGCGATCGTCGGTCGCGGCGAGGATGCCGTCGATCTTCTCAGCCGGCGGCCATTCGACATCGTATTCGTCGATCTGTACATGACGCCCGTGTCCGGCACGGAGGTGCTTGCGGCAGCACTAGCCGCCAACCGAAGCACCATCGTAGTCGTGATGACGGGCAACCCCAGCGTCGGCTCCAGCATGGATGCGCTTCGACGCGGAGCCTGGGATTATCTTCCCAAGCCGTTCGCCCCCTCGCATCTGCAGGTCCTGGCCGGCCGTGCGGCCTGCGCAATCCTGTCTGGCCGCCGCTCGTCCGAATCGACCAGATCGGTCGTTCAGAACGGCGCAGCAGGGCAACTCGCCCTGTTCGGCTCGGCTCCCGCATTCCAGGAGGCGGTGGATCTGGCGCGCCGGGTTGCAGGCACGGACGCGACTGTGATGATTACGGGCGAGAGTGGGACGGGGAAAGAGGTCATCGCGCAGTTTATCCATTTAAACTCCCGCCGTGCCAGCCGGGCTCTGGTGCCGGTAAACTGCGCTGCACTGCCGGAGCCGCTTCTGGAATCCGAGATGTTCGGCCATCGTAAAGGGGCATTCACCGGCGCCGACCGGCACAAGCCGGGGCTCCTGGAGGTGGCGAATGCCAGCACGCTTTTCCTGGACGAGCTCACCGAGATGTCGCACCCGCTCCAAGCGAAGCTGCTTCGAGTACTGCAGGACGGCGTCGTTCGGCGGGTAGGCAGCGAGACGCCGGACGCGGTCGTGGACGTTCGATTCATCAGCGCCACGAATCGCGATCCAGAGGATGCGGTGGGCAGCGGCATCCTGCGCGAGGATCTTTACTATCGGCTCGGCGTGGTTACCATCCATCTTCCGCCTCTACGTGAGCGCACCGAAGACGTTCCGGTGCTCGCCAGTCACTTTCTAGACTTCTACTGGCGACGTCATCGGCGGCCGGGTGAACCGATTCCTCTGCTGACTGATGAGGCCACAGATTTTCTCTGTGGACGCCCTTGGCCGGGGAATGTTCGTGAGCTTCAGAACTTTATTGAACACCTGGCGGTACTCTGCCAGCCGGGACAGCGTATTACCCCGTCCGATTTTCCCGTGTGTCGCCGGCCGTCGGGGCCACGGAGGCTGGACGCGTCAGCAATTCCGGCCGAGCTGATGAGCGAGAACTTTTACACGGCCCGAGAACTTCTCGTCTCACGGTTCGAGAAGGAATACCTCGCCCGTTTGGTGAGTCGCTCGGGACGGAACATGTCAAAAGCGGCGCGCCTGGCCAGCATCGATCGCACCACGCTGTATAGGCTGCTCGAGAAGCATGGCACTCGCAACCAGGAAATCGCTTAGAGGCGGAGACCATCAGTTGGGCGGCAGAGGCTTTCGGGAGCACCGTGCCGCATGGACAGAGGCGGCAGCGCACGGCAGACCAGACGTGCTGGAGAGCTCGTGCACCGAGATGGGTGCACCGGGCACCCTTGCGCGCGCAGCCGCAGCAATGCTCGACGCCGCAGCGCGGGATGTGATCCTCTCGTGGGAGTCCGTTCCCCACGAGGCTCTTCTCGAGGACGTAGATGCTCAACTGAACGGAATCCTGGAGGCGGTTCGAGAGGCGGTCGAGACGGAACGGGCGCCGGATATCGAGATTGCGCCCTGGCTTCCCGCGCGGCGTCTGGTGGACGCGTTGCGCAGATCCTTCCTCGCTCGTGCCAAAGTCTCCCACACTGCGCCGGATGTCCTTCGTGTCCTGGACGCAGTGGAGCGCGTCGAGCAGCGCATAGAACAAGACATCTCACAAAGGTTCCGGAGCCGGCTCGCCGGGCCGGACGCCTTGGAACTGCTGACGGAAGTCGCTCATGATATGCGCTCGCCGCTGGCTTCCATTCTCATCCTCGTTGAGTCAATGCGTCGAGGGAGCGACCCCTTGCCAGTCGCCCTCGCGCGGCGCCTGGGCCTGGTGTATGGAGCAGCCTTTGGGCTCAGCACGCTGGCCGAAAACCTGTTCGACCTGGCCAGGGGAGCAGATCTTGTTCTCGATCCAGGGCCGGTAGCGTTCTCCATCGAAGACACGATGCACGCGGTGCGAGATATCGCGCTTCCCATCGCCGAGGAGAAGGGCTTGCTCTTGGAGTTTCAGCGACGCGGCGTCGACTGCCGGATCGGCCATGCGCACGCGCTCCATCGAGTATTGCTCAACCTGGCGACCAATGCTCTCAAGTTTACGACCAGCGGGTTCGTCCGGTTATTGGCCACCGACGTAGGTGGGACGCGGGTGATGTTCGAGGTCCTCGATTCTGGGCCGGGAATGGACGCCAGGATGCTCGAGGGCATCTGTTCTGCCTTTCGACCCATGAGTCAACTGGGTCAGGTTGCCTTCTCGACTCCCGGACTGGGTCTGTCGATTTGCCAGAAGTTGGTCGCTGTCATGGGCGGTACCTTGGGCATCCAGAGCGCAGTAGGTCAAGGAACCCGTTTCTTTTTCGAGCTCGACCTGCCCATTCCTGCCGACGACTGACGCGAGTGAGGCCTCGCTGTCCTGCGCGGGGCTGGCTGCGGCTGGTCCTCGAGTCAGACCTCAGCCCGTGCTGATTCCGGTGCTCATGCTGCTCCAGGTTTCCTTCCCCGACACCCTCCAGATACGATTGATTCCCGCACCGCCCACCCTTATCTGGCTCCTCCGCTCGAGGGACACCTTCTTCGTGGCGGCGACTATTCCGGACTCGACACCCTAGTGGGGCGATGACTTCGTGGTGAGCCTCGACACCATGGGCAACGGGGGTGGGAATCCGAAGCACGATGATTTCCAGTTGTACTTCCGCCGCACCCTGGACAGCAGCGTGGTCTTCCGAGGGAGACTCGGGCGCTGGGAGCCACCGAAGGATGACCCGGACTGGCGGCTCGGAGCCGAACGGTCGGGCGGCGGTTGGGAGGTGAGCGCGCGCGATGGCGCCAAGGGCTGGAGCCTGCTGTTGCGTCTCGATCCCGTTTGGCTCGAGGTCGTCGAAGGAAGATTGCCCCGGCTGGCTGTCAGGATCTACGACCAACGACCCGCAGGGCTGGTTCGCCTGGCCTTTGCCGATCGGCACTCAACAGGCATCAGCCGTCGAGCGGATACCGGACCTGTGGGCTCCGTTTATGAGGTAAGGCGGGAGGGCGGTAAGATGATAGATTACGCTAGAGGTGGTGATCAACAGGACACCTCATCATCACCTCACCCCTTACCGCCTGCCCGCCTTCGGCGCTCAATCAAGAGTAGGAGAACGGCTCCCACCCCGGC